>CAYYKC010000012.1:0-34553 GCA_964471605.1 uncultured Akkermansia sp. | reverse complement strand
TTAGCGACCTGAATCTCCAGAGAGTATGACACAACTCAAATGCGTTTGCCCTGGTCGAATTGGCCCTGTTTGAAAAAAATATCGGATGATGTCGCGGAGAGCGGCAATTTGACTTGACTTTTGGGATGAGTTCATGCACTCTCTCGGGGCGATGAACACAGTACTCATTATCGGTGCAGGTGGTGTGGGCCATGTGGTGGCTCACAAGTGTGCTCAGATGAAGGATGTCTACAAGAACATCCATCTTGCTTCGCGCACCAAGAGCAAGTGCGATGCTATTGCGGCAGACGTGCTTGCCCGCGAGGGTGTGGCGATTACCACGCATGCCGTGGATGCCGATGATGTGGCGGCTACGGTGGCGCTGCTGCGCGAGATTAAGCCTGATTTGGTGCTTAACGTGGCGCTGCCCTATCAGGATCTTCCCCTCATGGATGCCTGTCTGGAGGCAGGATGCCACTACATGGACACCGCCAACTATGAGCCACGAGACGTGGCGAAGTTTGAGTACAGCTGGCAGTGGGCATACCAGGAGCGCTTCCGCGAGGCCGGGCTCTATGCCCTGCTGGGTTCCGGCTTTGACCCGGGCGTGACCAATGTTTACACCGCCTGGGCTCTCAAGCACCATTTCGATGAAATTGAGTACCTGGATATCATCGATGTGAACGGTGGTGACCATGGTCAGGCCTTTGCCACGAACTTCAACCCGGAAATCAACATCCGCGAGGTGACAGCCCCCTGCCGCCACTGGGAGAACGGCGATTTTCAGGAAACCGGAGCCATGAGCAAACACCAGGCCTTTACCTGCCCGGACGGCGTGGGAACCTACGAGATTTACCGCATGTACCACGAGGAGATGGAATCCCTTGTGAAGCATATTCCCACCATTAAGCGTGCCCAGTTCTGGATGAGCTTCTCCCCCAACTATATCAACCACCTGACGGTGCTCAAGAATGTGGGCATGACCCGCATTGACCCCGTCGTGTACAACGGTGTGGAGATTGTTCCGCTGCAATTCCTCAAAGCGGTGCTGCCTGATCCCGGCGATTTGGGCAAGACCACGCACGGTCGCACCTGCATTGGCTGTGTGATTCAGGGCAAGAAGGACGGTCAGTACAAGGCTATCTATGTGTACAACATCTGCGACCATGAGGAATGCTTCCGCGAGGTCGGTTCCCAGGCCATTTCCTATACCACCGGTGTTCCCGCAGCCATCGGCGGCAGCATGATTCTTTCCGGCACCTGGAGCGGCAAGGGCGTCTTCAACATGGAACAGAATGACCCCGATCCCTTCATGGCGGCTCTCAATCGGTACGGACTCCCCTGGAACTGTATCGAGCTCACCCGCGAGCAGGCTGAAAGCCTCACCGTGGCCAACTGATTCTTCTGATTTCTTCTTCAGCGGCTTTCTCTTGTTCGGCAAGGAGAAAGCCGCTTTTTTATTGCCTTTTTCAGAAAAAATTGCGGATTTGGCTCGCGGTGGGATTAGTATAGGTGTAGAATGCTACGACAATGTCAGATATGAGCCGTTTTTGTGCAAATTTTCTGTGGATGATGAGCCTGCTGCTGGTAGGAATGCTGCGGGCTGGGACGATTGAGCCGAATTACAACCAACAGACGGTAACAATTTGTTTTCCTGAGCCTGTGGTTCCGGCCTCCGTGGTGCAGAGCCCTTTTGACGAGTCGGCATCGGCAGCGTCAGATTTGTTTCGGATAACGGGGGATGAACGTCATGTGCCTCTGACTCAATGGGTAGACCAGGATAGTCTGCGAATCAGTTTCCCTGCCGGCAGCAGCTGCAAGACACAGTATAAGCTGACTTTTCATGAGGGAACCTGTTATTTGGGCGGGGCTGAAATGAAGAAACGTGAATATGTCTTCCGCTGCCCGGATAATTTGCTGCGTATCTGCCCCGTAGCAACTGCTCGGGGGTGCGCTGTACTGGTGACCCCGCAGCGGCATCATACTCGCGAAGCTCAGCAGTTTTCGGAAAAGACGGCGGTGAATTACGTGTTCCGTCGCGTGAAAGAGAGCATCTGGACGGGGAAGCGTTATCCGGGGCGCAGTGTAGCGGCTACGGTGGAACCAGCCCGCGTCTGTGACGGAGTTCTGGAGGAGAGTCTGGAGCGACTGGCTGACGCCGGACAGAAGGTATGGGGTAAACTGAAAGCGGAGTCGGTCATGCCCGGACATGTGCTGGTTCGTCCGGTAGAAGAACTGGATACGGATGAAACCTGGATGCTGTGTTACAGCGGAGCGCCGGAATCAGGGTTCGCTGCTGCTCAGCAGGAGCCAGACCCGAACATTCCATCATCCATGCGGGGGACTTCCGCAGATTTTCACCCCATCAATGAGCTTTTCAGCGGACTGAGTGTAGCAGAAAAGGCAACAGACGGCAGCGAAGTGGAGATGACGCTGTACTTTTCCCAGCCCATTCCGGAAAAATCGCTGCCGGACCTCTTCTCCCGTCTGGGGTTCAGCATAGATGGTGATGGTACAACGGAAAATACACGAGCCGGAAGAAAATTGACGGTGAACGAAAATATCTGGCTACTTTTCCGCTATGGCGGAGCCCTTCCGTATCAGCCTCATGGGACGTGGCTGCCGGGCAGCGAGGATAAGCGCTTAGCTTATCAGGCTCCGGGTATGGCAAGCGGGATGCGGATTCTCGTGAGTGGGGTGCTGCCGGCTGTGGTGGATGTGAGTGTGCCTGCCGGCACGACGGCAGTCAATGGTGCGCTGACTCGCGACGAACATGTGCATCGGCTGGCGCTGCAACCGGCATGGCCGCAGATACAAGCGCAGACGGAAGAGCCGATAGTGCTGCCCTTGAACGGAGCGCACAAACTCCGTCTCCCTACAAGCAATATCAGCGAGGTAAAGGCCACGCTTCACCGCGTTCATCCCCAACAGGCGGTGGAGGCGCTGATGGAACCCGCCTATGATTCCCGCAAACGTGATCAGTATCAGTATGAGTACCGCGTGCACCGCGAGCGTGAGAGCAAGGGTTTCCCGGTAGAAAGGCCGACCGTTTCTATGCGGGAAGCTCTTCTGGATGAGGAAGTGGAAAAACTGGAACAACGGGAGGAGCAGCGAAAACGCCGCATAGCGGATGCACAGCATTACCCGACCCGGCATTTTGATTTGAAGGGTAGTTCCATGTTCCGCAGCTCGGAGCTGGTGCTGGATTTGGATGCACTGGCGGGTGAAACATTGCCGCCCGGATTGTATCTGGTGACGCTGAACGTAACCCCGAATGCACATGTGCAGTATGCTCTCTCGCTCCAGGAACAACGGGCAGATGCGTTGAATTATGAGCTGGATATTCCCGTCTTGGTGACGGATTTGAACGTCATCTGTTCCGATCAGGGGGTGCTGGTGACCCGTTTTTCTGATGGTTCTGTTGTGACCGGGGCAGAGATGAAGTCATTGGAATGGAACAGGGAGAGCCTCGTATTCGAGGAATCCCCCCTGCCGGATTGCAGTGGTGTCGCCTTTATCAAATTGAAAGATAATAAGAAAGTTATTGCCCGCTGTGGTCAGGATATGGGCGTTGGGCGCGTTTTCGTGCCATATTACCGCTGGTATGATGGGGAGTCCGCAGATAAATCATCCGCACCCCGTATTTTCCTGTTGAAGGATCGCCCCTTGTATCGTCCCGGTGAGACGGTGCATCTGCGTGGTCTCGTACGGCGGCTCAGAAACGACCATTTTATCCTGACGTCGGAAAAGAAGGTGAAGGTGACTCTTGACCGTCCGAATGGCGAAAAACAGTCGGAACAGGAAGTGACATTGAGTGAATTCGGCGGGTTCTCCGCAGATATCCGACTCCCTGAGGGTGAGGAGGATGTGGTGGGGGATTATACCGTAAAAGTGCAGGCCGGAGCAGGGGAAGAGACGCTGCTCGTCCCCTGCCAGGTGTTCCGGCGTAATGCCTTTGTGGCCACCTTGACCGCAGATGTGGAGAAAGTAGCACCGCAGCATGTCGCGCTGTCCGTACAGGCAGATGATTACAGCGGAGTGCCGCTCTACAATGCAAAAGTAGAGCTGAAACTACGCAGTAATTCGGAGGAAGAAACGCACCGACTGGTGACGGATGCCAACGGCTCTGCTGCATTGGTACTGCCGATGAAGGAGGCGTGGCTGCACAGCGGCAAGCTTGAAATAGAGGGGAGTATTGCCAATGATCGAGAGGAATATGTCATTCTGCCGTCTCTGACCAGAAAGTTTTCCTCCGCAGATTTCCGGATTGATTATGATGATACACATATTTACCTGACGGATGCACGGACCAATGAGCCGTTGGGTCGGGAGCAGCGCATCAGTATCACTCTGAACGAGGAGGGTCATCGCTCGCTGAATCCGCGTTCCTGTTTTGTGATGATGGAACCGGTGAAACAAAAGCTGGTCACTTGTGAACTGAGCATCCCTGCTCACAGCCGTCAGGGTGTGCCCCTGCCGCCGAAGATATTGAATGCTTTGCGGGAGCATGAGTGGTACGATGACGATGATTTACGTTACCATCTGGAGCTCGAGCTGCGAGGACGGGATGCCGCCGGGCGGGAAGCAGTGTGTCATTCAACACCCTCTTCCCGCACCTCAGAAGCACATGAAAAACTGTTCCTGCGTGCTGAGCCGATAAAGGGTGCGCTGCGTCTGCATTTTCATTCACCCCGCAAGGGTCCGGTGCATGTGTTCATCGGGTGCGGAGAGCGGCTGCGCCATGTGCAGAAACAGGCAGAGCAGGGTGAACAGACCTTGGATGTCCCTTTGCAACGGCTGGAGGAGGGAACGGTGAGCGTCTCGCTGGTCATTCCTGATATCGGGAAAAAGGCCACGCGCCGTCTGCTGACGGATGATACCTCCTGTTTTGTGCCGATTGAGCGGCAGCATCTGGATGTCTCTCTGCAACTGCCGCAGGGCGTATCCCGTCCCGGTCAGAAGATTGTGCTGAGCGGACAGGTGCTGTCTGTCGGTAAACCTGCGGAGGCAGAGGTGACTCTCTATGCCGTGGATGAGGGGCTGCTGTCGCTGAGACAATATGACAAACCTGACCCGGAACGCTTTTTTGCCTCCGATAAGGCGTTGACCTTTGCACCTGTGTTTGTTTTGAAGTCTCCGCCGATGCTGTCTGCCGGGGTGATGGATGCCGTCTGGATGGGGGACATGCTTCGGGGAAACTCGGTCAGTCTGTCGCCCGTGCTGAAAAAGAAGTTTGCTTCGAATCGAAAATCGCTGAAAAAGCAGGCATACGGCGGCCTTATGACGGCCGGGCTTCGCAGCGGTAGCGGGGTGCTGACCCAAGCCGATGTGGATTCGCTCATGGTTTCAGATGTAGATGACCTCCCGGCAGTGCCTTGTCCTGTCGCCCCTTGCATGGATGATTATGCCGAGGATGTTTTCCGAAATGATTTTGAGCCGGTGGCGGTCTGGAAAGCGGCGCTGCGAACGGATGCTGAGGGGCGTTTCTCTGCGGAAACGGAATTGCCGGACACGCTGACCAGCTACCGCGTATTTGCCGTGGCGGCAGACCGTTCGGGCTCGCGTTTCGGGACTGCGGAGGGGGCTTTTGTGGTGAATCTGCCGGTGATGATTACCCCCGGCATGCCTCTGTTCATGAGCACGGAGGATGTGCTGAAGCTGCCGCTCTCCATCACTAATACCACGGAACAGACAGGAGTCTGGACGGTGACGCTGGAAGGCTGCGATACCCCACAGCAGGCAGAGTTGCCGCCGGGGGGCAGCGCTACGCTGTATTTCGAGGTGGCTCCCTCGCAGGAGGGGGAATATTACTTGCGCTGGAAAGCCGTGGGAGCACCCGGAACAGATGACGTACAGGGAATTTGTCAGGTGCGATTCCCCGCACCCTTGCTCAAGGAGGTTCACCGCCCGGAACTCCTTCCCGGGCAAGCTCCCCTGAAGCTGTCTTCTCTTTTTGCCCCGGATGTGGCGCAGTCTGCCCGCTATGATGCGGAGCTGTGGCTTTCTGCCTCGCCCCTGCTGCATTTGCGGGGGTGCCTGGATTTCCTGCTGAGCTATCCCTATGGCTGCACGGAGCAGAAAGCAGCCTCTCTTCTGCCCCGCTTGCTTTATGATGAGCTTGCACCTTTCTGTCCTCAGCTCGCAGCCACCCCTGGGGAAGAGGTCAAAAAGGAGGTGGAACGTGAAATAACCGCCCTTTTTGCCCGACAGTGTGAGGATGGCGGCCTGGGGTACTGGGAAGCAGGGAAGAAAGGCTGCGGCTGGGCAAGTGCCTATGCTGCCATGGTACTGACTGTTGCGACTGAACGAGGTTATACACCGCCAAAGGATAAGATGAAACGTCTGCTGCGTTTTGTGGACCGCTTGGATGAGGACGAGCTTTTCGCGGATGCTGAGCTGATGGCGGCTCGTGCGTTGGGCGATGCCCGAAAAATGGAACGCATCCTGAAGAAAAGATGTGAAGACTTGGCCGAACTTCAGGAAAAAGGCATCCGTCCCGGGGTGTATGGCGCAACTCTTCGATTTATGAAAGGAATGTGCAATTCCGGCGCTGCTCATGAAGCCTTCCGTGACTGGATGCGGACAGTCGGTCGCGATTCCCGTCATCATAGTACGGCTCATTCCTCGCTGATGTTGCTGGCGTTGCACGATTTCCTCCGGAAACAATCCGTGACAGACTCCGAGGTAACGGCGGTGATGGATTCCGGCAGGTATCAGGTGAAGCGTGAGCCGTTGAAGGTATCATTGCCTCAGGTGAAGAGGCCGGCAGAACTGCCCACCACGCTGGCGGCGGAGGGCGGCCCTGTCTATGCATTGGTGCAGGTCAAGGCGCAGCCGGAGCAGACAGAATTCCCCGGCGTGACGGAAAAGGGCCTGCAGGTGACTCGTGTCTATGAGGTGAAAGGGTCGGACGAGAAGTGGCTGCAGGCTCCTGCTCAGCTGAAAGTGGGCGACGTGGTGCGGGTCACGCTCACTTGTGCCAAGGTAGCGGATAATTTGGAATACCTTGTGCTGGAGGATTATCTCCCGGCCTGTATGGAGGCTATCAACCCGGATATTCCGAGTCAGGCCGCAGGGCTGGAGACGGTGCCGTGGAGCCGTTGCTTTGACCGCCGGGAGTATCTGGCAGATCGGGTTCGTGGATTCTGTACCCGCTGGAGCGGACGCGATTTGCTGAACATGACCTACTTTGCCAGGGTAAAGCGCGCCGGTGTTTCTGCTGCACCGCCTGCCCAGGCTCAACTGATGTATGAACCCCAGGTGTACGGGCTTTCTCCGAACGCCCGTGTAATAAGCATCCCCGCTGAATGATGAGACAAACTGCAACAGATGAATTGTTCCGTGCCCTGCAGAAGAGCAATGCTGCTGCCGCCCGCCGGGCGGTTGCTGCGGGAGCAGATGTGAATGCTCGAGACTCTTATGGCTGTACACCTTTGCGTTACGCCGATTCCGTTGAATTGTGTCGGATGCTGATGGATGCCGGGGCGGTGCCGACTACAGACGATGTGGTTTGCTGCCATTATGTCGACAAGTTGCGGCTGTTTGTTGACAGGGGAGTTGATGTGCGTCTGCACAGGCGCATGGGTGAAACTGCGTTGTGGTGGGCTCTGGAGGCAGAGGCCGCGCGTTTTCTGCTGGAGCAGGGCCTTTCCGTGCATGACAGGGATGATTCGGGCGCGACGGCCCTGTTCGGTAATATCTGGCCGGAAGTGGCAGAGGTTCTGTTGGAGGCCGGGGCGGATTTGTTCGTGCAGGATTATAACGGCAATACGCTGCTGCATGGGACAGATGCCCGACTGGGTTGCTGGCCGCTTTTCCTCTCTGCCGGACTGGATGTGAATGCCCGCAATAAGTGGGGGCAGACACCGTTACACCGGGCTGAGTGTGCTGAGAGCGTGCAACTGCTCATGCAACACGGTGCAGACCCCTCGTTGCGGAATAATGATGGGGAGACACCTGCTGAATACTGGCAGGAGGAAGAAAACGCCGCTTTTCTGGCTGATGAGTTGCCGCTGATTCTGAAATATGTGCGTGCTGCGGGCGATTGATTGAACATAAAAATCCGACAGTCCTGAGTTTAGACTGGATATTTGCGGCAAAAAGCGTATAATCGCCGCGCTATGTCAGAAAATCAACCTGCTAATAACGCTCCGGGTTCCTCTGAGGAGGAACTGATTGCCGTGCGTCGCGAGAAGGTGGGCAAGATTCGCAGCCTGGGGGTGAACCCCTATGGCGGCCGATTCGATGTCACGACTAATGCGGCGGAAATCAAGGCCAATTTTGCGGAGGGTAAACAGGTTAAATTCCTGGGCCGCATCACGGCGCTCCGTGATATGGGCAACACACAGTTCTTTACCGTGGGCGATGTCTGCGGTTCAATCCAGTGTATGCTCACCAAGAAGGCGCTCGACCCGGAGGCCTGGGCCCTGTGGAAGCTGTTGGAGCGTGGTGACTGGGTCGGTATTGAGGGGGAGACGTTCATCACCCGCACCGGCGAACCTTCTGTTCGCGTGGCTGAGTTCAAAGTGCTGTCCAAGGCGCTGCGCCCCATGCCGGATAAGTTCCATGGCCTGGCTGATGCAGATTTGCGTTATCGCCGTCGCCACATGGATTTGATGAGCAATGCGGCCAGTGCGGATCGCTTTGTGAAGCGCTCCCTCATCATTCAGGAGATTCGCAGCTTCCTGACCGACCGCGGTTTCCTGGAGGTGGAAACACCTATGCTTCAGGATGTGGCGGGCGGTGCTGCCGCCAAGCCCTTTGAGTCTTATTACAATGCTCTCAAGAAGCAAGTGACGCTGCGTATCGCGCCGGAGCTTTTCCTGAAGCGTCTGTTGGTAGGCGGTTTCCCGAAGGTGTTTGAGCTGAACCGCAATTTCCGCAACGAGGGGGTGGATCGTCGGCATAACCCGGAATTCACGGTGCTTGAGGTCTACGAGGCCGGTGGTGACTATGAGACCATGGCTGAGATGATGGAAGAGATGATTACCTCCGTCGCAGAAAAGGTCTTCGGCACGCTCAAGTTTGACCAGTATGATGATGAAGGCAATCTGCGCTGGACGGTTGATTTGACACGTCCGTGGCGTCGTGCCGACTACAATGATCTGGTGAAGGAAGTAGCCGGGAATGACTGGTTTGACCTCACCCCGGAGCAGCGTCGCGACCGCGCGGAGAATCAGCTGCGCCTTCAGATTGGTGAAGATTTGGACGATACTGCTGTCACCCAGCAGGTCTATGAAAAGCTCGTGGAGGAGAAACAGGCTAATCCGCTGTTCGTCTGCCACGTTGCCCGTGACCTCGTGCCGCTGGCCAAGGCCAATCCGGAGAATCCGGAAGTGGTGGATGTCTTTGAGCTGGTCATGAACGGTCAGGAGCTTTGCCCCGGATATTCCGAGCAGAATGACCCTGTTGAGCAGCTGGAACGCCTCATGCACCAGGCCGGTGAGGAAACACAGAAAATCGACTACGATTTCGTTCAGACGCTGGAGTCCGGCATGCCCAGTGCCGGTGGTATCGGTATCGGTATTGACCGCCTCTGCATGCTGCTGACAGGCGCCAGCTCCATCCGCGATATCATCCTCTTCCCGCAACTCAAGAACCGCAGTTGATGCGGTCTGTAAATCCAACGTTTTTTTCACCCGGTTGGCGCATGACCATCCGGGTGTTTTTATTACTTCCTTTTAGTATTTCCTGAGTGTGGAGCTTTATAGACGTGAGGTGCAAGAAAACGGCTGAATTCGCAGGGGAATTCAGCCGTTTCCTTGTATGAAAAAAGCGGGGATGGAATCAGCCCTTGTTCTGGGCGGCCTGCATCTGGCGCTCCAGAGCGGCGTACATGCGGTGGCAGTGCTTGTAGCCACGGCGGCCTGCGAGTTGCTGCATACTGCGGGTGGGGGAGCCCCATTCGATGACTTCGATTTCAACGATGCGGGTTGCCCATTTACGCATGAGTGCCTTGGTCGGATGATAGATGTCGATGGTGGCGGTGCCGACAAGAGCACTACCGTAGTCATCTACAATATAGGTGTAAGGCTCGCCCTTAATCTTGAACTTGGTGCCCAGAGGATAGACAGACCAGTCTGCTGCAGCACTGCGAACCTCATCGGTGTACTTGAGGTAGGTGCCGGCAGCGCTTTTCGGGCCGTAGGCGATGTGGTCACTTTCCGAATGAGTGTAAGCCGTTGTGCGTACCACGCGGTTCTTCTGCTTGGGATGGTAGAACGGCAATCCGTGTTTGTCGCGTCCGAGATTGGGTAAATCCTTATCCGGGGCAGCACTGGGGCTGGGAGCAGCAGGGGGAATGAAGCTACTGCTGGTGGCATGGGCATTGGCCTTGGCAGCATGTGCAGGCACAGCGGTGCCCGTCAGCAGAAGTCCTACTGCGGCGGTCAGAGCGGTGGTGAGTTTTTTGAACATGTTGTCAGTTTGCGGTGAAAAGTGTAATCCCTGTTTTTTTTGCGGAAATAACAGGTGTGTCAGGTGAGTATATCACAAGCTGGAATTTATGACAAGCAAATTCCTGCCTGTTTTATCAAATTTTGCAAAATAATAAAAGATTGATGAAAGAATGTAATCAGCGCCTGCGCACAGGCTTGTTCTTTCCTGTATCCTTCTTATCATCAGTATCTTCCTCTTTATCAGGTTCCGGCTCGATGAAGGTTGCCGTCGGGTTGATGGCCGGGACAACATTGATGCCGGATAATTTTTTACCTGTGGCACGGGCGTGTTCCAGAATCATGTGCAGACGCTCCACCTGCTCGTAGATGCCGTACACCTGCATGATGACACTGATGCCACCCTCCAGTGTGAGGACGATTTTCCAGGACTTTGAACGGAAAATTTCGCGGACGGAGGGGATTTGGGTCAGATGGTATGAGTTGAGGGCAGAAACCAGCTCCGTGATGGGGCGATACAGCTCCTCGTCAATACGGGTTCCCGGTTTGAAGTCCTTCACGTCTGATGCGTTGAGATACCATACAGGCAGCTCCATGACTTTGGCATGGTACTCCGGCATCACCGGGAAGAGAAAGCCGTGGGGATCCATGAAGAGCTTCCGTCGCTGTCCCCTGTCAGCCGCGTTCTCCATCTCGACATAGACAATGGGGATGCGTTCCTCGATTTCAATGCTGAGGGTGTCCGGCAGCTCGGCGCGGATGTGGGCTGATTCGATGCAGGGATTGCTCGTCAGTGCAGCCTCCATGCCGGACGCATCGAGGGTGGCCATATTGATGGCTCCCTCGATACCGAGCATCTTCATGACATGTTCCTTGGTGATGAAGCCTCTGGAGGAGGCGTAATCCACATGTTCGATGCTGAGGCTGTACGCCTTGTCAATGGTGTAGGTGACAGCTCGGAAAATGCCGTAGCAGATGGGAATAATCAGCAACAGAAGAAAGAAAAGCTTGCGGAGGCGCTTGACTCCGCGTCGCACGGCCAGCCGACTGAACAACGCATCCCTGATGGAGAGGGCCTTCTCCAGGATTTTGACGTTGCCCTGTCGGCGATACCTGTTTCCTTTTTTCATGCTGACCGTGTCCGCTGCTGCATCAGCCTCTCGGCTGGTTCAGAGAAACCTCCGCAATGCGTGTGCAGAGTTCTCCATAGGAAATCCCGACCGCTGCGGCTGCTTTCGGGAAGAGTGAGGCTCCGGTCATGCCGGGGATGGTATTGATTTCCAGCACATAGGGTTTGCCATCATCGGTCAGCAGAACATCCACGCGCCCGTACACCTCCACGTTCAGCGCGTTGTAGGCAGCCAGGGCAGCGGCCTGCACGTCTCTGGTCTCCTGTTCCGTGATGTCGGCGGGGCAGATGTAGTCCGACCCGACACCTCCGTACATGGAGGGGTATTTATTATTCATATCGTAGAACCCGGAACGGGGGCAGATATGGATGACGGGCAGGGCAGTACCATTGAAAATGGCCACGGTCAGTTCCTTGCCGGCGATATATTCTTCCACCAGCAGTTCTTTGCCGTATTTGCCTGCTTCCGCCACGGCTGCGGGCAGCTCGACGGCATCTTTCACAATCTGGACACCTACGGAAGAGCCTTCGCACGGGGGCTTGATGACGCAGGGTACCGGAATGGTCGGCATCTGGTCGGCCGTGATGGTTTCGCTGAGGGGGGTGGGCACTCCGGCGGCAACAAATGCCTTTTTCGTCAGCACTTTGTCAAAGCAATTGCGGCTGGTGACGGAGCCGGCTCCTGTGTAGGGAATCCCCAGTTCCTCCAGGTAGGATTGCAGACCGCCGTCCTCGCCGTAGGTGCCGTGGATGATGTTGTAGCAGAGTTCTGTGCCCTCAGGAATAGCCGGGCGTTCTGCATCGACGATAACCGGGGTAACGTTGGTGAATCCTTCGCTGCGCAGGGCTTCCAGTACGCCGTTGCCGGAGGCGATGGAAACATCTCGCTCAGAACCGGGACCGCCCATCAGCAGGGCTATTTTTGTGTCTTTGGTAAGTGTTTTCATGGTGGATATGATGTATAAATCAGAACTCCGTATCGCGGTCGCCGATGACCTGCACCTCGGTGCGGAGGGTAATGCCGCGTTCCTTTTGTGCCTTGGCTCGGATGGTGTCAATCAGCTCCGTCACATCCGTGGCCAGCGCCTTGCCGGTATTCACGATAAAGTTGGCATGAACCGGGGAAACCTGCGCCCCGCCGATGGAGAATCCCTTGAGTCCCAGTTCATCAATGAGTTTGCCTGCCGGGATGGATTCCGGATTCTTGAAGGTGCACCCGGCACTGGGCTCGATGGGTTGAGTCGTCTTACGGCGGTTGCGGAAATCCTCCATCGTTGCTTCGATGTCGTTCTTGTCGGCGGGCGTCCCGGCAAAGGTGGCCTGCATGACCATGTTGTGGCGGAACTCAGGGATGCAGCGGTAGCTGGGTGTCGCCATGCTGTCGCGGTCAAACTCAACCTGTTCGCCGTCTTCATCCAGCGCAATGGCAGATTGGAACACTTGCCACATATCGCCGCCCAGACAGCCGGCATTCATGCGCAGACTGCCGCCAACGCACCCGGGGATGCCGTCCATCCACTCAAATCCGGAGAGCCCGTTAGCCGCCGCAAAGGCTGCCAGTTTCTTGAGCCTCACGCCTGCACCGGCCACAATATTGTTGCCCAGCAGCTCAATCTTGTCGAATTCACCACCGGTGGGGTGAATGACAGCACCGCGGATACCGCCGTTCCGAACGATGAGGTTGGATCCGCGACCAATGAT
Organism: uncultured Akkermansia sp.; assembly: GCA_964471605.1. GTDB lineage: Bacteria > Verrucomicrobiota > Verrucomicrobiia > Verrucomicrobiales > Akkermansiaceae > Akkermansia. The sequence goes on along the minus strand of CAYYKC010000012.1, from coordinate 21,350 downwards.
ATGCACGGGAATGTTGCGGTCCTTGAAGAAATTGACTACCGCCTGCATATCCGCGAAGCCGGCGGGCTCAATCCAGTACTGAGCCTCACCTCCGACTCCCATGGTGGTGTGCTTACTCATGGGTTCGTAGAGTCGGCAGGGGATATGAGAGCCGCATTCCTGCTGCATTTCGGCCAGCACGCGCAAATCCTGAGCAATCTTCGTGCCGGCTTCGTGCACGTTGCCTGCACCCAGCGTCAGGAAGAGGTCACCGGGGCGCAGCTGGTTACCGACAACGTGGTGAGCCAGAGCCAGATTGGGCAGGAAGGTGGCATCGGTCGGGCCGTGTTCCTTGACAGCATCCACGATGGTCTGTCCGGAAATACCGGGAATGGGCGTTTCGCTGGCCGGGTACACATCTGCCACAAACAGTTTGTCCACAGTCTGCAGAACGCGGCCGAAGTCATCGCGCAGCAGCTGAGTGCGGGTATAGCGGTGCGGTTGGAAGAGAATGACCAGACGCCCGGGTTTCAGACTTTGAGCAGTCTGCACCGTGGCACTGATTTCTGTCGGATGGTGACCATAGTCGTCCACGATGCGGTAGTCGCGCGACAGGTATTTAGTTTCAAATCGGCGGCGGGCACCGGCAAAGCTGACCAGACCACGGGCGATGCTGGCAAAGTCGCAGCCTATTTCAAGCGCGGCGGCCGTGGCTGCCAGTGAGTTGAGTACGTTGTGGCGGCCGGGGATGCCCAGCTCCACGCGACCAAGAGGAGTGCCGTGGTGGTTGATGGTGTACAGGGTACGTCCGCGCTTAACGGTCACATCCGAGGCCGTATAATCGGCATCCTGCCAACCGTAGGAAATGGAGTTGGGGTACTGAGAGCAGACATCGCGCGCACCGTCATCGCTCTTGCAGTAGAAAATTGTGCCGCGGGTCTGGCGGCAGAGCCGGTGGAACACTTCCTTGATGTGATCCAGGTCGCGATAGAAGTCCAGATGTTCGGCCTCGATGTTGAGGATAATGCTGTGTTCCGGGAGGTAATTCACGAGCGTGCCGTCGCTTTCGTCACCCTCGGCAATCAGGTATTCGCTGTCGTTGTTCCAGTGGGCGTTGGCGCCGAGAACGGGAATCTCCGCACCCACATAGTGGCAGGGGCGCATGCGTCCCTCGCGCAGCAGGTGTGCCGTCAGCGAGGAAGTGGTGGTCTTGCCGTGTGTGCCGGCTACGACGACTCCCTTCTTGTTATTGAGGATGGCTGCCAGGCATTCGGCGCGGCGCAGGCAGAGGCAGCCGTTCTGACGGGCTGCATGCAGGGCAACGTTTTCTTCACGAATGGCGGAGGAATAAATGACCACTTCCGCATCGCTTACGGCGGAGGCACTATGAGGACAGGAGAAGACGAGTCCGGCCTGTTGCAGACGTTCGGTTTCCGTGCTGGTCACACGGTCACAACCGCTGACGCGATGCCCCATTTCCAGCAGCATGCGGGCAAGTCCGCTCATGCCGGAACCGGCTACGCCGATAAGATGGATGCGAACGGGATGCTCCCGGTCCAGAAGTCGTTTACGTAACTGATCAATCATAAGTGCGCGCTTGTAGATGTGCGCGCTATTATATACTAAAATCAGTTACAAGCAAGGCAAATGTGAAAGAGAGTTGTGCGCGGGTAATAGACCGATGCGAGGGAAACATCGGTTGAATATGATTCATGCGACTTCATTATGAGTCTGTTAGCGTGGCCTCCTCCGGCTCTTTCATCCTCCTTGCCAGGAAACCGGCGGCCACCACAGCCAGCCCGCCGATGAGGAAAACGGCCTGTGGACCGCCCGTCAGCTCCCAGATGATACCCCCCACGATGCCATAGCCGATGGAGGCGACGTGGTTGATGGCAATACCCGTGTAGATGCACGGCGTGATTTCCTGCTTACGGTCGCCGCAGATGCGGGCAATGTAAGTGGTGCGTGCCATGCCCATGGCAAAAAGCAGGTTGTCCAGCACAAAGCAGGTGCCCACTACTCCGACGGCCCAGCCCGGCTGCAGCATCCCCGGGGCAAAGGCGTATGCCAGACACAGGATGGAAAGCGCCGCACTGTCGAATATCGTGACTCTGCGCTCGCCGAAACGCTTGATGCTCCAGCCGATGAGCGGCTGCGTGAACAGGCCGATGATTCCGGCAATGAGCAGAATGAAGCCGATACCGGAGGGCTGTTGACCCAGTGTGCTGACCATCAGCCAGTAACCAAAGGTAAGGTAAAGCTGTTTTCGGATACCGTGCAGGATTTCAAGCCCGTAGTAGACGCTGTATTCCCGGCGGATGATGAAGCTTTCTTTCCAGGAACGACGAGCCGGAAATTGTGTGCCTTTCACACACATCAGCAAGAACATGGCTACCAGCATCATCCCACCCATGACGGCATAATCAACGGAAAAGTCCTTGTTGAAAAACTTCCACTTGATACCTATGTAGAGTGCCCCGGTCAGGGTGGCTGCCGTCCCCAGCGCCCGCATCTGTCCCAGCCGCAGACTGCGGTTTTCCGGGCGTGCTGTGTGCATGACGATGGAATCTATGGTGCCCATAAGGATATGTGCTCCCAGACTGGCGGTGATAATCCACAGACTCAGCGTCAGCATTCCGCAGTCAGCTTCCAGTTGCATGAATCCGAACGCACCAACTGCCGCCAGCAGACAGGCCAGAAGCGTCAGCTTTATCTCATCCAGAAAGAAGAGCGCGCAGATGACCGCAAAACAGAGAATTCCCGGCAGCTCACGGGGAAGCTCCAGAAAGCCTCGCTGTCCGGCATCCAGCCCGTGCACGTTGCTGAGGTAGTTGCTGAAGAGCAGGTCCCAGATGCCGTGCCCCAACTGTGCCAGAAAGATGGCTGCCAGCAACAGAACCATGACCTTGCGGATGCGGGGGGATTTGTCAGAACTCATGTGCGCCTAACATAGCACAATTGAGGATGCTTGACAATGCCCGTTTCTGCCGATAATAGCTCAAATGTGCCAAAATTCTTTCATTTATAGACGTTGTGTCAGAATTTTGCTTGACATTCCTTAACAAAGGAGTATTCTGGGCGTCCACCCTTGCTTTCGCTGGCTTGGGTGAGACAAGCCCGGCGGGTGACAATACACCGTGCACCGACGTCGGAAGAACTCCAAACAAACCTCAATTTCCAATACATAGAATCATTATCATGACTCCGTATTCTCTCAAAGTGACCAAGCGTGAGGCTGTCGGTACCGGCAAGCTCAACGCTCTTCGTGCTCAGAACATCATTCCCTGCGTTATTTACGGCTGCGCCGTGGAGGGCAATGTGAATGTGCAGGCTGCTGCCGCTGACGTTCGTACGCTGCTCAACGCTGCTCCTTCTGACAATGTTCTGGTGAATCTGGATCTGGACGGCACGACGGTGCTGGCTCTGGTGAAGGACGTGCAGCGCAACTTCCTTACGGACGCTGTTTCTCACATCGATTTCTGTGCCGTGACTCCCGACACGGTGGTGAAGACCCGCGTTCCCGTCAAGCTTACGGGTACCCCCGTTGGTCTGGCTATGGGTGGTGTGGTGCACCAGATTGTGCACTCCATGCCGGTTAAGTGCGCTGTGAAGGACATTCCCGCCGCCATCGTTGCCGATATCTCCGGTGTGAAGTACCAGGAATCTCTGCGTCTGAGCCAGGTGGAGCTGCCGGCCAACGTTGCCACGCCGTTCAACGGTACGGTGGTGCTGGCTTCCGTCATCAAGCCCTGATTCCGACCGAAAACATCGTTTTTTCAACCGCATCCTGCGCAGACAGGATGCGGTTTTTCCTTATGCTTGCATCAGTGCTCTATGCCTCTTACCCCCAGTATATAAAAGTTAGCGGAGATGCTGCATTTTACGGCTTGCCAATTTCAGAAAATGGGGTATAATGTCCGGGCGAATATGAGGAAATGGGTGTACATGGCCGGTGTTGCGTCTCTGGCGCTGGGGTCATACTCTCCGGCGACCGAGGGTGCGTTGCTGGTGGATGGCGCTGCCGTGGCTACACCTGCCGATACGGAGCGTGTGGGGCAGGAGTTCCTCAAGACCACCTCGGATATGTGGTTTCTTCTGTCCGGTATTGGAAATAAGGAAGAAGCGGATAGTGCAGCTCCTCGCTTTCTGGAGCTCGTTCAACGAGTCGCGGAGCTGGATGAATTGCTCAGCCGCCTGCCCATGGTTCCCGAAGCCGTCGAAGAGGCACCGGAAGATTCTGATGAGGTGCACGTGGTAGGTATGATGGATGGGGTTCATCTGAGAATCCTGGAGGCATTCGAGGAGTTGAACGCTGAGTTCCTGGGGCTTTGTCGTGTGCGCTGCTACGGCTCGGAGCGGCTGCGTGTGGCTTTTCGTCAGGCCGTGGCTTCCGGCATGTTCAGTGAGGATGATGTTGATTTGCTGCAAACACCTCCTGCTCCGCTGGATGCGGAGGAAACCCGAATCGAGCTGGTGCGGTTGAAGCGCCTGCATAACCCGGACAAGGCGCTGCTGGAGACGCTGGAGCTGGTGCAGGATGCGCCGACGGCGAAAGCGGCCGCAGTGCGATTGACGGAACTGACCGAGCGGCTTCTGTCTCTGCTGCCGGAGAGCTATATCATGAATCGTTCCTTTGCTGATTCTTCCGATGCTGCCGTGCTTGAGGTAACGGCACCTCTGGAGTCGATTTTATGGGGAATCCGCAGCGAAATCGTGCGCATTGCAGCGATTCCCGGATATAATACAGAACCTTTCGACAGTTTTTCGGACGCTCTAGATTCCATGTTCGAGAGTCTGGGTGAAACCCATAGTTTCTGCTTCGAGAATGTATTTGATGCCTCATTCCGCTCGGATTTGGATGAGGCGGCACGTGCCAACATAACATCTTCCCATTAAAATCGTATTCAGTATCATTCATCATGCCTGTTTCTGATTATCTCGTTACCATCGGTCTGGAGGTTCACTGCCAGATTAAGACAGAGACCAAAATGTTCTGCTCCTGCAAGGCCGGATTCGGCTATGAGCCGAACACGAACGTGTGTCCCACCTGTTTGGGAATGCCCGGTGCGCTGCCGGTTCTGAATGAATTTGCCATCGAGCGCACGGTACTCACGGGCATGATGCTGGGCTGCAGCACACCACCTGTTTCCAAGTGGGATCGTAAGAATTATTTCTATGCCGACATGCCCAAGAATTACCAGACCAGCCAGCTGGATTTGCCGCTCTGCATGGGTGGTGAGGTTCCGCTGTATGCCTGGGCATATCCGGCCAACTCTAAGGAAGCTGCCGGGGTGGAGGGGGCTGTGGTGCGTAAGGTGAAACTTGACCACATTCACCTGGAGGAAGATGCTGCCAAGCTGACCCACTACGGCAATTACTCTCTGGTGGACTACAACCGTGGCGGCACTCCGCTCATGGAGATTGTTTCCGCTCCGGATTTGACCAGCCCGGATGAGACCTATGCTTATCTGAAGAGTATGCAGCAGATTCTCATCTGCGGCGGTATTTCCGATGCCGATATGGAAAAGGGGCAGATGCGCTGTGATGTGAACGTCTCGCTGCGACCCAAAGGACAGAAAGAGTTGGGAGCCAAGATTGAGATGAAGAACATCAACTCCATGTCTGCCGCCCGCCGCGCGCTGATATACGAAATTGCGCGCCAGGCAGATGAGCTTGACCGCGGCATTGCACAGGTGCAGTCCACCCGCCGCTGGGATGATGACATGGGAGAGAGCATTGTCATGCGCACCAAGGAGAATGCCCATGACTACCGCTATCACACCTGCCCGGATCTCATCCCCGTGCAGACGGCATCCATTGTGGAGAAGGTGAAGAGCGAGCTGCCGGAGCTGCCGGATGCCATGCATGCCCGTCTGGTGGCGGAGTACGGATTGCCCGTGGCTGATGCCAACACGCTGGTGGGGGATGTGGCGCTGTGTCGTTATTTCGAGGCCGCCGCCGCTGCGTCGAAAGCTCCCCGTAAGGTGGCCAACTGGATTATCAACAACCTGTCTGCCGCCCTTTCTGCCCGCGAGATTTCCATCGCTGACTGCCCGCTCAGCCCGCAGACGCTGGCTGCTCTGGTCGGCATTATCGAGGAAGGTATTGTTTCCACCAATCAGGCTAAGGAAGTGCAGGAAGTGCTGTGGGAGAATCCCGGGATGGATGCCACGGCTGCTGCCTCCTCCCTCGGTTACAAAAAGACCGATACCGGCGCGCTGGATGGGCTGGTGGATAAGGTGATTGCAGAGAATCAGGACGTTGTGGAGCGTGTGAAAGCTGGTAATCTCAAGCTGCTCAATGCGCTCACCGGCATGGTGATGAAAGCCAGCAATCCGAAGCCCAACCCGAAGATGGTGACGGAGATTCTGACCGCCAGGCTTGGACTGTAAGCAACTCGCCACCCATGCGGAGCAGGGGGCGCCACTTTCGTGTCCCATGTATTTACTCTTCGACTGCAATAACTTTTTTGCCAGTTGTGAGCAGGTGTTCCGTCCCGATTGGCGGCGGCGCCCCCTTGTGGTGTTGTCCAACAACGACGGCTGCGTCATTTCCCGCAGCGCTGAAGCAAAAGCGCTGGGTATCGCCATGTGCGAGCCCTATTTCAAGTGCCGCCGGCGGCTAGAGGACGCCGGCGGTATTGTTTGCTCAGCCAACTTTGCACTCTACAGCGACCTCTCTGACAGGATGATTCGCATCCTGGAGGATTCGCTCCCGGAGGTACAGCAGTACAGCATTGATGAGGCCTTTGCCGTGGTGCAGCCCGGCCCGGATTGGGAACAGGAAGCCCGCCGTATCCGTAGAAAAATCTTCCGCTGGGTCGGCATCACCGTCAGCGTGGGGCTGGCACCCACCCGGACACTCGCCAAGCTCGCCAACGAAACCGCCAAGAAATACCCGCAGTACCGCGGAGTCATGGCTCTGAACACCCCGGAGCAGATACAGACGATGCTGGAGATAACACCTGTGGAGGATGTGTGGGGAGTGGGGCGGAAACTTCGTGAGCGCATGCGCGGCGCGGGTATCCGAACGGCTGCACAGCTTGCCGCAGCCCCGGCCGGACGCCTGCGCCGCTTGTTCGGCGTTCATGGAGAACGTCTGGCGCTGGAATTACAGGGTGTTTCCTGTCTGGACGAGATGGAAGCACCGCAGCGGGCACAGGTGATGGTTTCCCGTACGCTGTCGGAAGCCATTGATGACCCTGTTGTGCTGCGGGATGCTCTCTGCCGCTTTGTGGAAAAAGCGGGGCGCATCCTGCGGAGTGAGGGACTGATGGCGGCTGCCGTGCATGTGGTGCTGCGTACTTCTCGCTATGAGGATACGGATCGCCTGTATGCGGAAAGTACGGGATGCGCGCTTTCCTGTCACACGGATGATACGCGTGTGTTTACTGCGGCTGCAAGTGCTTTGCTGGATTCTATCTATCGCCCCGGCTATCGGTATCGGAAGGTGGGCGTGTTGCTGGCAGACCTCATGCCGGCCGAGGAGGTGCAGCCCACTTTTGAGCATCCGGATGCGGCTCCCAGCCCGCTGATGGAGGTGCTGGACAAGCTTCAGAAATCCGGCCACAACATCCGCTTTGCCAATACATCAACCGCCCCGTTGGCGCAGAAAGCCCACGTTTCTCCCGCTTTTACGACCTCGTGGAATGATTTGCCGGAAGCACGCTGAAAACGCTTGATGCGGGGCGTGACCGGGTGTAGACTGGGGGCATGAAGATTCATGTCCTGATGGAGAATAGCGCCTCCTCTGCCGATTTTGTTGCAGAGCACGGGTTGAGTCTTCTGGTGGAAACTGCAGGGAAGTCTATCCTGTTCGATGCAGGGGCATCCGCCGCATTTGCTGATAATGCGGAGAGGATGGGTATTGATTTATCAAGGGTAGAGTTCGCGGTGCTGTCACACGGGCATTATGACCATGGTGGCGGCCTCGCTCGTTTCCTTGAAGTGAATACGCAGGCCGTAGTCTGGGTGAGCAAGCATGCGTTTGAGCCGCATTTCAATGCAACGGGCAAGGATATCGGCCTTGATACGGAGCTGGTACATCATCCTCGCGTCAGAACGGTGTCGACACCTGTTTTTTCTCCGGCCGAGGGAATGACGCTGTTCTCTGCAACGGAAATTCCGGTTTCGTACGGGCTCGATACATCCGGAATGAGTGTTCTGCGAGAGGGGAAACACGTTTCTGATGATTTCCGGCACGAGCAATACCTGCTGGTGGAGGAGCAGGGGAAACGTGTGCTGTTCAGCGGGTGTTCCCATCGCGGTATCCTCAACATCGCAGCCCGTTTCCGCCCGGATGTGCTGGTGGGTGGCTTCCATTTCATGAAGCTGAGCCCGGATACTCATGCGGAGCGGCTTACCCGGGCGGCAGATGTCCTGTCGCAGTTGCCGACTCAATACCTGACCGGGCATTGCACCGGAGAAGCTGCTGCACTCTTCCTGAAGGGGCGCATGAAGAATCGCCTGCACTCTTTCTCTGCGGGGCAGACCATCTGCCTTTGAGCTTCGCTTTACTTTTTCTCGGGAGTTTCTTCCTGAGCTCGGATGTAGGCTACCTCTTTCTTCAGCACGGCACCCACACGGTGCTTGGCCAGATAAACCTGAGCGATGCTCACACCCAACTTGCTGCGCACCTCACCGGCACTCATGCCTCTCAGCACGTTGTAATCAAAAATTTGAAACTGCTGGGGCGAAATCTTCATTTTCACCCGTTCGATGGCCGCTTTCATGACGTTGTTCTGCCACTCGCGGTCCCATATTTTGGCAAAGGTTTCACCGGATGTATCGGGGATGTCTGCCAGCGGTTCTCTTTCCGTACCGTCTGCGGACGTTACGGTGGCAGAGGTGTCCTTTCTGCGCTGGCGGAACTGGTCATTGATGCGCCAGCGGGTGATGTGCCACAGCCACATCTTGAACGAGCCTTTCGTCGGGTCGTACATATTTTTGACGCTCTGCTTGGCAATCGTCAGCACCGTTTCCTGAACCACATCCCAGGCCTCATCCTCCCGTAGCCCGGCCTTGAGCGCCACGGAGTAGATGAGTCTCCAGTAGGTGCGGTAGAACTCATCCCAGCTTTTCTGGTCTTTCCAGTCTCCCAGTCTCATGATGAGACTGCGGCGCGTGCGGGCGGCGAACTGTTCCAGTTCGTCGTCTGTGGGAGTGTTCAGTTTCTCGGTATCAGGCTGCGCCACGGCGCGATGTTATCACAAACAGAGCCATGTGGCAAGGAACAAGTTCAAGGTAACAGCTTACCGGTGCATTTTGTTGCTTATTTTACCGGTCCAATCCCCCTTCAGTTTTCGTACTCTGTGGGGTCGGGAATGGCAGCAGTCTGGAAGGACTCTCGACGCTCGCGGCAGGTGGCGCATTGACCGCAGTGACGCTCGCGCCCGCAGTAGCAGGAATAGGTGTGGGAGAAATCGACCCCGAGCTCAGCACCGATAGCGGTTATTTCCTTCTTGGTGTTGGAGATGAAAGGTCGCAGAATTTGCAGGTTCGCATAGGTCCCCAGTGAAATAGCACTTGCCATGGCGCTCATAAAATCCTCCCGGCAGTCGGGGTAGAGGGCATGGTCGCCATTGTGGGCGGCGATGACGATACCCTCCGCGCCGTTGCTCTCCGCAATACCGGCAGCGATGGACAGAAAGATGCCGTTACGGAAAGGAACAACGGTCTGTTTGAGGTTGTCCTCTGCGTAATCCGAGGTGGGGATGGCATCTGCACCGCTGAGCAGAGCGCTTTGCAGGTGGGCAGAAATACTGCGCAGGTCTATCTCCCGATAGGGAATGCCGAGGCTCTCCGCCTGCCAACGTGCGCAGGCAAGCTCTCGAGCGGCATGATTGCTGCCATAATCGAAAGAGAGGGCGCAGACCACCTTGTGTTGGCGGTGCGCCCAATGAAGCGCGGTCGTGGAATCCAGACCGCCGGAGAGTAGGACGGCTACATTCATGCAGGACGGTTTTCCGGCTTGTGCTCAGCGGTACAGGTAAGCTGAATGCCGCCACGAGCCCCGAACTGGCCTTCCACCTTCATCCATGCGGGGTCGACAGCAGCCACGAGGTCATCCAGAATTCGGTTCACGACCTGTTCATTGAAGGCGGCATAGTTGCGGAAAGAGACGAGATAGTACTTCAGACTCTTGGTCTCCACCACCTTGTCAGCGGGACAGTAGGTGATGGTGAGTCGGCAGCTGTCCGGCTGCCCCGTGACCGGGCAGAGCGAGGAGAACTCGTGTGTGGTGAGGGTCACCACATAGCGCCGCTGCGGGCTGCGGTTCGGGAATGCCTCCAGTTTGGCATCCTCCGGGCTGCGGTAGAATTCGGTGTGCTTGCCGAGCAGAGAAAGATCTTTGTTGTCCATGGTCTGAGATTATGCTTTAGTGAGTTTGTAACCATCCTTACCGTCCTTCATGGCCCAGCCAAGCTCTGCGAGCTTACCGCGCAGAGCATCGGCGGTGGCCCAGTCCTTAGCCTGCCGTGCTGCCCAGCGTTCATCCGCTATGGCCTTGATGTCGGCCGGAACTTCAATGTCGGCATCGGGGTCAGGCAGTTGCAGCCCGAGAGCCTCCATGATGAAGCGGAACGCTTTCCAGACCTCTCCGGCAGCTGCGGCATCCATTTCCGCAGGCTTGATACCCTTGATGGCGCTGAACACGTGGCCAAGTGCCTCCGGTCCGTTCAGGTCATCCTCCAGACTGTCCCACGCGGGTTGGAATGCGCCGAGAGCAGGGGCTTTCTTTACCAGATCGCGGTAGGTGGGTTCCTTTGCTCCGCTGGCTTTGGCCAGCTCTTTGTCGAATCTCCCCAGCTTGTTGAGGGCGCTGGTGGCATCCTTCATGCCGTTGAGGGTAAAGTTAAGCGGGCGGCGGTAGTAGGCACCTGCCAGCACATAGCGCAGAGCGGCGGGGGTATAGCCCATTTCCTGCAGCTGGTCAAGGGTGTACATATTGCCCAGGCTCTTGCTCATCTTGGCTCCGTCCACCAGCAGGTGGGTCACGTGGAACCAGTGGCGGGCGAACTCGCCGCCGCAGGCGCAGCGACTCTGGGCAATCTCATTCTCATGATGCGGGAATACCAGGTCTACGCCGCCGGAATGCAGGTCGAACGTGTCGCCCAGATACTTGTGGCTCATGGCAGAGCATTCCAGATGCCAGCCGGGACGCCCCTCGCCCCAGGGTGACGGCCAGTAGTTCGGGCCATCCTCCGGTCGGCGGGCTTTCCACAGCACGAAGTCAGCCACGCTGTCCTTTTCGTATTCATCCGTATCGGCGCGGGTGTTGGCCGTCTTGCCCAAGTCAAGTTCCTGGCGGTCCAGATGCGCCAGTCTGCCGTAATCGGCATAGGAAGAGATGCGGAAGTAGACGGAGCCGTCCTCGCTCTGGTAGGCGTGTCCGGCATCCATGAGCTTCTGTACGATGTCGAGCTGTTCTTTGATGTGGCCCACGGCACTGGGTTCCACATGCGGCGGCAGACAGTTGAGCGCCTTGCAATCATCATGGAACTTGGCAGTCCACTTGGCGGTGTATTCACCCAAGGGCATCCCCTGAGCCTGCGAGTTGCGGATGGTCTTGTCATCCACGTCCGTCAGATTGCGTACGTGTTTGGTGCGCAGGCCTCCGAGTTCCACTACACGGCGGAAAACATCCTGAACCACAAAGGTACGGAAGTTGCCGATATGAGCCGCAGCATACACGGTCGGGCCGCAACAGTAGAAGCGCAGCTGTTTGCCGTCTTCCGCCTGCACGGGCTTCATCGCCCCCGACTGTGTATCATATAAGTTCAACATAACGCGCGCGAGTATAGCGCGAAGCCGCAGCAATGTCAAGAAAATGGCGAATGATGATGAGAGTATGACATCGCGCATTATGCCGTTTATTCTTGACTGATACTATAGTATAGCATATAACACCGCCGTCATGAAAAAACTTCTCTATGTCCTGTCGTTTGTGGCACTTTTATGCAGCTGTGATAGTGTGGAAAGGTATCTGAATTGGTTTGAATACAAGTAAGCTGCTCTGCGGGAAAAGATGGTTCCGCTCAAGCCCGAGGAGCTGTACCCGAATGATCCGGAGAAAGCCTACCTCGGAGATTGGAATCGACTGTATCTGGCAGGTGTCCCGATGAAAGACGAGCGGCGGGCGAAGTTGGTGCAGGCCATGCGACAGGCAGCGCAGGTTCAGGTGCGGCAGATTCGCGCAGCAAATGATGACCATTATTGCAAGGAGACAAGAGAGCGCTTGCTACCCGCCGTCCCGGTAAATGCTGAGCTGCGGGCGATGCTGCAACGCTGGGCAACGGCTCCGCAGTGGCTCAATCTTTCTTTCTGTGACTTCGATGTTGCGGGGTGGTTCTGCTATCGGGATGAGTTCATTTTCCTGGATGCAAACGGGAATGAGCTGGAACGACTCTGCATCGGGCATCTTGATGTCGTTTGCAAGCCGGAGGGGCAGGATAGCTATGAGCACATGAAAGAGAGGCTTAACAGGGTGCTGAATGCGCCGGAGTATCCGTAATCAGAGCTGGTGCTGTTTCAGCAGCAGGTCGGCCTGCATGGCACAGAACGCAACGCAGCGTTCGCAGGGGCGGGCGGCGTAGTAGGCACTTGTGCGGTCGGATGGGCGGGCAGATTCCTGCTCCCCTTCATTCAGACGGAGCAACTCGCGGCAGAGAAGGGTGCCGAACTCCGTTTTGAAGCTTTCTGCCAGTTCGCGGGTGAGGGAGAAAATCTTTTCCTTGTCCTCGGGATTGCCGCTCAGGTTGCCCTTGCAGAAGCCTGCCACCATGCAGAGCCCGGAAAAAGCGCCGCAGGTGCCGCGCATGCGTCCCAATCCGGCACCGAAAGCGGAGGATACGCGAAGCGCAGTTTCCTCGCTCAACCCGAGCCGTTCCGCAAAGGGAGTAAATACCGATTGCGCGCAGTTGAATCCGCGATGAAAGTATGCAAGAGCCTGTTCCTGTGCCATAGAGGGGATGATACGCCGCAGATGTCGCTTCGTCAATCCCAAACGAGAGATGCGAGCTTATTTGACGACGGTATTCAATCTTTCCCTCATGGCGCTCCAGTCGGTGCTGTGCAGGAGCTTGCGGAGGTTGCCGTACCAGAACTCGTGGTGCCCGAATCGGTCGTCCGTAAACTCATTCTCTGCAGCTTCAACGGAATGCCGCTGTTCGATGATACGGTAGGCTGCCACAACGATGCCTGTCCTGTCTGAACCGTGCCAGCAGTATACCAGTATGGGTTTGGGAGCATGACGGAGCAGACGTAAAATGGCTTCAATATCCTGCTCGCTCACTTTCCCGGCGGCAACGGGATAATGAATCAGCTTGAGTGAAGTCCCTTCTGCCTCATCATCATCGCTGTGGTATTCGCGCAGATTGAGCACACTGCGGATGCCGGCGGCTTCTATGAGGCGAAAACCCTCTTCCGTCGGCTGTCCGCTGCGGTAGAGCGTGGGGCTGATGCGATAGGCATTCTCCACTCCGGCTAGTGTGGGAGTGGCTGCGGGTGTCTCATCCCCGGCGGCTACCAGGGACAGGACCGGGAGAAGAACCGGAAGAAGGTAGCGGAGCATGGCGGGGTGAATATCAGTACGGATTTTCCTCTGCCAGCAGCCCTTGCAGTTGGCGGCGGGCATAGTGAAGACGCGAACGGAGAGTCCCTTCCGAGATATTGATGATTTTGGAGATTTCCGGATAGGAAAGACCCTGAATATCGCAGAGGTTGATTACCTCCTGATGCGCAGGGGAAAGCTGGCTGATGGCGCGCTGGAGCTTTTGGCGTAGTTCGGCAATGTTGGCCTGACGAACGGGGTCTGCTGCGCGGTTTGTGTCGGACAAATCGACGTTTTTTTCCAGCGGGTCTCCGTTTTCATCGTTATCCAGGCTGTAGGAGTTGTCTCGTTCCCGCTTGCGCTTGCGGAGGAAGTTGCGGGCCTGGTTGAGCGCGATGGAATAGAGCCAGGTATAGAAGCTGCTCTGTCCCTTGAAGTAGCGCAGGGAGTGAAATGCTTTCAGAAAAGAAGTCTGTGCCACATCGTAGGCATCTGCTTCGTTGTTCAGCATGGCAATAAGCATCGCATTGAGCTTGCGGCTGTGTCGGCGCACCAGCTCATCGAAAGCCCGGGTCTGCCCGTCGAGCGTCTTTTGGATAAGAAGCTCGTCTTCCAGCTCCGGATAATTTTCTTTAGCGTTGTTGTTCATTCGTTTGGGGTTGTCAGGGTTGGGTTGGGAGGGTGCTTCGGCGGTTGATTGTGTTTCTCCCTGCCGAGGCTGGAAAGAGAGGGGCTTCCGTAAGGTCGCCCCTCTGAAAGGAAGGGGAATATCAGAGCTGATAGTCGCGGGAATCGCGGCTCTCAAACCACTTGATAAAGGCCTTGTTCACCACGGTGAAACCACCCGGAGTGGGGTAGTCGCCGCTGAAGTACCAGTCACCGCAGGGGCCTTCCACGGCTTCGCGGAGTCCCTCAAGGGATTGGTAGATGACTTGGATTTCGCAGGGGCTGTTATCCGGCGTCACCATACGGGAAACCTCGTCCGTAATCTCATCGTCCGTGAAGGGTTCGTAGATTTTCTTGACGGGGTTGGTGCGCTGTTCGGCCGGGATGGCAAGCTGGCGCTTGCATTCCTCGTACACATCGATGATGTGGGTGTACATGCCGCGTTTCTTCAGCAGGGTGATAGCTGCCTGGAAAGCGATGAACTTGCCCATCTCGCTCATGTCGATGCCGTAGCAATCCGGGTAACGAACCTGCGGCGCGGAGGAGGCGATGACTATCTTGCGGGCTCTGGTGCGGGACAACAGACGCAGCAGACTCATCTTGAGTGTGGTGCCGCGCACGATGGAGTCATCAATGGCCACCAGCACCTCATCGCTGCCGACTGCTCCGTAGGTGAGGTCATACACCATGGCGGCCAGCTGCTTGCGGCTGCTTTCCTCAGAGATGAACGTGCGGAGCTTGATGTCCTTGTGGGCAATCTTTTCCGCGCGCGGCCAGCGGCGCAGAATCAGCTCCTCAATGAGCTCTTCACTCATGGTGCCGTTGCGGTAGGCGGTCAGCATGGCTTCCGTCACCTTGTTGCGGCGGTAGGCACGCAGGCCTTCCAACAGACCGTAGTAGGAAACCTCTGCGGTGTTGGGAATGAAAGTGATAGCAGCCTTGGAGAAGTTTCCATCCAGACAGTTCACCACTTTTTCAGTGAGGTTGGCGCCGAGCTGTTTGCGCTCGCGGTAGATGATGGGGTCGTTGCCGCGGGAGGTGTAGACATCCTCGAAGCAGCAGGGGGTGGGCTTCTGCGGTTTGGTGTATTCGCGGATGGTGACGGCTCCATCATACTTCACCACAATCATGTTGCCGGGGTTGAGCTCTTTCACCTCGCTTTCTTCCACCTCCATCACGCTCATCAGCGGTACACGCTCGCTGGCTACGGCCAGATACTCATCCGTGAGGACATAGTAGCAGTAGCGGATGCCGTGCGGGTCACGCAGGCAGAAGAAGTCGCCGTTGCCGATGCCGCCCATGATGGTGTAGCCCCCGTCCCAGTCTTTGCTGGCCTTGCCGATGATGTCGAACAAATCCAACTCTGCGGAGATGATATGCGGAATCTCGCGCCCGTCCACATTCTTGTCGCGCAGCTGGCGGTAGAGGTCGGTGTGCGCTTCATCGAGGTAGTAGCCCACTTCTTCCATGAGGGTCTGGATATCCGGGCCGAATACCGGGTGTTGCCCGCGGGAGATGAGTTTCTCGTGCAGCTCGGAGATGTTGGTGATGCCCATGTTGCCCTGCATCATGAGTGTGCGCGTTGGCCAGTTGGTGCGGCGCATATAGGGGTGGCAGCTGCCTTCATCATATACTTCACCACTCGCTCCGTAGAGCAGATGACCCATCAGTACTTCACCGCCGAAGTTGAAGTTGCGCTTGTAGGTTGCTGCATCGTTACCCCGGATGATTCCATCCTCGCGCAAACGGCTCAGGTGGCGCTGCTGGTCGGAGAAGATGCCGGTGACAGCGTTGGCTGCGGTATCGCGGGCGCGGAAGATGTAGGGTTCACCCAGCGGCATGTTGAGTTTAATACAACCGATGCCGGCCCCGTCCTGGCCACGGTTGTGCTGCTTTTCCATGAGCAGGAAAAGCTTGTTGAAAGCCCACTCCGGCGTGCCGTACTTCTCCGCGTAGTAGGAGAGCGGCTTCAGTAGGCGAATGGCTGCAGACATACAGGGGAAAGCGGGTTGATGTTAATTCTTCACCGATACCTTGATACCCTGACCCTCGCGCATGGTTCCGATGATGGTTCCGCCGGGGCCGGCAGTCATGGCCTGTTCCGCCTGCTCAGGGCTGACGATGGCCACCCAGCCGATACCCATGTTGAAGGTATGGAAACGATCCTCAGCATCCACGAAAGTAAGAACCTTCTGTGCCGGGGCATTGTCCCAGTAGGGAATCTCCAGATCAGCGCCCTTGTCGCCCAGGAAACGCTCCAGATTCTCCGGCAGACCACCACCGGTGATGTGGGCGTATGCCTTGGGGGTGATACCCAGCTTACGCATGTCGTAGACGACATCGTGATACAGACGGGTGGGGGCCAGCAGGTCGCGCAGCTCGGCCTCCGTGAGCAAATCCGGATTCTGCTTGAGGATGCGGCGCACGAGACTCCAGCCGTTGGCGTGGAAGCCATCGCTGGGGTAACCGATGAGCACATCACCCACTGCCACCTTGGAAGGGTCAATCATCTGGCTCTTTTCTACGCAGCCGATGCTGAAGCCGGCCATCTCCACCAGATTCTCCGGCACCACACCGGGCATTTCAGCCGTCTCACCGCCGGCGAGGATGCAGTTGCAGCTCTCCAGGTAATCGCACATACCGGCCACCAGTCGGGTGATGCGGGGTTTTTCAACCTCCAGGTTAGAGATGCCCAGATAGTCCAGGAACACGAGCGGATCACCACCGGTGGTGAGGATATCGTTCACGTTCATGGCCACCAGATCCTTGCCCGCTGTTTCGAGCATGTCCATGTCGAAGAGAATTTCCGTCTTGGTGCCCACACCGTCCGTTCCGGTTACGATAACCGGCTCCTTGTAGGAGGAAAGATCGTAAGCCGCTGCAAACAAACCGAATGCGTTGCAGAGCTGTCGGTTTTTCTGCGTGCGCTTGACGTGTGCACTGATATCTTTAACAAAAGACTGCGCCTCAATGGTGTCGACGCCGGATTGCTTGTATGTGAGATTGCCGGACATAAGTAATAGCACCGTGTTGGTGCACGGCCATTATACGCTTGTTGGGGTGGCTTGGCAAGCCGATTTTTGAGGGCTGACGCTCTAATTGATGGAAACTACCTGTGTCATCTGTCCAACACTATGGTACGCTCGCCTTTTCTGAATCTGATATGCGAGCCGGGAGCATGGTAAATTACTCATGGAACAGGAGGTTTAGCAACGCTTCTGAGGTAAAACGGTAAGTGACTACAATCGAAAATTCCTGTGCGGTAGCACTGAAATTATTTCATTAGTCAATGGGCTCTTGACAATCTCTCCTCAGTTGTTGCCAATCGCGAAGCAGGTTGCTCAGCGGGCGGCGGGGACTGCCCCAGGCATGCTCCGCCAGCACGGCGGCTCGGGGGAACGCCATGTAGAACAGGCGTTCCGCAGAATCAATCTGCTCGCTCCAGAGGTTTGCCTGTATGCCCAGCACCTGGGGTGCATGGGGCGGGGTGTAGCTGTGGACCTTCTGCGGCGAGATGACAAAGGTGTTCGGGGCACCCGGTTCGCCGGGGCGGTCGCTCTGCGGATAATCGAAATAGAAGTGGGAGAGCGGGCAGAGGATGAGCGGCATTCCGGTCTCCAGTGCCATCTGCAATTTATCCGGTCGCCAGAGCATTACCCATTGGCCTCGCACACCGTTTTCCGCCGCTTCATCCCAGGTAATGGCGCGGCGCCCGTGCACCGCCAGATAGTCCACGAGCATCTGGATGAAGGCTCGCTGTTGCTCGCGGGTGAGCAGGGTGGAATCCACCTCATCGCCCCCCAGATGAATCGGTGTGTCTGCCGGGAAAATCTCCATCAGCTCGTCCAGCACATCTTTGGCAAACGCCATCACCTCCGGGTGCTCCACGTTCAGGATATCGCGACCGCACTGCGTTTCTTCCAGCGTGAATTGTGGCAGTCGGAAATGCGGGTAGGCCACCAGCGTGGCAAAGGCGTGTCCGGGCAGGTCAATCTCCGGCACCACCATCACATGCCGCTCTCGGGCGTAGGCGATGAATTCCCTCATTTGCTCCTGCGTGTAGAACCCTCCGTATATCTCCGGGAAATCCGGCCCGATGCGAAAATCCGCCCACTCATGCGGTCCCGGTTTCAGTTTTTTGCGCCACGCTCCCACGGAGGTGAGACGGGGGTATTTCTTTATCTCCAGGCGCCAGCCCGGACCATCCGTCAGATGCAGGTGGAGGCGGTTGAGCTTGAGGACCGCCATGGTATCCACCATACGCCGCAGCACTGCCATATCAAAGAAATGGCGCGACACATCCACGTGCAGCCCCCGCCACTCATAGCGGGGATAATCCGTCACCTGCAACCCCTCCGGCAGCGCTCCGCCGTGTTCACACTGCAGCTGTTGCAGCGTTTGTCGGGCATAGAACTCCCCGGCGGCATCATGCGCCTGCACCCTCGGCTGCCCCTTTTCCACATGTAGTGTGTATGCACCGTGTATCTTTGGCAGCTCTGCCGTATCATTCCGCTGCACCCCCGGCACAACCGCCTGCGCGGCTGCCGCCGCTATCATCAGGAGAATATAAAAGCCTTTCCTACTCATGAGGGAGAGAGCATGGACATTAAATCGCTTTCGCCAATGATGGGCACACCCAGCTTCACGGCTTTGTCCCGTTTCGAGCCACCGCCCTCTCCCGCCACCAGATAATCCGTTTTTTTGGTGACGGAACCGGTGGCTTTCCCTCCGGCGGCGGCTATCATCTTTTCGAACTCGGGGCGCGGGCGGCTCAGAGCACCAGTCAGCACGAATGTCTTGCCGGAAAGCGGGCCTGCCTGAACGGTGAGCAGATTCTCCTCAAACACGGAGGAAACAGGGTTAATGCCCAACTTGCCCAGCGTCTCCATCACCATTTCTCCCGCCGGAGAAAGGAAATATTGCCGGAGTTTCTGACAGGACACGGAACCGATGGGATTGGTGAATTTGAGCTTGTTTGCGCCGTCCTCCTCCAGCGACACGTAGCCGCGCTCGATATAGGGCTCCGCCATCTCGCGCAGCCCGGCGTACAGCTCCTGCTGCCGTGCCTGCAATTCGTCGCGGTCTGCTCCCTTGTTGACTCTTGCTTTGGGATTCAGAGAGTTAAACAACTCTACCCCCTTTTCCAATTCCTGAAGAAGCGGCAGGAAGCTCCCCTGAGCCAACTCCTGTAAATCGCGATGGTATTTCGCGACTGCTCGGGCGGTGATGGTGCCGATGGTCGGTATCCCGAAAGCGGTCAGCCAGCGCTCCAGCGGGAGCTTGCGGGCGGACTCCAGAGCGGCGATGGCCTTGGCTGCGTTTTTCTCACCGAAGCGGCGTGGTTCGTCATCCGTGCCGAGGTTGAGGGCGCCCAATTCTTCTACGGTGAGTCGGAAGAGGTCCAGCGGGCTGGCAATCATGCCGCGGTTGACGAGGGCTTCTGCCACGGTACCGCCCAGGTTTTCGATGTCGAGCGCTTCACGCTTGCAGAAGTAGGTGGAGCGCATGGCTGCCTGTGCGGAGCAGGTGAAGTTGGTGCAGCGCCAGGCAACCTGTCCTTCTTCCTGCATGATGGGAGCGCCGCAGCAGGGACACACCCCGCCCACGGCATCGTACAGGCTGTACGGGACGGCATCGGCAGGGCGTTTGGATAGAATCACATGCACGACGGCCGGGATGATTTCGCCGGATTTTTCCATCAGCACCGTGTCCCCGATGCGGATGTCCTTGCGCGCAATTTCATCCTGATTGTGCAGGGTGGCGCGGGAAACGGTGGTGCCGGAGAGCCGGACGGGTTCCAGCTCTGCCACGGGTGTGAGCACGCCGGTGCGACCCACCTGGATGGTGATACCTTTCAGGATGGTTTCCTTCTGCTCCGGCAGGTATTTGAAAGCGGCGGCCCAGCGGGGAGCGCGGGCGGTGTTGCCCAGTGAGTCGCGGAGGGCGAAATCGGCCAGCTTGATGACCGCGCCATCCGTGCCATAGCCCAGCGAACGGCGCAGGGTATCAATCTCCTGCACGGCGCGGCGTACTTCCTCCGCTCCGGCGGCGCGGAGAATAGGCTGGTTGCAGGGGATTCCCATGCGTTTCAGCAGGTATTCATAGTCATCCGCACTGTGCAGCGGGGTGCCCTCATAGGTGCCGATACCGTGTGCCAGAAAGCGCAGCGGGCGAGTGGCCACCTCTGCGGCATCCAGCAGCTTGATGGTGCCGGCGGTGGCGTTGCGGGGATTGGCAAAGGTCGGCAGCCCGTCGGCATCTCGCTCCTCGTTGAGCTTGTCGAAATCCGCAGACGGCATGTAGATTTCGCCGCGCACCTCCAGCAGCTCCGGGGCGCCTTCCGGCAGGGTAAAGGGCACGCTGCGGATGGTGCGTACATTGGCGGTGATGTCGTCGCCGGTGCGGCCGTCACCGCGAGTGGCGGCATAGACCAGCCGTCCCTTGCGGTACAGCAGGGTCACGGCGCAGCCGTCAATTTTCGGCTCGACCACCACGAGGGGGGCTTCCTGTCCCAGACTGCGTTGCAGCCGTTGGTAGAACTCGACCAGCTCGGCATCCGTTTCTCCATCGCCGGGTTTGTGCTCGAAAATGTCGTCGATGCTGAGCATGGGGGCAGGGTGGGTCACCTTGCGGAAGCCCTCGCTCAAGTCGTTGCCCACGCGCTGGGTGGGCGAATCCGGCGTAACCCAATCCGGGTGCGCGGCCTCCAGCTCTTCCAGCTCGCGGTAGAGTCTGTCGTATTCTGCATCAGAAATCTCCGGCTGCGCCTGAGCGTAGTACAGCTCGTTGTTGCGGCGAATGGTGGCGCAGAGTTCATCGTAACGGGTGCGCGGGTCCTGTTCCTGCTGCGCGGCGGCAAATTCAAAGAGGTCCATCATCCTGCCGAAGAAAGGGAAAAGCTTGATAAATCGTGAACAGACAATTTGCGGCGCGCTACCACAGACGGGACTCGAACCCGTACGCCTTTTGAAGGGCGGGAGATTTTAAGTCTCCTGCGTCTACCATTCCGCCACTGTGGCATTAGCGCTGCATGCGTATTCAACCACGAAGCCGATGCTTTGACAAGGAAAAAGGAAGCATTTTTTGTCATGTCATTTCCCTCTGAAAAGTGTAAAAACAAAAGCAACGCCCAAAAGTCTCCCAAAAAGTCTCCG
>CAYYKC010000011.1:0-37329 GCA_964471605.1 uncultured Akkermansia sp. | reverse complement strand
CGGAGACTTTTTGGGAGACTTTTGGGCGTTGCTTTTGTTTTTACACTTTTCAGAGCATCGCAGGAAGCGCCCGGTAATCAATAAATCGGTTGACAATTACAGCCGCATGCGGTAGATTGTGCCTGTTATGAGTCTTCGTCTTGCAGTGCTCGGTTCAGGGTCAGGCAGTAATTGCCAGTCTATTTTCAATGCTATTGATGACGGTCGGCTGGATGCCGAGGTGGTCATCGTGCTTTCTGACCACGCAGATGCCTACATTCTGGAGCGCGCCCGCCAACGCGGAGTGCGTGCCGAGGTGATGGATTGCGGTGGTTTCAAGAATAAGTTTCCGCTGGAGTGTCAGGAAGCGGTTGCCGCGCTGTTACAGGAGCTGAAGGTGGATATGGTCTGTCTGGCCGGGTTCATGCGCCTGGTGAAAGAACCTTTGCTCAAGGCGTTCCCGAATCGCATTCTGAACATTCATCCCGCTCTGCTGCCTGCCTTCCCGGGGGTGGAGGCATGGAAGCAGGCTCTGGAAGCCGGAGCCAAAACGACCGGATGCACGGTACATTATGTGGATGCCGGGATGGATACGGGCGAAATCATCATGCAGGCGCATGTCCCGGTGATGCCGGACGATACGGCGCAATCACTTCACGCCCGCATTCAGGTGCAGGAGCATATTCTTTATCCGGCCGCCATCCTTTCGGCTGTGGCGCGGCTGTAATACAATTTTAAACTGTCAGAATGAGAAAGGGCATCCTGTTCAGGATGCCCTTTCTCTGCAGATTAATGTTGAGAAGGCTTGCGGCGACCGCGTGTTTCGTCATTCCACTCGGCCGTTTCGTACTTCGTGCGGCAGAGTTCTTCGAGCTCATCTGTGAAGCCGGGGTAGGGTTCTGCCCCCTCCACGATTACTACTTCCGGCGCGAGGGTCTGCGCCAGCAGCAGCTGCCAGCCATCGGCGGGTTCGCATTCCTGAACAAGCCCCTGGTGGAGGACGGCACCCTTGAAACGGCGCTGCCCGGCACCCGCCAGCTTGTGCCCGGCTGCATCCACGATGTCGCTCTTGACCGGGCTTGCCCAGCAGGCTCGCCCACCGTCCGGGGCATCTTCCGTCAGCAGGGTGCATTCCACCCCACTATCGGCCAGAGCTTGTGCGAGTGCGCTGTGAATCCAGATGTAGAGGTGCTCTGCCGTGGGGTACATGACACCCTCAATGGCCGGCAGGGTAACGGTATAGGTATAGCCCTTGCGGTGATCCACAATACCGCCGCCCGTCCAGCGACGGATATATTCCTGTGCCCCCGGAAAAATGGCGGAGGCTTCCGTCGCGGTGTCGAAATAACCAAAGCTGACAGCCGGCATCGACCAGTCGTAGATGCGCAGCCAGCATTCCGGCCGGCGGGTCAGCAGTTCATCTGCCGCCATATTGGCATAGCCGCGCCGGGGCAGGGGGTCAACCCACAGATACACCTTTTTCGGCAGATGCCGGGTGGCATCCTGAACTTCCTGCGTGAACATGGTGCAGAATCAGATGGGCTGGGGCAACGCCACCATGCGGGAGTATGAACGAGTATATCTGGCGAAGAAGTCAGCAGACTTGGGAGCTTTACGGCGGCCGATACGAATCTGGTTAATCAGCGCCATACCTTCTTCTGTGAGAACGGTCAGGCTGATGTTGGCCGACACGATGCGGGCGTTCTTGTAGCTTGTGCCATCCACCTCAATGCGGTCACCGTACACGGAAACGGCACTGCCCTTGCTGTACGAAGCAATCACCGGGACGGTGATGTTGTCGTACGCTACGCGCCCTTTCTGCGCATCGGCGCTGTTATCGGTATACTGGATGTTGAGGATGAGGTTCATTTCCACGATGTTCTCGCAGAGGAAATGCTTCTCCTCATTGGATTCGTAGGCGGCGTAGGCGCCCTCCATGTTCTCTTTGCCCAGCAGATTCTCGAAGGTTTCACGGGGGGCAATGACCTGCCGATAGAGGGAGAAAAGAGGATAGCTGCTGGTGTCGCCTTTGTCATTACTGGCCGGAAGATTCAGAATCTGGTCGCGGAACATGAGACGGTAGGCCACGGCGTTCACGTCACCCTGTGTTTCCTGATTATGGGAACGGGCCTGACGATAGTTGCCGCGCAGCGACGAGGAGGAGCTCACCGCCGGGTTGCGGTCAGGGGCGCAGGCGAAGAAAGCGCACTTGACGGAGCGGGGAATCTTGAGGCTCTTGGGGGCATTATCCGGTGTCTTGTCCGCTCGGGCAAACATCCACTGGTATTTGTTGTTGCTGCGCATCTGGAAGGCTTCAAAGTCGTGAGCAATGACCTGTAAGGCAGAGCGCGAGTGGGAGCTGGTGCTGATGTCCTGACGCACGGTCTTCCACAGCTCGACCCCCTGACGGGTGAGCTGACCGATAATCAGCACGAGAATGGCCGTGATGGCCATGGCTACGATAAGCTCGATGAGCGTAAAGCCGCCGCGAAGATGATTTTTGCAGATGTTCGTGTTCATATCTGGGTGGAAATGGATGGATAATCAGCGGCGGAAAGAAAGGTTGACGGAGAACATGGGACGCCCCAGACGCTTCCAGGATTTACCCTTGTAGCGGGCGGGGTTGGGCGGCGACATGTGGTAGAAGTCGGCGCGATAGATGACCACGCCGCCCCACGGGTTCTTATCGTCCGGGGAAGATACGTATTTATCCGGGGAGCTGGCACCGTTGATGGAACCGGGATTGCCGGCCAGTTCGAACTTGCCGCCCCCTGCATCCACAATCTGGGTCATTTTCACGAGAAACACCGGGCCGACTGCGTCCTTAATCTGGTCTTTGTGCAGCGGGTCGTTGAGCGGGCAGGCAATGGATACCAGCTGATTGCCCTGACCGGGCACATTGCGGGAGGCGGGCACGGTGGGGTAGGTGCCGTCGGCTCGCTGGGTCTTGGTGGTGTCGGCGCGGTAGGAGTATACCACGATGGCATTAGCCGGAGTGCGGGAGTTCTGCAGCCAGAAGAAGCCTTTGTCAAAAGGACTCAGGAATTGCCCGTCAGAAGCGGTGGTGGCGCCTTCTCCTGCCTGCTCATCCGGGCGGAGGATAGACATTTCTGCCCGCAGAATGCCGGCAATGCGTTCGGCTTCCTGCCGATTGAGAGCCTGTTGTACCATGCCGCGAGCCGGTACGAATACGGTCAGGAACATGGAGAGCAGAACACCCACCAGACCGATGGCCAGCAGGGTTTCCATGAGGGTGAAGCCGCCCTTGCGGCTTGTCGAGCTAAACAGTTTCATAGATGAAAAATTGCAAAATGGTTATCGGCCGATGGTCTGATCAATGGTGCGCAGCAGGCTGGTATCGCCGTTGGGCCAGAGCACAATGCCCTTGGCACCGACGGGACGACGCTGGGAGTCAAGCTCACCGGGGACGATGCCGTCATGTGCATTGCGACCGCGTCCCATGCGCCCGGAAATGAGCACGAGACGCTGCGGACGCGTGGGGGTCAACGGGTCGGCAGACGGGGAAACGAAACGGCCTTTCTCGTCAAACTCCACATAATATACGCGGGAAGTCCCACGGCCGGAGAGACGCGCATTGCCCTGTCCAATCATGGTGCCGGAAGCACCCTCTGCCCATTCCAGCGGCGTGCTGTAATGCGGGCTGAAGTATACGCCGGGTGGCAGCATCATGCCGGAAGAAGTGGAAATCCAGCGGCCCTCTTTGCGGACGTCGGAACCGTCATACTGTGCATCTTCCTTGCTGAGCATCTGCACGGTCATGTAGCGCAGGTGACGGGAATCAGCCGAGGTGTTGCGGGGGTCATTGGCGATGATGACCCGGGTGTAGGTGTCGTTGCCCTGTGCCGTGGCGCGGGCTTCGCGAACGAGGTTTTCAAGCATGTCGATGCCGGAATCAATGCCCCGCCCCTTGCCGCCGTCGCGGAGAACTCCCGCCCCCATCGTCATCAGAATACCCATGATGGCAATCACAACGAGAAGCTCCACCAGAGTAAATCCCTTACACCGCTGAACAAAATTCCTTTTCATAAACACGCAGAATCGGTATGTACAGAATACCGACACTATACATAGCATTTTTCGCGCCTCGCTTCAATCTTTTTTTCAGCTTTCACGGCGGCTGGCATACATTTTTGTTGTTTATGGTTGACCTTTCGCGCGAAATAGGGTACTTCTCTTGCGCGATGACGATACTTGACTCCCTCATTCTCGGATTGGTGGAAGGCCTCACTGAGTATTTGCCGGTGAGTTCCACGGGTCACCTGATTATTACCCAGTATCTGCTGGGGCTGCCCGAATCCGATGCCATGCATGCGTTCGAAATCTGTGTGCAGGGGGGTGCCATTCTGGCCGTGATAGGTCTGTATTTTCGCCGTGTCAGGGAGATGTGGTACGGCCTGCTGGGGAAGAATCCGGCGGGTGTTCGCATGATGATTAACATGATTGCCGGTTTCATGCCCGCCATGATTATCGGGCTTCTGTGCGCGGACTATATCAAGGGCTACCTGTTCAACGCTACCACGGTGATGGTGATGTGGGTTGTCGGCGGTGTGGCCATTCTGCTCTATGTCCGGCATCAGAAGAAAAAGGACAAGGGCTTTGAGGGTAAGGACCTTTCGGAGCTGACTTGGAAAGGAGCGCTCGTGGTCGGATTCATGCAGTGTATCGCCATGATTCCCGGTACCAGCCGCAGCCTGATGACGATGCTCGGCGGCCTTACCGTCGGGCTGAGCGTGGCGGCGGCGGTGGAGTTCAGCTTCCTGCTGGGGCTCATCACCCTGGGAGCCGCCACGGTGCATGATGCCTGGGAATTCGGCGGCGATATGGTTGATACAATAGGTTGGGAAGCCATCATTGCCGGCTCTGTCATGGCCTGGGCCAGTTCCATCGTGGCCGTGCGCTGGATGGTGGGCTATCTCAACAGACACAGTCTTTCTATCTTCGGCTGGTATCGCATTGCTGCCGGTATCGTGATGCTGGGCTTCATCCTCTGCGGATTGGAAGTCAGCAGCGAAGAACCGAAGGCTGATGCTCCGATTCAGGGGGTGGAAGAAGTGCAGAAAACGCGCTGACAGCAGCTTCGGTCACACTTTGTGCTTTTCTTCACGCGCCAAACGTGTAGAATAGACCACAGCACATGATGACTTTTTTCAAGAAGCTTCTGTATTACTTCCTCGATTCATGGTTTTCCTGGTTCACGCCCGGGTGGCGGCGTCAGGGGTATGAAATGGCTCAGGCGATTCGTCGCTACGTGAATATGCGGCGGCATTGCCTGTCGCCTGATGAGTTGGAGGTGTGTGGATCCCGTTACGCAGAGTTGAAGGCAGCCCTGCTGGCATGGGACAAGGAAGAAACGGTGCGGATTACCAAGCGTTCCGATTTGCAGTGTTCCTCCATGCCCGGGTTCAGCCGTGGCGCTGTTGTGGAAATGGTGGAATCGTTTTTCATCATCATGGTGGTCTTTCTGGGCATTCGTACCTATTATGCCCAGCCTTTCCGTATCCCGACCGGTTCCATGCAGCCCAGTCTCAACGGTATCATCGTGAAGCATGTGGATGAGATACCGCCGCTGCCGCAGCGGATGTGGGAGAAGATTACCCGTGGCGCTTCCTATGTGGAAGCCGTGGCAGATATCCCCAAGCGCATCATATCCATCTCTGAGCGGAGCAAATGGATTCTGTTCACGGAGACGGTGTTGACTTTTGATGACGGCTCTACCGTGACGGTTCCCTCGGCTCGCGGAGCCGTGGTGCAGTACCTGCGGGAGCAGGGAAAAATTGTGGAGAGTATCATGGGTATTCACATGGGAACCTATCAGCCGGGTGAACTCATTATCCGCGCCCGCGCTGATGCCGGCGACATGGTGGTGGTGAACCGTGTGGCATACCATTTCCGCAAACCGAAGCGCGGCGAAACGTTCGTGTTTGATACCCGTGGAATCAACACCTCCATGACCAGTGCCGGCGCTGCCCGATTGGCCGACCAGTCGGATGCAACGCATTACATCAAGCGCCTGTGCGGACTCCCCGGGGACACGCTCTTCGTTCAGTCGCCGGAGCTTCTGGTGAACGGCGAACCCGCTCGCGAGGCTACGATTGCCCGCGTGGCAGCGGGGCAGCCTCCGTTTAACCGCGAGGGCTACCAGCAGCTCTCCTCCACCCTGCAGTCGGGTGCCTGGCTCACCGATTTATCGCCCATGTCGCTGCGCAATCCTTCTTCCACACCCATCCTGCGTGAATACGCCGCTCTGGGCGATAACACCACCAACTCGCTGGATTCCCGCTACTGGGGACCCGTGCGCCAGTTCAAC
Source organism: uncultured Akkermansia sp. (assembly GCA_964471605.1). Lineage (GTDB taxonomy): Bacteria > Verrucomicrobiota > Verrucomicrobiia > Verrucomicrobiales > Akkermansiaceae > Akkermansia. The sequence continues at coordinate 31,022 of CAYYKC010000011.1, read as the reverse complement.
CTCGTGGGCCCTGCCGGGTTTACCCTCTGGCCGTTCACGGAGCACTGGGGGCTTATCGAATAATCATCACGTGAAACCTTTCATCTTATCTCATGGCTGAATCTGATACCATCACCCGCAACGCCAAGTCCAATCTGGCGTTTACGCTCATGGACCTGCCGGAGCAGACCCGCATCCACATGGCGCAATTCTATGCCTTCTGTCGCATTGTCGATGATATTGTGGATGAGCCGGGCATGACCCCGGAGGAACGGCATGCAGCTCTGGACCGCTGGGCAGATATTGTGACCAACCGGGCAGAGCCGTCTCCCGGGATTGAGTACGAGGTTCACAGCATGGTACAGGAGCTGCATCTGGACACCGAGCCCATGCTGGAGCTGATTGCCGGATGCCGTGGGGATATTGCCCCGGTTCAGCCGCGCACACGCGAAGATTTGCTGGCCTATGCCTACAAGGTGGCGGCCTGCGTCGGTATCACCAGCGCCACCGTCATGGGGGCTTCTCCGGCGGCGCGTGATTACGCCGTTGCGCTGGGATATGCCCTCCAGCTGGTCAATATCCTGCGCGATATTGCGGAGGACTGCCGCAAGTACAACCGTTTCTACCTGCCTGCGGATGATATGGCGCTCTTCGGCGTGACCCGGGAGGACATCCGCCAGCAGCGCTACACCTACCGCATGCGCCAGCTGTTGGCATACGAGGCGGCGTTGGCAGAGAAGTTCTTCTGCGAATCGGAAGAACTGTACATGGCTCTTTCCGTGGAGGATCGCAACGCCCTCATCCCGGCACAGGCCATGAAGCTGATTTACCACACCATTCTGGAGAAGATGCAGGATGATGAGTACCGCGTGTTTGAGCGTCGGTACAGCGTGAACAATTTCCGCAAACTCTGGTTCATGCTGCGTGCCAAAATGGGTACGGTGGAGCTGCCCTCATTCCCCAGCGTGGCGGATTGGGGCTTCTTCCGCAGGAATGATGAGGAAGAGAGTTGACTTTTTTCTTTTTTGCAGGGGGTACTGTTGTCTTTTTTCTTGATTTGAACCGGGAAAAAGGCTAGTATGACATTAAGCCGTTATGTCTGATATTTCCCTGACCCACCAGCAGTTCAACGACTGCCTCTGGATTCGCTGCGAGAGCCGCGGATGCTTTGTGAACAGCCCCATCCTCAAGTCCGTTGCCGATAAGTATCTGGCGGCGGGCGGCGACACCATCGTGGTGGACTTGGAAATATGCCCCGGGGTGGATTCTACGTTCATGGGCACTCTGGCCGGACTTGCCCGCAAGTGTATGGCTATCGGCGGTTCCGTGCAGGTGGCCTCGGCCACGCAGCGGACGCGTGCCGCTATGGAGAGCCTGGGATTGGACATGCTGATAGACATAGACCCGCCCGGTGCTTTCTGGGTGCCGGATCTGGCAGAACGCCGTGCCGCCCTTTCCGCGAAGCCGGCAGACGACAGCGCGGGGATGAACAACCTGTCGGAGCTGGAGCGCACGCGCCACGTGCTGGAGGCGCACAACACCCTGCGCTCCATGAGCCATAAGAACAGCGAGACGTTCGGCTACGTCTGCGAAACGCTGGAGGAAGATTTGATGCGTCAGACCGAGCAGGCTGACTGATGATACCATCCGGAGATGCCGCAGAAGCGTTGTTCCATGGCGGCTGCGTACGGGCAGCTTCTTGCGGAGGTCTACCCGCTCTCGGCAGAGGAATGCTCCCCGCCCTCACTGCCGGATGAAATGGCGGTGCAGGCATGCTGGGCCGCAGGATTGCTTGGCAGCGAAGGAGAAACCTGTCGCCATGGTCATGTCCGCATTCTCGATGGCGGCCTGTGGAATCGCAGCGCCGGGCCTGATTTCCTGCGGGCAGAGGTGGAAATCAACGGCGTTCGCCGCCGTGGCGATATTGAGATAGACCCACACCCCGGCGACTGGGAACACCACGGACACGGTGCCAACCCGGCCTTTAATCAGGTGATTCTGCACGTGGTGCTGACCCCGCCGCCCCCCGGATGGTTTACCCGCAATGCCGTGCATGAGGAAATACCCGTGCTGTATCTCCCGCCGTCGGTGTGGCAGCCTGCGCTGGGGCAGGAATCAACCGGGGCTCGGGCCGCCGTTCCCTGTTGCCGCCGTCCCATGGAAGCATTGCCGCCGGAATCCATCGATGCCTTGCTGAAACTGGCCGCCGCCTACCGCATGGAGAAAAAACGCGCCCATTTTCATCGGAAAGCCGCCGTGATGGGACAGCGGCAGGCGTGGTTCGAAGCCTGGGCAGAGACGCTGGGCTACTCCGCCAACAAACAAGCCATGCAGATGCTGGTGCGCCGTGCTCCTCTCAAGTCCCTGGGCGCGGATGCAGAGGCCATTCTGCTGGGTACCGCCGGATTCATGGTGCCGGTGCTGCCGGAGCGCAGCTCGACCGAATCCCGCACCTATCATCGCGCCGTCTGGGACAAGTGGTGGGCCGTGCGCGAGCAGTATGAACTGAGCCACTCCCACCGCATCCCCTGGGTACTGTCGCCCGTGCGCCCCATGAATCATCCGCATCGCCGCGTGGCGGCATTGGCGCTTTCCGCACGCCGCTGGCGCAGCATCGAACCACTGCTGAACGCAGCGGGGGCGGCACAGCTGCGCGAACTGCTGACCCACCTTTCCCATCCATTCTGGGACACCCACTGCACCCTGACCTCCGCCACCATGAAACAGCCTGCCGCCCTGGTGGGCGATCGGCGCGTGGATGATTTCCTGGTGAATCACGTCTACGTGCAGGATGAGAGCGAACCCGCCTGGCAGACCTACCTCTCCCTCCCGGCCGGGAAAGCCTCCTCCACCGTACAGCGCGTGGCTCTCGCCCTCTTCGGCGAGCGGAAAGACTTGAAAAAGGTGATGGCGAAGCACTACGCCCACCAGGCCTTGCTCCAGATAGAGGCCGATTTCTGCTCCGTCAACATCTGCAATGAATGCCTTTTCCCCTCCCGCCTGTCCGAGTGGAAGAAGCAATAGGTGCGCCAACTCCCTGAAACACCACTCGGCTCACAAGAGCCGAGTTTTTCACCCAAGGCGCAGCCTTGTTTTCGCCATCGGCAGTGCCGATTTTTCACCACGCCCGGCAGGGCGTTCTTCACCGCTCGCGCCAGCGATCTAAATCATCCGGGGTGATAAAAGTGAAATTCTGCCCATGCGGGCAGAGTGAAATCCGACTTGCGCCGGGTGAAATCGGCTCGGTGAGCCGGTGAAATTGCTCGCTTTGCTCGCAGTGAGGAAAATTCCGCAGCCTCGGAGGGCTGCCATTATCTATCACTACCGCCGTTACGGCGGTAATTTCACTATCCGCCGGGCGGATAATTTCACTCTCGCCTCTGGCGAGAATTTCACTGCCCGTCAGGGCAATTTCACTTTTTTTCCGCGGCAGCGAGCAAAAACAACCTGAGTCACAAAAGCGAAATTCTGCCCATGCGGGCAGAGTGAAATCCGGCTCGCGCCGGATGAAATCGGCTCTGTGAGCCGGTGAAATTGCTCGCTTTGCTCGCAGTGATGAAAATTCCGCAGCCTCGGAGGGCTGCCATTATCTATCACTGCCGCCGTTACGGCGGTAATTTCACTATCCGCCGGGCGGATAATTTCACTCTCGCCTCTGGCGAGAATTTCACTGCCCATGCGGGCAGAGTGAAATCCGGCTCGCGCCGGGTGAAATCGGCTCTGTAGGCCGGTGAAATGGCGCGCTTTGCTCGCAGTGATTGAATTCGCAGCCCCATCTCGCTCGCTGGCGCGAGCGAGGGGTGGGGGCTGGTTACTTCAGCCCCATTTGCTGGAGGAGGGCATCCGGGTTGGGCTCGCGCCCCACGAAGTTGCGGAAGAGCTCGTTGGGGTCAGCGCTGTCGCCCTTGGAGAGGATGGCCTCGCGATAGGCGGCACCGGTGGCGGCATTCATGACGCCGTCTGCCTTGAAGCGGGAGAAGCCGTCTGCTGCCAGCACCTCGGCCCACTTGTAGGAGTAGTAGCCGGCTGCATAGCCGCCGTTGATGCAGTGGGTGAGGTTACGCATGATGGAGTTGCCTTGCACGGTGGAGGGTACACGCCACGGGTCAAGCAGCTCTGCCGTGGCTTCGTCGATGTCGCGGCCCTTGTACTTCTCATTGTAGTTCACGTGCATGTCCAAATCCAGCTTGGCAACGCAGAGCTGGTTCATGTTGTCCGTGGCGGGCATGAAGAAGCGCCCGGCGATGAGCTTCTGCTGCATGTCGGCCGGCATCAGCTCGCCCGTTTCATAGTGGAAGGCAAATTTGGCCAGTCCCTCGGGCTCCCAAGCCCAGTTTTCAAACATCTGGCTGGGCTGCTCCACGAAGTCCCAGGAGACGCTCGTACCGTAGTGGGAGAGCAGCTCCGTGTCGCCCATCATGCAGTGCATCATGTGGCCGAACTCGTGGAAGAGGGTGGTGACATCCAGCTGGGAAAGCAGGGCGGGTTTATCACCCACAGGGGCATTGAAGTTGCCGCAGATGGTTGCCAGATGCGGGGCGTGCGGTTTGCCGTCCGCGGCCGGAGTGCCGTAACGCATCGGCAGCACCCAGGCTCCGGCGCGTTTGGTGTCGCGGGGGTAGGGGTCCAGATAGAACGAACCGAGGTGAGCGCCGGATTTGTTGTCCGTCACCTTGAACATCTGCACCTCCGGGTGCCAGACCTCGGCCACGCCTGCGGGCAGCGTTTCGCCGGGTTTGAGGCAGGCGACCGGCTGCTCCGTGATGGTGATACCCAGCAGGTGTTCGAAGATGTTGAACATGCCCTTGTACACATTCTCATACTTGTAGTACGGGCGCACGGCTTCCGGGTCGAGGTTGAAGCGCTCGTTGGCCATCTGGGTAGAGTAGTAGGAGATGTCCCACGGATTCATGGCGGTGAGCTGTCGGCCGATCTTCTTGCCGGCGTAATCCAGCATCTCTGCCACCTCGCGGTCAAAGGTCGGCTTGACCTTGCGCATCATGTTGTCCACAAAGCTGATGGCATTGGCACCGCTGCCGACCATGCGGCGGGCGGCCTTCATATCGGCAAAGGTGCCGAACCCCAGCAGGGTGGCCAGCTCGCTGCGCAGCTCCATCACCCGCGCCACAATCGGGGCGTTATCGTATTCACCGCCTTTACCGACGGTGGTGCGTCCCTCCCAGCAGAGGCGGCGCGTTTCCTCCACGTCGCAATTCTTCATCACCTCCGAACAGGAGGGGTATTGCAGCGTGATGAGCCACTGCGGGTTTTCCGGCGTGCCGAATCCCTTTTCGCGGGCTGCCTCGGCGGCGCGCTCCATCCAGTCGGCGCTGCAACCGGCCAGCTTGGCCTTATCGGTAATCACCAGCTGCCAGGCATTGGTGGAATCCAGCACGTTTTTGCTGAATTGCAGGGTCAGTTTGCTGAGCTCCAGCTCAATCTCGGCCTTGCGTGCTTTCTGCTCCGGGGTGAGGGCGGCGCCGCTGTCGCGGAAGGAATCGACCACTTGTTGGACGAAACGCTGTTTGGCGGGGGAGAGGTCGCGCACCCAGGGCTGCTGTGCTGCATCGCTGATGACGGCCCAGAGCTGTTCATTGGCGATGATGGAGGAGGAGAACGCGCTCATCTCCGGCATCAGCTTCTCCTGCGCTGCGCGGATTTCCGGGCTGTCCATGGTGGCGGAGAGGTGGTAGAGCAGGGTGCCGGCGCGGTCCATCTCGTCCATGGCCGTTTCATAGATGCCGAAGGTGTTTTCGAAGCAGGATTCCGCCGGGGTGACGCGGCAGATGGTATCGATGCGTTCCTGTGCCAGCTGCATTCCCCGGCGAATATCCTTGACTGCCTGTTCCGCCGTCATCTGCGACCAGCGGGGGTAGGTGTCCCATTGGAAGAAAGGATTTGATTCCGCAGCAACCGCAGTGGCGGGAGCCGGGCCTGCCTGTTGTTGTGCCGAAAGGGGGAACCCAACAGCCAGGCTCAGAGCCAGAGTCATCAGAATGGTATGTGTTGCAGTCATGCCATTATATACGCGCGCAGGATGCTCAATCTTTCACCCCAAACAAAAGCTTGCCAAACAAAGATACTGTGGTATTATAGGCCAAGCGTTATGACACCCAAACATATTGTTGCCGTTATCGACTATGGCTCACAGTACACGCAGCTGATTGTCCGCCGCGTGCGTGAGCTGGGCTACCTTGCCAAACTCTATGCTCTGGAGGATTTGCATGAAATCTGCGAACCGGGCGCCATCATTCTCTCCGGCGGCCCGCGCAGCACCTCGGAGCCGGATGCTCCGGATATCGACTTTGAATGGCTGAAGTCCTTCAACGTGCCCATTCTGGGCGTGTGCTACGGCATGCAGCTGCTCAACATCAAGACCGGCGGCACGGTTCGCCAAAGCAACAAGCGCGAGTACGGCCCTGCCGCCCTCATCCCGGACAAGCTGGAGGGGCTCTATGCAGGCATGTCCCCCTCTTCACAGGTGTGGATGAGCCACTCCGATACCGTGGACCATCTGGCCGACAACTGCAAGGTGATTGCCCGCAACAGCGACGGCGTGCCCGTCTCTCTCCAGTGGGGAGATTCCATGTTCGGCATCCAGTTCCACCCGGAGGTGACCCACTCTCACGAGGGTCGCACCATCCTGCGCAATTTCCTTTCCTTTGCCAAAGAGCTGGCTCCGTTCGACATCGGTGACTTCAAGCGCGAACTCATCGAGGACATCCGCGCCAAGGTGGGCGACAAGCAGGTGGTCTGTGGTGTTTCCGGCGGTGTGGACAGCACCGTGCTGGCCGTGCTCCTGCATGAAGCCGGGGTGAATGTCCGCTGCATCTTTGTGGACAACGGACTCCTGCGCAAGGATGAGGCCAGGGAAGTGCAGGCCAACTTTGAGCGCATGGGCGTGAAGATTGAGACCGTGGATGCCTCCGCCCGCTTCCTGGAAGCACTGGCCGGTGAAACCGCCCCGGAGAAGAAGCGCCGCATCATTGGCAACCTCTTCATCGACGTGTTCTGGGATGCCGTGGGTGATGCGGAGATGCTGGCACAGGGTACTCTGTATCCGGACGTGATTGAGAGTGCCTCCAATGCCAAGAGCAAGGCCTCCGTCATCAAGACCCACCACAACCGCGTGGAGCGCGTCCTCAAGATGCAGGAAGAGGGCAAGGTCATCGAGCCGCTCGCCTTCCTCTTCAAGGATGAAGTGCGTGAACTCGGCGCCTCCATGGGCATTTCTCATGATATCCTCTGGCGTCATCCTTTCCCCGGCCCCGGTCTGGCCGTGCGCTGCCCGGGCGAGGTGACGAAGGAGCGCCTGGACATCATCCGAGAGTGCGATGCCATCTTCATCGGCACGCTGCGTAAGTGGGATTGGTACGACAAGTGCTGGCAGGCATACGCCGGTCTCATCCCCGTGAAGACCGTGGGGGTGAAGGGCGATGAGCGTTCCTACGAGTTCGCCACCAACCTGCGCGCCATCGTGTCCGAGGACGCCATGACCGCCGACTGGGTGCAGCTGCCCTACGACCTGCTGCGCGAGGCTTCCAACCGCATCCTCAACGAGGTGAAGGGTATCAACCGCGTCCTCTACGACGTGAGCACCAAGCCCCCGGCATCCATCGAGTGGGAGTAAAGCTCCCGCCGTCCGCACAGCCTTTTATAGTAAGCGCGTGATTCCACCCCGGAATCACGCGCTTTTTGAATGTGAAGTTGGAGGGGGAGAGGTGCGGGCGCTGCCTGCACACGAAATTGCCTGACGCGCTGCGGCATTCTATCACTGCTGCGGGAGGCCGCAATTTCGCTCTCGCCGCAGGCGAGAATTTCACTTCGCTCTTCAGGGCGAACACCGAACTCGGCCTTCCCCTCAGTGTCTTCTGTTGGGATGGAGGTCGCGCAGGTGGTCTTCGCGGTCCTGACGATTGCGGAGCAGGGTGCGTTTTTCGCGGCGGTGGACGCGTTCCAGCGTCATCTGTCGCTTCTGGTTGCGGCGTTCCAATTCAGCAATTTCGGCATCCAGATTGAGGAAGTGTTCATAGCGCTCCTGTGAGAGCGCACCGGATTCCAGCGCGGCGCGGATGGCGCAGCCTGCATCCTTTCGGTGGGAGCAATCCGCATAGCGGCATTGGGATTCCAGCTCCGAGAGGTCGGCAAACTCGGCGCGGAGGGTGGCGGTATCCGTCCACATGTGGATTTCACGCATGCCGGGGTTATCGATCAGTACACCGCCGCCGGGCAGCACCACCAGCTCGCGGGCCACCGTGGTGTGGCGTCCCTTGCCGGTGACGTTATTCACGCCGCCTGTTTCCAGCCATTCATCGCCCAGAAGCGAGTTCACGAAGGTGCTCTTGCCCACGCCGGAGGAGCCCACGATAGTGATGGTCTTTCCCTTGGGCACGCGGCGGAGGTACGGCGGGTATCCCTTTTTCCAGCAGGCGGCAATGGGGTAGACCTCCGGGCCGAGGGCGGCAATCTCTGCACAGACGGCCTTCATGCGTTCCTCCGGGGTGGAATCGCATTTATTCACCAGCACCACGGGCGTGGCACCGCACTTGCGGATGAGGGTCAGGTAGCGCTCGATGCGGCGGATGTTGTAGTCGCTCTCAGCATCGGTGATGACGACGACCATATCCACGTTGGTGCCGATGACCTGTTCGGCGCAGCTGCGACCGGGGGCTTTGCGGGAAAAACGGTTGCGGCGGGGGAGCAAGGCGCGGATGACGGGTAAATCCTTGCCGCTGCCGGGGTCGATGGCTACCCAGTCACCCACCGTGGGTAAATCGGCATCCGAAACGGCATCGTGCCACACCTTGCCGGCCAGCACCACCTCGTGGTCTCCCTTGCCTTTGGCGATGACGGTAAAGTTGATTTTTGTCTCGCGGATGATGCGGGCAGGGTACCACTCCGGGTGCTCCAGAGCGGCAAAGGCGGCGGCGAAATCCTCGCCCCAGCCGAGCATTTCCATGGTCACTTTCATGGCCGGATGATGGTGGCGTGTTCGATGATACGCATGGCGACCTGTTCCTTGGTATCTTTTGCCAGCGGAATGGTATGCTCTGCCAGCACCAGCATCACCTCGTTCTCGCGGGAGTCGAAACCGATGTCGCTGCGCGAAACATCGTTGGCCACAATCATATCGCATTGCTTGCGGTGCAGCTTCTCGCGGGCGTAAGCTTCCACATCCTGCGTTTCGGCGGCGAATCCGATGAGTTTGCCGGTGAAACCGAAGACGCTTCGCATGCTGCCCAGAATATCCGGCGTGCGCTCCAGTTCAATGGTCAGGCGGTCTGCGTTTTTCTTGATTTTCTGCTCTGCCACGGCCACGGGGCGGTAATCCGCCACTGCGGCACACAGAATCGCCACATCCACCCCGCTGATGAGGTCGCGCACCGCCTCGTACATCTGCTGCGCGCTCTCCACCTGCACAAAGTCCACCCCGGCAGGCACATCCAGCGTGGTGGGTCCGGAGATGAGCAGCACCTCGTGCCCCTCATGCCGAGCTGCTCCGGCCAGGGCATAGCCCATGCGCCCGGAGGAGCGGTTGGTGAGGTAGCGGACGGGATCCAGCGCTTCCCGGGTGGGCCCGGCGGTTATCAGAAACTTCATGCCCCGCAGTCTAGCATTAAATGCTCCCTTTTGCAAGACTCTTTGCTGCTGCGGCAACGCGTTGAAGGCTTGCCAGTGCGCTCCGATTGTGTTATAAGGAACTGCGAACATGCCCCCCACCGATAATGCAGACCCTGCCGAGCCGGATTGGCTCGTATACCGCTTTCTGGAGTATCTGGAAGCGGAGCGTAATGCTTCTCCCTGCACGGTGGAGTCCTATCGCCGCTCGCTGGGGCAGTTCCGCGAGTGGATGGGGGAGCGCTTTTCCGCGTGGGATGCCTGTGCAACGGAGGATTTCCGCGCATGGTTGTACGAGGCGTTGAACCTGCAGCTCAAAACGGCCACCATCCGTCTGCGCTTTGCGGCTCTCCGTTCGTTCTACACCTGGCAGATGCGGCGGGAGGGACTGGCCGTCAATCCGCTGGCCGATGTGAGCCTGCCGCGCGCCTCGCAGAGCCTTCCCGTGCACCTGAGTCTGCGGCAGATGGAGGCACTGCTGGCACTGCCGCTGCAGGTGCCGGTGGATAAGAAGCATCCGGCCTGGATTCCGTACCGCGATGCCGCCATTCTGGAGCTGTTCTATGCCTGCGGTATCCGTCTCAGCGAGCTGGTGGGGCTGAATGCGGATGCCTTGCTCAGCGGCGATGACTGCGTGCGGGTGCTGGGCAAGGGGCGAAAGGTGCGGTTGGTACCGGTGGGTGATTATGCCCGCGATGCGGTGGAAAAATATCGCGAGATGGCCGGACTCCCGCCGGATGGCCCCCTGTTCATCAGTCGTCTGGGGCGGCGCATGTCCGGGCGCAGCGTGCAGCAGATGCTGGATAAATACCTGCAACTCTCTGATATTCCCTTTCATATCTCTCCGCACAAGCTGCGGCATACCTTTGCCACCCACCTGCTGGATGCCGGTGCCGACCTCCGCGCCGTGCAGGAGCTGCTGGGGCATTCCTCTCTCTCCACCACCCAGATTTATACCCATGTGACCAAAACGCGCATGAAAGAGGTGTACCTCCGCTCCCATCCGCGTGCGGATTGGGATGATGAGGATATCTGAACGGAATAATTCCTGCCCGACTCGCCTCATCCGTACCCCAAAGGTCGGGGATACCTTGACGAATTAAAAGTCAGCGGCTTTCGCGGATGCCAAAGCAAAAAAATCCGGCAATGAATGGGCTGCATGATACCCCCGCCAAGGGATATTGGATAAAACGTGCCGACTTTTAGTGTATCGCGGGTATTTTTGACCATTCTTCGGGCCACCTGTGGCTATGCCCCCTTCTATATTATTTGTTTATACTTGACAATAGTTATTGATTGTGATACGTTTCGCTGCAAGATGAAAATGAAGCACATTCTGAGCTTTTGTATGTTGGCGAGTGCTGCCGGAAGCGCCTCTGCGGACTGGACTTATAATCTGCCGGAGACGGGATTGATGCCCAGTGCGGCAGAGGTGACGGTGTGGAGCGATATGAGTGAGCGTCACGGCAAAGCCTCCTCATTCGGCATGCAGCAGTATGACCTGGCCATTCCGCTGAGCGACCCCCGCCGCACACAGTTCGGTCCTTGGGCGTTCAATGCCTCGCTGGACATGGAGATTACCGCGCTGCATGCGTCCGGTTCTCTGCAACTGCGTAAGGATGAGCTGTATAACTTCAATCTGCCGCTGACGGTGATTCGGAAGCTGGAGAACGGACGGCGTCTGGCGCTGACGTTCATGCCGAGCGTATCGACGGATTTTTCATCCGGCTGGAGCGGTGTTGCTCTGGCTGGTGCGGCAGATTATCAGCTGTATACGAGTGATACCCTGTCGTACTCTGTCGGGCTGGTCGTCATGCCCCAGCGTCTGTATTACGGCGTGGCTCCCTTTTTCTCCGTGGAGTGGAAACCTGCGCATGACTGGACGGTGAAGCTGAAAGGATATCGGCTGGAGGCCATGTATGCCTTCACCCCTCGCTTTTCTGCCGGTCCGGTGCTGATGGGGGCAGGCAATTCCTGGGCCGTGCGGACGGAGAGCGGCAACCAACTCTTCACGGTTCGGTCTCTGGTGGCGGGTTTTACCGGTGAGTATGATTTCTCTGCTCCCGGGCAGCGCAAGCGTATTATCAAGGCGACCGTGGGTTCGATTCTGACCACCACGGCAGAACTCAACCGCATGGACAGCGGTAAGCATACGGTTGAGGCCCACCATTATCACCCGGGGCTTTATGTCTCCGTGGGCGTGGATTGCCGCTTCTGATGCATTTGCCTGGTGCGGCGCAGCTCGTGCGTGTCGAACCCGCGCCTCTGCGCCTCTGCCAGAAGCCTGTTGAGGCTGTCGCGAGAAGGATGCGGCTCGCGGGTCAGCAGCCACAGATAGTGACCGCCGCTCCCGGCGATAAGGGCTTCCCGGTATTCCGCGTCCGTGTATAAAATCAGAAACGGTGCTGCAAACCATCCGTACGGCGGCACAAAGGAGACCCTCAGGACTCCCGGTGCGGCGGCCTCTTTCATGCTGCCCATGCCGTGCGCCTGGTGGCTTATGCCCCCGGCATCCGTACCGCTGTTGCAGACACGGAATCGTCCGTCTCCCATGGGTTCGTAATCGGAATACACCTCATCCATCCCGCGCTCAAACATATTTTCTAAACGGGCCTGCTCATACCAGCGCCCCATGAATGCCGATAGATTCACCTCTCTCTGCGGGGTGATATCGGCCTGATTGCCTTTCATCCGTTTCCATAATCCCATCGGTATCTGCAGCAGCGCTCGCCATATCATACGGTAAAGACGCGGACGGTATTCATCGGTATCAAAAACGTATAATCCGGCTTGTTCTGCTAATGAAGCACACCTGTTTCATCGTTTGGGTCAAGACTCGCTCAATGGGGGGGGGGGGCGGCGGGGAGATGTGCGGGCGATGCCCGCATGTGAATTCATCTCTGCTGCCGGAGACTGCAATTTTTTTCTGACGAAAACCGAATTTTGCGAATTTTGGCATTTCGTACGCACTATCTGCTCGACATTGCGGTTGAAATGTGCTACTTTGAGCCCAAGATCGACCGGGAAGAACTGTGCCCATTTCATCCGTCTTTTTTTATTTCCTGCGATATGAAGCTTCATCTCAATCTCTCTCTCCGTCGTGCGCTGATGGCTGCCATGTCCGTGGTCGCCACGCTTGCCTCCTCTTCCTTTGCCGGTATGGTGGATTCGCGCTATGACCTCCAATACTACATGGATTTTGCTCGTAATAAAGGCATGTTCAGTGCCGGAGCCACGAACATTTCCGTGTACTACAAAGACGGAACCGCCGTCACGAATCCGGTCATTCCGATCATGCCGAATCTGGACAGCTATGGAAAGAAAACGGGAGCAGGAAACGGTGGTTGTGCACTCGTCAACCCGCAGTTCGTCGTCGGCGCGGCACATGTGGGCAGTAATCCGGTGTATTTCCTGTCGGAAAACGGCTCGACATCCACTTGCTACACCTCCGCCGGATACAAATCCTACGCGACGGACGTTGATGTGCAACGCCTCAATAAAATCGTGACGGAAGTCGCCTATACCCCCATGGCGGACGACTCTTTCATGCAAACGCTTTCTGCCGGAGCCTGGCTGTGGAGATTGGGCGATGGCATGCAATACAACAGCGACGGAGAAATCGTTGCTTCTCTCACCGGCAGCAATACTCTGGGCGGCATTGTCGGAGTCAACTCCATTTCTAAATGGGCGAACGGCACTTGGGTTATTGTCAGCAATTGCCGGGAATCCGATGTTTCCGGCGACCTGCGCACGCCCCTGGACATCGGGCATATGTACGGCGACAGCGGCAGTCCTCATTACGCCTGGGATGCGGTAAATAATCGTTTCGTTTATGTTGCAGCCTGTTCTAACGGATCGACAAATGCCGGGTACAACAACTCAGCCGCCCTGCACAGTAACCCCAGTGCGGTGCAGGCGGGCATAGATTTGTTTACCGTAGCGGCAAGCGTCTTTTCCGGAACGGAAACGATCCTTTGGAACACGCAGGATGCGGCAACCGGCAAAGGAACGCTCACTCAAGGCGATGTGAGCGTGGAATACACCGGACTGGGAACCGGCAATACCCTAAACGATACCTTGGGGCTGGCCTTCAGCACAACCGACACGGAAAACGTGCAAACGCTGGAGCTTCAAGGCTCTGTTGACATGGGGGCCGGCGCCGTAACCTTTGACTCCGGCAAATGGAAACTGACGGAAAAAGAAGCCACCTCCACATTCAACAGCGCCGGATTCGTGGTGAACAGCGGAGCCGAACTCTCGCTGGAGCTCACGGGAACGGCGAGCGAAGAATGGCGCAAGGTAGGCGAAGGTACTTTGACGATTGCCGGTTCCGGGAACAACGACGCGGTTCTGCGCGTCGGCGGCGGAGAAACGCAGTACGAAATCACCTACGATGAATCCGGCAACATCACCGGTTGCACCTTAGGAAATATCGGCGAAACTCGACTGAACCGCACAGACGGCTACGCGGCATCTTCCGTGCGACTGGAAGCCGGCGTCGCCATCGTCGTCCTAATGGCGGACAACCAGTTCAAAACAAATTCCGTGGCGGGCGACACGTTCACCTTCGGGAACAACGGCGGCTTGCTCAATCTCAACGGGCACGATTTGACGTGGGGTGTCATCAATCAGGACGGCTCCGGCACGGGAGCACGCATCGGAAACAAAACGCCGCTCGGAGAAACTGCACCCGGAAACGCCTCCTTTACTTACACGGGAACGGGCACCTTTGCCGGATGCTTTGTCGATGAAGGCACAAACAGCACCGCGCAACTCGCCGTCGTTTATAATAACGCGGAAGAAAACGCAACCTGGACGCTCACCGGCAACCACAGCAACGTCGGCGGGTTCACCGTCGAAGACGGAACGATGGTGTTGCAAGGCTCCAATACGCCGCACGTTCGCATGACTGATAGCGGAGACTGGACTTACGCCACACTGGAAGGCTCGGACGTTACCGTGAAGTCCGGCGCAACCTTCCAACTCTCGCACCACGCGCTCATGACCGGGAACGTCATCGTCGAAGACGGCGGCGCGTTCATTCTCAATCAAACCGTAAACGCCGCATCCGAATCCGTCGGCGGCAGTCTGCGGCAGGACATGGCGGCGCTGGGCATCACCTCGCTTCGCGGGAACGTGACGCTGGCCGGGAACGCGACCATGACGGCGAATACGGAGTCGCCCGTTACGACGACCATACAGGGGAATATCACGAGCACGAACACGGACTCCGAAGCCGCCCAATTCACCAAGCAGGGAAGCGGTATTTTGGTCGTAAACGGTCAGCTGAACGTTCCCGCGGGCACCGTGGAAGCCGGCGGACTCGTCATCAAAGATGCTACCGAAAACAATTGGCAAGAATGGACGATCGGCGAACAGGGTTTTCTTGCCGTTGAAGGATTAGACAACAGCACGTTGCTGTCGCGTATCGACACCTCTTCCTCCGGCGTTCTTGCTCTTTCTCAAGATCAGGAAACGCAGTTGGAGCTTTCCGGGTATCAGAATCTCATCATCGGCGCGTGGGGCAACGTGAGCTACGGGACAAACGATGTTTCGCTCACCACCGTAAACGATGAAACTTACGGGGCCGTTTGGCGGCTCGGCGGCGGCACGGGAACGCTGACGGTGAACTTCAAGCTCACGGGCGATGCGGATTTGCTCATCGGCAACGAATGGTCGTCCGGCACGGTGCATCTGGCAAATGCTGCAAATGATTTTTCCGGCGATATCTACATTCTGGGAACCGGCAATAAACTTTCGTATGCCGACGGTGCCTTGGGTAGTGCACGCGTGAATCTGACATACGGGAACGCCCTTGCGCTGAACGATCCGGCGCAGCTCGACATCATCAAAGACGGCTCATCCGGCGTGTTGGCACTGGCTACCGATGAGAATTTGGATCTGTCCGGAACCACACTTTCCCTCGGTGCAAACGGAGCGTTTACCTATACCGGCTCGCTCACGGTAGATGAAAAATACCGATTCGGCGGCAGTGGTCAACTGACCGTAGATACGGATCTTGACGGGACAAAGGACTTGGAAATTGACGGACAGGGAACGACGGGCAGCAGTGTCATTTTTGCGCGTGAAAATGCATTCACCGGAAGCATCATCGCCGGCGGCGGACTGGCTCTTGATGAAGCGAACAGCTCCGGCGATGTCGGCATCCGTGTCGGGCATGCGTCGGCTCTGGCTGCCGCTGCTTCCGTTACACTTCAGAAAGGATCCGTCCTCTACACGGACGGGAACAGCCTGACGGTAAACAACCTGTCCATGGAAAGCGGATCCGCCCTGCGCAACAACGGCTCGACCAATTCGCTCGTCCTCCTCAATGTAACCGAAGGAACAGACACGTCTCTGGCTGACGGTGTGCTCAACAGCAACGCAGATTCCGCTGCACTGCATCTGGTAAAGAGTGGGCAAGGAACGCTCACTATGGGTGCAAATGCGAACTGGAGCGGCGGGCTGACCATCGCCGAAGGAACGGTCAAGGCGACCATAACCTCCACCGGAGACCATACGTCTTCCGGAGGAATCGGCTCCTCCTCAAATGTCATATACGTTGCAGAAGGCGCAACTCTGTCCCTGTCCGGAGGAAACAAACAAGGGTACAAGTTGGGCGGGACAACTTTGGTTCAGACGGTAAACGGCACCGGAACCATTGAATTCTCCACTGGCGGTGCAGCCCTCTTCTCCGAGCAGAGCTCATCCTTTGACGGGACCATCAAGTTGATGGGAAATACCAGATTGTACGTCGGAACCAATCTGACAACGGATTCTTTTGCCTCTTATAACAACACTAAAAATGCGGTCAACAACGCGACGATTGACATTGAAAGCGGAAGCCAGGTGCGCATCGGCTCCGGACTTCGTTACCTGAAAGCTGTCCGCGTAAGCCTGAATACGGATTTCGTCATCAGCGGAACCGGATTCAGCGGTTCAGACTGGGGACTTGTGCAGTCAAGTTGCAATGCCGGAGCACTTTCCATTGACGGCGATTCTACCGTCTACGGCAACATCACCTTGAAGGATGATGCCTGCATCGCCTCCTGGTCCGCAGGAACGCTTCTCACATCCGTCACAAATTGGACACCCTGCACAAGCGGAAGCACTGATGCCTCTTACGCGCTCAAAGGCTATCTCGGCGGGACGGTGCGCGGGAAGATTTTGGGCGAAGGCAAAACGCTGACCATCAGCGGAAATGAAGGCATGACCTTTACGGCGGATTCCGAAAACACTTACGGCGATTTGGTTATCGCCAACGGGAACGGAAACAACGACGATAAATTTGCCCTGCGTCTGAACGGCGGCTCGGCACGGAGTCAGGTAAGTACGGCTCTGGGTACGGGGAACGTAACCCTCAAGGACGGGTTGATTCTGCGCTTGGCAGGTACCGGCACAGCCGACATGTCTGACGTGGTCTACACCTATGCCAACAACATCGCTGCCGGCGCCGGAGCAACCTTGCAGAGCTACAATATCACCAACAAACTGACCGGTACGGTGAGCATGAGTGGTAATTCCCTGAATTTGGCTACCGCCAACGGCGGTGTGTTGGAGCTGGCCGGTGGTATCAGCGGCAGCGGTACGCTGAATGTGGGCGCGAATTCCGTCATTATTCTGGGCTCTGACGCAGAGACTCTTTCCCGCAGCACGACACCGCAGTTCAGCGGTTCTGTGGTGGCTGCGGCCGGGGCGGACATTACGTTGGCCTCATCGGCGGTTGTGAGTGACACCACCGCATTCTCCGGTACTGACAGCCTGACGCTGCGCTTCGGCGGTGCGGATGACTACACATTGGACGGTATTACCATGTCGGCCTCGGATGGTTGCACTTCGCTTTTAACGCTGAACTTTGATTTTACTAATGTACCGGATGCAGCAGACGCTACCACTTGGGCGACGCTGTTCTCTGATATTTCGGCCGGGGAAACAACGATTGAGCTCTCGCTCAACATGTTCAATGATATTGAACAGGGTACGTACACTCTGGCAACGGGTTCTTTCTCCGGCTCCTTTGAGCTGGCAGATACCTTGAACGATCGTCTGGCTCTGGTGCAGCAGGATGGCTCTCTGATTCTGACGGTGGATGCCGATAACCGCCTGTACTGGTCTGCCTCTGCTGCGAACCAGTCTTGGAATACGTCTGATTTGAACTGGTATCAACAGTCCTCTGCCGGGAATGTGGCTTTCACAGCAAATGCTCATGTGGTTCTGGATGATTCCGGTGCTGTGGGCAGCTCCGCTGAATCCCGCGAAGCGATTACCCTTGCGACAGATCAGACAGTCGGAACGCTTGTTGCTAAAGATGAAAATACTTACTATGAAGTGACCGGAGAGGCATCCCTGTCCGGTGATAAACTGGCCGTAGGTGAAAAGGCTGATTTGAAACTGAGCACCGCCTCGGCGAGCTTTACCAATGGGGTACAGGTGGATGATGCCACTCTGGAGGTGAGCGAGACGAATCTGACCGCCGCCGTGAGCGTCGCCAACGGTGCCGACTTTGCGTTGAGCAACGGAGCCACACTCAATGGTAATCTGGATATTGCTGATGCAGAGGCCATCGTTCGGGGGGCGACCGTTCAGGGTAATCTTAGCCTGAGCGGAACAGCTCAGGTGCAGATGGAAGCGGCACAAATCAGCGGTACCGTTACATCAGTCGGGGGAACGATGACGTTGAGCTCTGCTCAATTGACCGGTAATCTCAGCAATGGGGAGAATTCGTTGAACAGTACATCGCTGACCATCCTCGGCGGTTCGGTGACTTCGGATGCAACGCTGAGGATGGATTCTCTGCGTTTGCAGGACGGCAGTCTTCAGATTAACGCCGCTGCTGATATCGGAACACTTGGCATAGCTGCCGGAAAGACGGTGACGCTTTGGAATGCTACCTCCTCTGCCGGGGCAGATAAGATTATCGGTACGGCGGAGTTGGCAAACAGTGCTGTGTTGGTGACCAATGATCGGGAGACCGTGACGGCTGCTACGCGAATCGGCACCGTGAAGCTTACCGGAGAGTCGGCAACCATTCGCGATACTCACCACTCCGGGTTCTTTGAAATTCACAATTTGGAAGGATCCGCAAGTTCTACGTTGAATCTGGTGAAGAATGTAACTTCCAACAACGTAGGGGTGTATGCACTGGGTGATGCCGTTGGTACAACAGAAAGCGGCAGTCAGTTTGCCGGAACAATTCTGGTGAAACAGCAGAATGCTTCGTCCGACGGGAGTCGTGATGTTGTCCTGTTGCTCAACCATGAGAGCGTGGCACAAAACGCTACTATCCATCTGGCTTCTGCGGCACAGGCAACGCCGAAAGTGGCATTGGGCATCAATGTGGAATCTGCTACTATTGGTGGGTTGAGCTCCGGTTCTGATCTGGCTTCCCGTGCGGTTGTGTTCTCCGGTGCGCAGGCTTCTAATAGCGGTTGGGTAGACCATAGCAAGGATTCTGCCCATACGCTTATTATCGACACGGCAAGCGGTAGTACTCATGAGTTCTATGGACAGGTGCAGAATGTGAATCTCGTCATCGATGGTGAAGGTACGCAGAAGTTCCTCGGCAGCGGTGAGAATTTTACAGGTTCGTTGTCTATACAGGGCGGTACGGCTGCGTTTAATGCCTCTTCTTTCAGCATGCTGAACAATGCTTCCTCTTTGGTAGTAGGCAGCGGCACGCTGGATGTGAGTGCCATCGACTTTGCGGATGACGCAAATGTCATCCGGGTGAATGACGGGTGCTCTATATCCTTTGCCGACAACTCTATTGTGGCCTTCGGCAACATGTATGCTGACACGGAATACGGCGTGTTTGATATCTCCGATGGTGTGTTGGAAGGCTGGTCTGGCTTGTCTGCCTCCAACTTTACCATTGATGGGGTGAAGCTCTCTGATATGGGGCGTGTGGTACTCAATCTCGACATGGCCGGTGGTTTCTCCTACACGATTGAGGATGGGTGGGATCTGGTCTGGAACGGTGGCGCGGAGAAGCAAATCTGGAATCAGAATGAGAGTAATCAGGTCTGGCAGACCACCCGCCCGGATGATTATACCGACGAATCGGTGGAGATGACCGTTGGTTACAAGAATAATGATAACGTGGAGTTCAACTCTGATGCAGATCTGGAGCTGGAGGGCAATATCTGCGTGAATAATCTGACCGTTGCCGAAGGGGTCAGCCTGAAAACCAACGGTAATCTGACCATTACGGGCGCACTGAACGTGGGCAGCAATGTAAGCTGGAGCTTCTCCGGTGATACGAGCCTGAGCTTCACGGAAACGCAACTCAAGAGCTTCACTGCCATCGAAGTGGGTGAGGGGGCTACGCTGACCATGACGGATAAGGTGACGGAGAAAAATAATACCTCTGATGCGTTTAATAGCGTGAGTGGTGCCGGTAATGTGGTATTGAATCTCTCTGCAGATAATGGCGTGGGCTTCAATTTCGAAAAAATCACCGGTGATATTACGGTGGCCACCGGGCGTTTGCAGGTGAACACCTCGATGTTCAATGCCGCATCTGGTATATACTTGGCAACGGCTGACTCTCAACTGGTGTTCAATGGACAGGGCACGGAGTTGAAAAATGATGTGGTGCTGGAGGCAACCACCACCATTCATGCCAACAACCAATGCTCCGGCGCGATTTCCGGTGTTATCAGCGGCAGCAGCGGCTTGACCAAGGTCGGCGCGGGTGCGTTGACCTTCAAGCAACAGAATACCTACACAGGGACTACCACCATCTCCGGAGGTAAGATCATTCTCGATACCGCCGGTGCTTACCGTCTGCTGAATAACATTTCCGGCGGTACGCTGGAGGTGGCAAGTGGGACAACGCTGGCTAATAATGACATGGCTGTATCCTCTGCTCTGGTGTTGACTGAAGGGGCTGCGGCGGAAGTGTCGGGAAGTCGCAAGCTGAAAGAGAATATTACCGTCAACAGTGGCGCCACGCTGACCTTTACCGGCTCCGGAAGCGATACGCTGGAATATGGAGATCAAGCGCAGTACAGTAAGAAGTTGACCGTGGACGGGGGTGTCGTTGATTTCGGTAATACCCGTCAAACCATGGCTAAATGGGACATTACGCTGAAGAACGGTGCTAGTCTGCGCGGTGTGGGCGGCAGTTACAATTATGGAACGAACACCACTATCGCCGCCATGGATTTCAATCAGGATGTCGTTATTAAGGCAGAGAGCGGAGACAATACCATTTCCGCAACAACACGACTGCGCGGCGGAAATAGCCGCACCCTGACCTATAATGTCAGTGAGGGCGCAACGCTGGATGTGTCCGGTCGGATCTTTGGCGATAATGATACAAGTCCGGCAGGCAATGTTACCAAGAGCGGAGCAGGCAAGGCGACTCTTTCTGCCCGCACGATGCTGAACAAGGTGACGACCGTTGGCGGTGAAATTGCCGTGGCATACACCGGTAGTGATGGTAACACCATCGGAATCCTTGATGGCTCCAGCGATGGTACTGCCGCAGGCTCACTGCGTCTGAAGAAGGATGCTCTGCTTAATGTGAGCAGCCAACTCTGGGGGCGTAGCCAATCCTCTGTGGTGCTGGAGCAGGATGCGGTATTGTCTCACGGTAGCGTGCAATTCACCAACAAAGGAACGTCAGATGCGACTCTGAAGACGAGCGGCAATAATTCTCAGTACTCGGTCGCTGCTTCTGATTGGTCGTTGACCAACGGTCATCTGGCCTCTTCTTCTGATAGTGAGGTGACACTCGGTACTCAGCTGGTTAACTCCTCCGTGGAGAACGCGGGCAGCGGCCAGCTGACGGTGAGTAACAGCGCCAACAGCATCACCGATGTGTATGCCACGGCAGGAAACATTGATATAGAGCAGCTCAATGCTGCGGTTAACCTGAACCTGTCAGAACTCACCGTGGCGGAGAGCAAGACTGTTGGCCTGTACAGCGGAAGCGATGCCAGCCGCGTAGAGGCCAACGTGACCGTCACCTCTCACGCGAAGTTCGGCTCGGGGGCCGTTCTGAATGCGAATCTGACGCTGGCGAGCGGCTCCACGCTGAGTGTGGCAGAAGGCGGGCTTGCCATGGGCAGCACGCTGACGCTGCAGAAGGGGCTGACGCTGGATGATACCACCTTGGGGCGGGTTCATGCGCTCAGCGTGGGCGAAAGTACGGCTCTGTTCACTGGGGTGGATGGGCTGACGCTGGATAAGACCACCTACACCAGCCTGACAGAGAACGACTCCATGCTGGCTAATCCGTATTTCACGAACCTGAACAGCGGCAATCAATACGTGCTGACCTACAGCGGAACGGATAACGGCACACTGTCCATCATGGCCGCCAGCGTTCCTGAACCGACCACCACGACGCTGAGCCTGCTGGCACTCTCTGCCCTGGCCATGCGCCGCCGCAGAAAATAAGGTTTATCTCAACCTGACAACTAGGGCCGCCGGGAGAGGGTGCTGCTTCTCCCGGCGGTTGATTGTAGTTATCGGTCGTTCACGTGAAAGCTGATAGGTGAAAGCTCGCTGTTGCGAGCGAGGCTGGGGAGTACGCGCGGCAGAAATTGCACTTACAGCTTCGCTCAACCTGCGGAATTTTCTGTTTGCAGCTCGTTGCAACGGACCCTGCGGGAGCTTTTTGGCATCAAAATGGAGTTTTTTTCGGTTTTTTTAAGTTTTTTTACATTTTATGCTTGCAAAACAGGAGGAAAAGGAGTAATATTCCCCCGCACCCCGCAGTAAGCGGGCAGCGCAAGTGGCTCGGTAGCTCAGTTGGTAGAGCAGCGGATTGAAAATCCGCGTGTCGGCGGTTCGATCCCGTCCCGAGCCACCATTTTTTTGCCAAAATTTTGGTAGATTTTACAACCGGGGCGTAGCTCAGCCTGGTAGAGCGCCAGCTTTGGGAGCTGGATGTCGCAGGTTCGAATCCTGTCGCCCCGACTTCTATGCCTGAGCTTAAGAGAGAGCTGATTTTTGGAATTCCCTATGTGGTGGGCGATCTGTCTGCGGCATCTGATGAGCTTGTTGAATTGGCCGGGCGCGCTGAGCGACCCTATCTGGTGGCACATTCGGATGTGCATGTGCTCACCCGTATTCTGGGGGAGGAGTCGTATGGCAATGGGGTGAGGACTTTTGATTACATTTGCCCGGATGGAATGCCGATTGTGTGGCTGATGCGCCGGAAAGGTGCAGAGGCGCATCGCCTGTACGGTCCGGATGTGATGGAGTGGATGTGGAACAGAGGCCGGGCTGCGGGTGTGCGTCATTTTCTGCTGGGGGGAACGGAAGAGGCGTGTGAATTGTTGCAGCAGCGTCTGGGAGAGCGTTTCCCCGGGGCGCAGGTAGTCGGGCACTTCTGTCCGCCGATGGGCGAGTGGCCGGAGGGCACGAATGAAAGAATTGTGCAGATGATACGGGAGAGTGGTGCCAACTGTGTGTGGGTGGGGCTGGGTTGCCCCAAGCAGGAACGCTGGCTCTATACTCACCGTGAGCAGTTGCCTGCGGCGGTGTATTTCGGTGTGGGAGCTGCGTTTAACTTCCATGCCGGGCTGGTGCAGCAGGCTCCTGCCTGGATTCGGGCTCATGGATTGGAGTGGGCGTACCGTCTCTGCCGTGAGCCGAGACGGCTTTTCAGACGTTATCTGGTGCACAATAGCAGATTTCTCTGGTATTGCCTGACGCGGAAAATATGAGAAGATCTGATTGTTAGACAGTTATTATCTAATTGTCATTGTTTTTGCTGAGGGTGGTGTGTATGATACGTTTCGGATTCGCCGATAGTGTGTGAATCCGAACGAACATACAAGAAAATACCCCATGAAATTACACATACCGTTGCTGTTGCGCCGCGTGCTTGCGGCTGCAGTCGTGGCCGTGACCGGAATGGCTGGTTATGCCTTTGCCGAAACTCCCGGCTCATCCGTAACGCTGGCTCCGCTGTCTGTTCTGGACGGCGCCAGCTATCACCTCGATACCCTGCGTTCTCGCATCCGTATGCCGGAGCCCTGTGCTCATGATAAGATTGGCACGCCGATGATGCCTACGCTGAAGGATTCGCTCTGGGCTTCCTATGTGGGTGGGTACAATCGTTTTAACGGCGATTCCTCTCATCCTTCTGATTATACCCGCACCTTCCAGGGGCTTCTGATGGGGGTGGATCGCCAGCTCTGCTGCAATTCTCTGGTGGGTATCGCCTTCGGTTACGAGGAAGCGATTGCCCGCACATCCGGCACCCGCATGGATAATGATACTTATTTCATTGATTTGTATGGTGCGGTGAAGACGGGATGCCTGAATCATCGCATGAGTCTGGGCGTGGGCTTGCATGATTTCAGTTCCAGTCGCCATGGTGGCTGGGATGTGCTGGATTCTGCTTCCGGTGGTTTGGATTCGACCTCCATTAATGTGGGTTATGAGCTGAGTCGCGACTATGTGGTGGACACGCGCACTACCTTCACCCCGTTCATGATGGTGAATTATTCCTTCTCTCACTATGATGCATTGACGGAGCAGGCCGGGCCGTACAGCTTTGAGTCGGACTTTGATGATCAGAACTTGCTGCAGATGGGACTCGGTGCTCGCGTGGCCTACAAGTTCAACGTGATGTCGGGCTGGGAGGATGCTACGCTGACCTCCTCTCTGGCGGCGGTGGTTGAGTTCTCTGAGCACAGGGTGAAAGGAGAGCAGCGTTTCGGTGATGAGTCTTTCGGTGTCCGCTCCATGAAGCGTGAGCCGTTCTATGGGCAGCTGGGCTTTGATTTGTCTATGCCCATGGTGTCTCAATGGGAAATGCAGGCCGGTGTTTATGGTCGTCTGGGTCCGGATCGCGGAGGAGTGGCCGGCAATGTGGGCCTGAAGTACGACTTCTGATGGTACTCCCCCGACCGATATGAAAAAAACTCTCTGCACATGTTGTGCGGAGAGTTTTTTTTCATTAGACAAGCGCTAGTATGCGACTAATTTTTCTGATTCGGCACCAGGGCGGTGCAGAGCTCGGCAAAGCTGCGAACGGTATCGCTGAATCGGTAGGGATAGGGTACGGCGCTGACCGTATCGGGGCGCAGGGAAATCCACTGGATAATGGTGTCGGCCACGGCATGGATATCACCCGGTTTGACTCTTCCTTCCGGCAGGAAGGTGCTGAGCATTTCACCAACGGCTCCGTGGTCAAATCCGATGACCGGGCGACCCAGCGCGAGGGCTTCCAGCACGGCGCGGTCGTGACTGGCCGGGGCAGAGGAGAGGGAAAGGGTGATGTGGCAGTTGCAGAGTACATCCCGGAGGTCACGGCGGAGTCCCAGCCAGGTGATGTATTGCTCCACTCCGCTTTCCTCAAATTGGTGGCGCAGTTTTTCCTGATAGCGGCGGTCGCCGGCGTTGGTGTCGCCTGCCAGATAGACCTGCGGTGTGATGCCCTGACGGAGGAGCAGCGTAATCAGCTCCGGCAGGTGGTGCAGCCCGTGGATATCAGTCAGAGGGCAGGGAACGCAGAGCGTGAGGGTTCCCTCAGCAATCGGGTGGGAGGTTTGCCAGTGTGACTGCCAGTCGGCTGTGGGTTGGTAGAGCGGGTGGCAGTGCTCCTCATGCACTCCGTAGGGAATGGACCAGACGCCGCAGTTTTCCGGCAGGGTGTAGAGACGGTTGATTTCCTGCCGCAGAAAGCGAGAAATCGCCACTACGGCATTGCAGTGCGGCAGTGAGCGGGTGCGAAGGATATGCCGGGGAAAACCGGTCAGCACGGACACTAATTTGGGACGAGTGCTTTCCGGGATGCCGTGCTGCGCCAGAAGCGCCAGACGCGTGGCCTCCGGGCCATAGGCAAAGACGATATCGGCGCTCTGCCCGAGGATATAGTTTCTCAATCGTTTGAGAACGCCACGGAGGGAGAGAATCGAGACGCTGCTGCGGGCCTTGAGATGCTCCACCCGGGCAGAGGTGAGAGCCCCTACCAGTTCATTGGCCGGGGAAATCACCGTGTTGGAAAATCCTGCGTCCTGCAGCCCGGCGGCAAGGTCGGCAGCCAACTGGCTGATGCTGCCGGGGCGCAGCCCCGGGCTGTAGTGCAGTATGTTCATGCCTGCGATATCAAGCGTTCGTAGGTGCGAAGGTGCGCTTCTATCATATCCTCCCGTCGATAGGGAGCACCAACGGCGGCAGGGGCAGGGGCGGCCTTGTACCAGCGCTCCAGCAGGTCGGCCATGGCTGCGATATCGCCGGTGGGCACTTTACCCTCCGGCAGCAGGGTGCTGAGCTGCTCGCCCACACCGCCGTGTTCATATCCCGCAACGGGACGCCCTAGTGCCAGTGCTTCCAGCGTGGTTTTGCCGAAAGATTCCGGTTGCAGAGTGAGGGAGAGGGTGACATCACAAGCGCAGAGCACATCCCGCAAATCGCGGCGATGCCCGGTCCAGGTGGCGTGTTGTTCCACGCCCGCAGCCCGTAGTGCTGCCCGGACTTCTTCCTTGAAAGCTTCCTTGCCCTTTTTGGTTTCGCCAACGATGACGGCATGGGCGGGGATGCCGCGCGCATGCAGCTTCTGCAGCAGCTCCGGCAGGTGCAGGGCACCTTTCAGTCGGGTGATGCGCCCGGGCAGACAGAGGGTGTATTTGCCCTCAAGCTCCGGGTAATCTTCTTTCCATTTCTTTTTCCAGCCATCATCCGGGTTGTAGCCGGGATAGTTCAGCGATTGATCCACGGAGTTGGGGATCACCACGATTCGGGACTCCGGGGTGGAGGGGTAATTATCCAGGATGTGCTGTTTCATGCAGTCTGAGACGGCAATGACGCAGTCGCCCTTGGCCATGATGCCCGAATAGGCATTGACGGAGTGGAATCCGTGAAATGTGGATACCACAGCGGGACGCAGCTCCTGCGGAAGCCGCCTGACAGCCAGATGCCCGACCCATGCCGGGACGCGGGAGTGCAGATGCAGCACATCCGGCTGTTCTGTGCGGAGGAGGCGCGCCAGTTTGCCGACCTGCAGGAGCGTGAGCAGGCTTTTCTTGCCGATGGAGCGGCAGATGTGACGCGCGCCGGCGGCTTCTACGGCTTCTACCATGCTGCCGCCTGCGGAGACAACCACGTTCTGCACCCCGTGGGCGCAGAGCCCCTGACAGAGTTCCAGAACGACTTGTTCCACTCCGCCGGAGGAGAGAGAAGGCAGCAGGTGCATTACTTTCATGGCAGCAGCTTCGGGAACTGTTCCAGTATGTAGTCGGCGGTTCGTCCGGCTTCATCGAACTCTTGCTCACAACGGGGCAGGGTGTGGGTCTTTGCCCATTCGGTGAAGCGGCACACGCTGCCGTCCTCTATCAGCATGTTGAGCCCGCGGGCGATGCGTGATTCATCCGGTTTGTGCGGCCCTTCCTTGGGCGGCATCTCAATGATACCTACCGGAGCGCCGCTGGACAGAGCCTCATACACCATGGACACGCTGTCCTGCGTTACCCACACCTGAGCAGCTTTGGACAGATGCTCTGCCACCCAGTTCGGCCCGGTCTGGTCCACGGGAATCACGCGGATGCTGGGACAGGCTGAGGCCACATCTTTTGCGAAGTCTGCCGGGGTGCGGCGAGAGGTGGTCAGCACCATGGGGGTGCTGTTGTGGCGGGCGATGGTGCTCAGCTGGGTGATGACGGTTTCTTCCTCCCACTTGTAGCTCTTGCTGGGGCCACCGATGAGGATGAGCGTCTCCGTTTTGGGGACATCCGGTTGGGGACGAATAGAGTTGATGGCCCCGTTGGTGGTGAATACTCCGGGGGCAGCTGTGGCGCCGGTGGGTAAGTCATGACGCGGCATGATGCACAAATCAAACATCCCGGTCGGCAGACTGGGTTTCATGCATACCATGCAGAGGCAGCGCAGGTGACGCGCCAGACTGAGGGCGGCCAGATGCGTGCTGTGCCCGGCGCAGAGGATGAGGTGCGGACGCGGTAAATCCAGATCCTGACCTTTGTAGAACAGCTTGCTCAGCCAGCTTTTGCCGGTGATGTCCACTTCGTGGCAGCTGTGTTCAATCTGCGGCGCTTTTGCGGCGGCGCGTTCCAGAAGTGCTGCTGCCAGCCCCCGTGTCTGGGAGAGGTGGCCTTTCTTGCCATCGCTGACAATGTAGATTACCATAAGAAATAGGGGAAAGAGTGGTGATTAGTATGTGTCAGAGGGGGAGGGTGACCTGTCCGCAGAGCGTGGTGCCGATTTGCGGATTATTGAGTGTGCCGCAGACCAGTGAATCGGGCATGACGCGGAATTCCGGCTCCGGATCGAAGAGCAGCAGCGGGACGCTGGCGGCCTCGTCGCTCTCATCATCCTGCGGGTTGGCGATGGCGAGCGGTGCCACGCAGCAGGCCTGCACGAGCTCTGACCAACTGAGCTTGCCCGGTTTGACCAGATGGGTGTACAGAGCCGGCAGGAAGGTGTCCAACGCAGTGGCACCCTGCGGAGCGCTCACGAAGTCCTGCTTTTTGTCGAATGGAGTGCAGGGGGTGTGATCGGTGACGATGCAATCGATCGTGCCGTCCTTGACTCCTGCCAGCAGGGCATCGCAGTCGCTCTGCTCCCGCAGGGGCGGGACGACCTTGAACGTGGTGTCGTAGTCTCCCACGTTTTCATGCGTGTACAGCAGGTGGTGCAGCGCTACCTCTGCCGTGACGTTCTGTCCCTCTGCCTTGGCGCGGCGGATGCTTTCCACCCCGCGCGCGGTGCTGACGGTCTGCACATGCAGCCGGGCACCGGCATCGCGAGCCAGTCGCAGCATGATTTCGATACCGATTTCCTCTGCACAGGCGGGAGTACCATGCAGCCCCAGGGTGTAGGAGGTGGTGCCGGGGTGCATATAGGTGTTGGCAGAGAGCATGGGAACATCCCCGCGAATGGCAAAGGTCAGGTTGAGCTCTGCCGCATACTTCATGGCGCGGTGCAGCATCAACAGGTTGTCCGGCACGTTGTCGCCATCCGTCAGGATGCTTACGCCGCGCGCGGCCAGCGTGTTGTAGGGAGCCTGCTGCTTCCCCTCTGTACCCACGGAAATGGTGCCGGCCGGTATCATTTCCGCAGCAGAGCGCTGAGATACGGCATCATGGAAGCTGTCCAACGTGGCGTAGTTGTCGAACATGAAGCCACGGGTGGGCATGACCAGCATCCCCCATACCCCGCCCTGTACGGCGGCCTGACCTGTGCGGCTCACGGATTCGCGCTTGCTGCGGCCGGGAACTTCCACCTTGGCGTGCAGGTCGAAGAGAGCCGGCATGACGATTTTGCCCGTGGCATCCGTGCAGTGTGCACCGGTGGGGATGTTGAGCGTGCCTGCCGGATGGACTTCCGCATCGCAGGTGGTGAGCCCGCCGAGCGTGTCTAACCGACTGCTCAGACCGGGGCCTATTTTAATATCACAGGTTTCACCGGTGGGTGCCCAGACGGCGTTGAGTATGTAGGTGTTAGTCATTGTTCTGGGTCTGGGGGGTGAGATGATAGAGAATGCTCATGCGGGCGGCAATGCCGTTTTCTACCTGATTGTTGATCAGGGTGTTGCGGTAGTCCATTGCGGCATCGCAAATTTCCACGCCGCGGTTGACGGGGCCGGGGTGCATGATGGAGAGGTCGAGGTCATCAATGCGAGCGAGTCGCTCCTCTGTCACGCCGAACGCCTGGTGGTAATCCCCCGCCGGGAAGAACGGGGTATCCATGCGCTCATTCTGCACGCGCAGCAGGTAGATGACATCCGGTTTCCATTCGAAAATCTGATCCCAGTTTGTGAAGCGGGGGATACCGGTGTGTTGCTGCAGAGGCACCAGCGGGCCGGGGCCCATGTAGGCCACCTCCGCGCCCAGTCGCCGGAGAATGCAGCTGGTGGAGCGTGCCACGCGGCTGTGCAGGATATCGCCGATGATGACCACGCGCTTGCCTGCTACGGTGCCGTATTTCTCCCGGATGGTGAAGGCATCCAGAAAGGCCTGACTGGGATGCGCGTGGGCGCCGTCTCCGGCATTGATGACGGCAGCCTTGCAGTGGCGGGCGATGACGGCGGGGATGCCGCTGTGTTTGTGGCGTACGATGATGTAATCCATCTTCATGCTCATGAGCGTGTCGATGGTGTCGTGTACGCTTTCACCTTTTACCACGGAGGATGTGGAGACGGTGAAGGTGGTGACATCTGCGGAGAGGCGGTGCGCGGCCACCTCGAATGAGGAGCGTGTACGGGTGCTCGGCTCGTAGAAGAGGGTCAGCACGGATTTGCCCTTCAGAGCAGGAACTTTTTTCACGCTCTTGGTGAAAATGTCCTTCATGGCGCTGGCACTATCGAGGATGGTGTTGATTTCCTCTGTGCTCAGCGCACCGATGGTCAGTAAGTCTTTTCGCGGTTTCATGCGTGGACTGGAAAAAGAATCAGGTGTAAATGATTTCATCGCTGCCGTCCGTTTCCTGCAGGCGGACGGATACTTTGGCACCGTCCGGAGCATCTACTCGCAGGGCCGTGTAGTCCGGGCAGATGGGGAGCTCACGCCCCCCTCTGTCCACCAGGCAATGCAGTTTCACCACGGCCGGGCGACCGTATTCAAAAATGGCATTGAGAGCGGCGCGCACCGTGCGCCCGGTCTGTACCACATCATCCACCAGCACCAGATACAGACCATCGGTGGAGAAGGGCAGGTAGGACGAGCGCAGCGCGGGCTTGCTCTGCTTCATGTCAAAGTCATCCCGATAGAGGGAGATGTCCAGCGCGCCGTATCGGGCGCTGATTCCCTTTGCCGACAGACGCCGGATGAGACGTTGGGCAAGGTTATCTCCGTGGCTGATGAGACCGATGAGCGCCAGCTCGTCCTCCCCGCCGGGGCAGGTGGCGGCTATGTGCGCCGCCCAGTCATCCAGCGCGGCTTCCAATACTTCCTTGCCAAGTGTCGGCATGTTGTCTTGAATGGGTGAGCGTTATTCTGCCAGTTTGATGATGCGGTGAGCCGCCATGGCTGCATTGATGGGGGTCTTTTTGTGCAGTCCCACCGTGGTGGCCGGAACGCCGCCGGGCAGCTGAGAGATGGCCAACAGGGCATCAACGCCGTTGAGCGGGCCGCAGGGCACGGGAATGCCGATGACGGGCAGCTCTGTGTTCATGACAACCACTCCGGGCAGCGCGGCGGAAAGACCTGCCACGCAGAGCAGTACGGCCTTCGTGCCATCGGTTTCAAGCTTCTTCAGATACTCAATGAGAGCGGGTAAATCGCGGTGGGCAGAATAGATGACTTCCTCATGCTCAATATTGTTTTCCTGGAAGTAGGTGCGAGCAGGTTCCATGAAAGGAAGGTCGCTCTTGCTGCCGTAAATGGTGATAACTTTCATGCTACCCGCTATAGTAGCATCATGGCCGCATTCCTGCAAGCAAAAAGCTTGTCTGTCTAGGGCAAACGCATTTCGATGTCGGGATTTCTTATTGACTTTCCTCTGTTTCG
>CAYYKC010000010.1:0-39537 GCA_964471605.1 uncultured Akkermansia sp. | reverse complement strand
CCGATTATCTGGGAGCCGATGTCAGATACAGTCTGGATAATGCGCTGCAAAGCGGCTTCCTGCTGGCGTACGCCGTCTGGGCTCTGGGAGTGGTTGCTGTGAATGCCAGCGTTTTTTATAAACAGGCATGCGACGAAGCCCCGCTCAACATGAGAGGAAAAGAAGTGCTGCAATACAGATTGAAGCAAGGTTTCGGCATCATTCAATCCGTTTGCAGAGCTTCACTCATTTCACCTATTCAGACGCGGTATCGTTCCTCCGAACACGAGTTTTTACCCATCAGAGTAATATGTATATTTGAGATATACATATTACGGCCACTTTCTCTCATTGCTGCTTTGGGAATCTTTAGCTGTGCGGCATCCGTGCTGATACCCATCTGGATGTTACTGATGCCGGGTGAGGAGGCGGTGCGCAATCGACGCAAAAAACAGGAGAGCTCCGGCAAGGCACAGATTGCCTTTCTCGCGGCGGGGGATAGCTATCGTCTCTCTCTTCTCGAAGCGCTACTGGCAGCTTTCAGAGATAACGACATTGCAGGCTGGAGCATGTGCGGACAGTCCGGCATTGTCAGCAAGCCATCCTTCGGTGTGGGTGTTGCATGTTGCACCGTAGATGCTAGGAAAGGGCATGCAGGGGCAAATGAACCAAGCAAACCGACGCACCAGCTGCGCCTGTATGATATGAGAGAGAAAGCCATGGGAAATCCTTGCTCTCTGGATACATTCAGCGATTACGGCTCTCTGAACGCCGTAGTGTTTGTGGTGGATACCTCAACGGCTTCCCACGCGAGCTTTGCCAGGACGTTTGACAGTTGGTATGAGCTGATGCGCTCTATGCATCTGCGAACGCTCAAACGATTAAAATGCGCTGTCATCATCGCCGATCCGAACTGTGACTCAGCTGATGATTCCGCCCCCCCAAGCTCCGGCAAACCAGAGGCATACAGAGCGTATCTCCACCGCCGCAAACTGCCGGACATTGCCCAAAAATGCAGTTTGTTCCGCTCCGTGCGCTATTTTACAACCCACAGCAACACAGCAAAACTCAAGGATAGCTCCGGCGTGGCGGAGCTGAGTCGGTGGATGCTTCAACACGTCACAAAATAATGTTTTTCCTATTCAAATTATTCAAAAAAAATGAACGATACTCCCCATACGTTAGAAGGAGAGCCTCTGCCCGTTGTAGCGGAGGAGATCAATCCTCCCACAGAAACAATCACCCCGGAGGAGGATATGAACGAGACTCCGGCTGAAGCTGCCGCTCCGGCTGATACAGACGAAGCGCAGCCTGCTGAACCGGGCGAAAATGCGGCTGAAGACACATCGGCAGACACGCTCACACCTGTACAGGATTCTGAGGAAGCCCCTGCCGTTGACAGCCCGGAAGATCCGCTGAATCCGGCTGAAGCAACTGAACCGCTGCCCACGGAACCAGCGAATGAACCGCAGGTACTTCCGACTTCCGAACCGTTTACCGTGGATTTCTCACCCGTGCTGAATGCCTTATCTGCGGTGGATGCTCAGCTGAAAAACCTCAGCGATGATTTTGCGCGCAAGCTGAAATATGATGCATCCAAGCAGGAAATCATTGACCGCCAGCATGCGGAGCTGGAGCGCTACCGCCGGGAGGAAGCCGCCAAGCAGACCCGCGCCATCGTGATGGATCTCATCGCTGAGATAGACGGCGCAGAGCGCAGTTCCGAGCATTTTGCCGCGGCCGAAGAAACGCCGGAGAATTTTGCCAAACTGCGCAAGCTGGTGTGTGGTTATGCAGAAGACCTTCGTGATTTATTGGAAAACCACGATGTGATTGCCTACCGTTCCGAACCGGGCACCCTTTTCAACGGCAAACGCCACAGCGCGCTCAAAACCATCCCGACAGATAATCCGGAGCTGGCTAAAACCATCCAAAGCAGCATCCGCTGGGGATTCGAGATGAATGACAAGGTTATTCGTCTGGAAAAGGTTGCGGTATATGTGCTCCAAAAACCGGCTGAAGCAGCAGAATAATTCCTTCACCTGTCTCTCCCCTATGCGATACGGCATCTCGTTCGGTTACACCCATTCTGCATTAGCCAGTGCAGATGAATGCGGAGAAACCACCATCATCAACAACCCGGACGGTGGTCAGCTTACAGCCTCTGCCGTGTTCTTTGAAGAGGGCAATTATTACGTTGGCGAAATTGCCAATGAATCGGCCAGCGTCGACCCGGACAATTTCGTGAGCCTGCTTAAGCGCAAAATCGGCTCCAAATGGCGCAAGGAATTTTTCAACATGGTACACACGCCGGAGACCATTTCCGCTCTGATTCTCAAATATATGGTCAAGGGTGCGGAAATGGCAGGGCACAGCGTGAAAGATGTGGTGATTACCTGCCCCGCCTACTTCAATGAAGCTGAGCGCGCCGCAACGCAGGCAGCCGGTGAGATTGCCGGGCTGAATGTTCACGGCGTGCTGGATGAACCGTTTGCCGCCGTCATCGGATACGGTTTGGATAAGCTGCCGGAAGGGGCGGCAGACAGAAACATCCTTGTCTACCGTCTGGGAGGCTCGGCTTTTAGCGTATCTGTCGTGCGGGTAACGCCCGTAGGCTTATCTGTTATCTGCCACGATGAAAACACTTATCTGGGTGGCGCGGACTGGGATAACGCCCTGCGTAATATTTTGCTCGGTAAACTGTATTCGGAGCATCCCGAAGCCGGTGACCCCACGATTGACCCGGAAATCGTTGCGGCTCTGCAGTTCACTGTGGAGAAGACCAAACAAGGGCTCAGCCAGCGGGAAAGTGCCAAGGCCACCATCATCTGCCCGGAAGGCAAGGTGAAGGTAAGTGTCACGCGTGAGGAATTCGAGAAAGCCACCCGGCCCCTGCTGGAACGCACAGTAGTATTAACCAACAAACTGATTAAAAAGGCACGCTCCATAGCCAAGGATAACGGAGATTCCGAGAAGATAGACGAATTCCTGCTGGTGGGGGGGGCTACCTTCATGCCGCAGATTATGGCCATGGTGGAAAGCCGCTATAAGGATTCACTCGGCGTGGAACCCAAGCTCTACGAACCGAATCTGGTAGAGGCGAAAGGTGCTGCCATCTACGCTGAGCGGGGTGCAGCCATTCTGCCTATCACCATCACACCGGTTCATCCGGAGCAGCCTCTGGCAGGAGAGTGGGTTCATCCAATAGAGCCTGAACCGGAGTATAGGCTTGCACACCGGATACAGGTCAGTCTGGAATCCTGTTTCTCATACGAACTTGAAGCCGGTACAATTCTGCCCCATTGTTGTACGATGAATTATAATCGTGGAATATGGTCAGGGCGCGTCAATCTCTCCGTCAGACAAATAAATGAATTCATGACTCTTGAAGTAATAAATGCACGTATCAACTGCCCGGAGAACTGGCAGGGCTTGTCTATTCACATCAAAACAGATGGAGAAATAAGCGTCAGTTTCAAAGATGAAAGCGACTCGCAATTCACAACGATATACACAATACTAAGCAATCTCTCCACCAAAATGTAACCATTTTTATCCTTAAACCAACAACATAATATGAGCGAAAATACAAAACCCATGGTGTACGGCATTGACCTGGGCACCACCTATTCGGCTATATCCTACATGGATGACAGCAACAACGCCACCATCATCAACAATCCGGACGGAGGACAGATCACCGCCTCCGCCGTATTCTTTGAAGAGGGCAATTATACTGTGGGCGATACGGCAAAGGAATCTGCCAGCATCGACCCGGACAATTTCGTGGGACTGATTAAGCGGGAAATCGGCTCCAAATGGCGCAAGGAATTTTTCGGCGTGGAGCACACGCCGGAGTCTATTTCCTCTCTGATTCTCAAATACATGGTCAAAGGTGCGGAGATGGCAGGACACAGCGTGAAAGATGTGGTGATTACCTGCCCCGCCTACTTCAATGAAGCGGAGCGTGCCGCAACGAAGGCTGCCGGTGAGATAGCCGGGCTGAATGTACTTGCCGTGGTGGATGAGCCGATAGCCGCCGCTATCAGCTACGGTCTGGGCATGGCCGGTCAGCTGAAGGAGAGTGGAGAGGGCGACTGCTCCACCAAACAGGTGATTGTGTATGACCTGGGCGGCGGTACTTTTGACGTCACGGTGATCAATGTTGCTCCCGACGGAGTGCAGGTGGTGTGCTCAGATGGCGACCATAAACTGGGTGGCGCGGACTGGGATAACGCCCTGCGCGATGTTCTGCTTGATAAACTGAATCTGGATAACCCTGATGCAGGAGACCCCATGAGTGACCCGGAGACCGCTGCGGCTCTGCAGCTCACCGTGGAGAAGACCAAGAAAAGTCTCAGCCAGAGGGAAACCGCCAAAGCCACCATCGCCTGCCCGGATGGCAAGGTAAAGGTAAGCGTCACTCGCGAGGAATTCGAGGAGGCCACCCGCACCCTGTTGGAGCGCACCATAAGCTTTACTGATGCCATGATTGAGAAGGCTCGTTCCATAGCCAAGGATAACGGCAGTTCTGAGAAGATAGACGAATTCCTGCTGGTGGGTGGTTCTACCTACATGCCTCAGATTATGGCCATGGTGGAAAGCCGCTATAAGGATTCGCTCGGCGTGGAACCCAAACTCTACGAACCAAACTATGCTGTTTCCAAGGGTGCGGCAGCCTATGGCAACATCAAAGCCATTCAGGATGCGTTCATAAAGAAGATGGAGGAACTCAAGGAAAAGGAACCGGATAAACCGGAGGTTGACATCGAGGATAAAGCAAAACAGGAGCTTGCGGACGAATTCGGACTTGAAGTAACCACGATAACAGAAACCATTGAAACAAAAGTCAGAACCGTGGCATCCAAGAGTATTGGCATTCGTGTCCTGAACAAGGAAAAGAAGCCGGTATGCTATAATCTCATCAAAAAGCAAACGCCGGTTCCCTGCTGCAAGTCACAGCAATTCCCTGTATCAGAGGCAAATGCAACCACTCTTCCCCTGGTTGTATTCTCCAATAACATGGACGAAGTTGCAACAGAGCTGGATTACTGTGTAGAGCTGGGAAATGCCGAGATGACACTTACCCCCGGCCTGCCCGCCGGCGCGAAAATCGAGGTTATCTTCTCTCTGGATGAGAATGGACGTCTGGAACTTACCGCGCGCGATATCACCAATGACAAGCATATTACCGTTGAGTTTACCGTGACAGATGCTC
Source organism: uncultured Akkermansia sp. (assembly GCA_964471605.1). Taxonomy (GTDB): domain Bacteria; phylum Verrucomicrobiota; class Verrucomicrobiia; order Verrucomicrobiales; family Akkermansiaceae; genus Akkermansia. The sequence goes on along the minus strand of CAYYKC010000010.1, from coordinate 34,340 downwards.
TGACTGAGAGAGAGATTGATGAAATCAAGAAGAAAGTTGCCGAACTGGAGATGGCAGATGTATAACCAGCACCCCTGAATCGATAAAACTATGAACAGAAAAGCCATAGGAATTGACTTGGGCACAACATATAGTTGTGTGGCCATTGTCTGCAACAGCGGGAAACCGGAAGTATTACTGAATGCGGATGGTGAGCGAACCACGCCCTCTGCGGTGTGGTTCGACGAGGATCGCCGTATTGTCGTAGGCGAGGAAGCTAAACAGGAGGCTCCCCTCAGTCCGGGCGAGGTTGCCACATTCATCAAGCGTGAAATGGGACGTGATTCCTATGTCTTTTCCTGTTCTCAGGGAGACTTCAGGCCGGAAGAGGTGTCCGCGTACATCCTGAAAAAGCTGGTACAGGATGCCTCTGCCCGTCTGGGTCAGGAAATACGGGACGTGGTCATCACCTGCCCTGCCTATTTCTCTCACAAGGAACGTGAAGCCACCAAGGCAGCGGGGCAGCTTGCCGGGCTCAATGTGCTGGAGATTCTCAATGAACCGACTGCTGCTGCCATGGCCTACGGTCTTTCCGGCGCGCAGGGTAAAAGCAATCGCCACATTCTGGTGTATGACTTGGGCGGCGGTACGTTCGATGTTACGATTATTCATGTATCCCCGTCCGGGCTGAATGTGGTATGCACGGATGGTAACCACCTGCTGGGCGGCAAGGATTGGGATGATGTGATGCTGGATATGCTGGTGGGTCGCCTGCAGCAATCTGCCGACACTGCCGTTGATTTGAAAAGCGATGCTGCCGCCATGCAGGATCTGCGGTTGCTGGCAGAAAAAACCAAAAAATTGCTCACCTCCAAAATAGAGGTTCAGACCAGCTATAAATACCGGGGAGAAAAGCTCTACGCCTCCATTTCCCGTGAAGAATTTGAGAGGGAAACCGAATCTCTGCTTAACCGTACCCTGGAGGACACACGCCATGCGGTAGAAGTTGCCCGCAGTAGAGGGGTGAAAAAAGTGGATGAGCTTATTCTGGTGGGTGGCAGCACCTACATGCCACAGGTGTCGGCGATGCTGCGCCGGGAATTCGGGCTGGAGCCTGTAACCTATGATCCGGACGAAGCCGTTGCCAAAGGGGCCGCCATCTCTGCCATGGCTCACCTGCTGCGGGAGGAAGCCGGCGACTTCTCTCTGGAAACAAATACTGAAGGTGATTTTTCACTCGAAACGAAAGAAAAGCTCCGGCAACTGGCAGATGAACATGACATGACGCTGGAGGCTATCTCGACCATCGTTACCCCCACCTACAACGTCAGCAGCCGCAGTTTCGGTGAAATTCTGGTTCGCCAGAGTGACTATGTGGACCGTATTTACAACATATTGTATAAGAACACCACACTACCGGCAGAGGCCACATTGACCAGTTATACCCTGCAGGATAACCAAACGGGAGTCAAAACCCGCGTGGTGGATAACATGGTGGAAATGCCTACCTCTGATGCAGAAATTTATGCTATCAGCACGGAAGGCATCGACCCCACTCTGGGAAATGTTATCTGGGAGGGAACCTTGCCTATCAAACCGGGCTTGCCCAAAGGCTCCCCGATAGAGACCATCTTCCGCCTGAGTGAAGACGGACTTCTGCACATCCTTTCGCGCGACCCCGCCTCCGGGCAGACTATCGAGGGTGAAGTGAAAACCGACTCTTCCCTCTCCGTTTCGGAAATGAGACAAATGCAGCGCAAGCTCAACAATATGACCATTGAGTAATCTGCTCCGCAGAGCTGAACAGCCAACGGGAATCGGAAACTTGTTGGCTGTTCATGCGCTCTGTGGTGATGAATTTTCCCCACGCATTCATGAAGAAGAAAAATTACTACGAGATTCTGGATTTATCGCTCGAGCCCTTTGAAATAAATTGCGCGAAAGTCGTAGCCAAACTGAAAGCCCGCGCAGAAGCGGAGAAATGGGCCAGCACACCGCAAGACGGTGATATCCTTCTTCGCGAGCTATCTGAAACTTTTGAGAAAGTCGTGGCAGCGTTATCCGACCCCGCCACTCTTCGAAAACTGGCTCAAGAAGCCTATAAAAATGAGTGCGAAAGGGTCAAATATCGACTGAAGCATGCCGCAATAAAAGGCTGTGTGGCAGAAAACATCTTCCGCAACATCTGCAATAATTGCAAACTGAAAGCAGAAACGGTGCAAGGGCTCGCCGCAGAATGCAACATTCGCATCACGACCATGGGGAAGCCATATCCGGTCTCCGTTCTCGAACCTAGTAACGCAAAAGTTCCCCCTAAAGGAGGAGTGATGGGAATTGTTATTTCCCGCGATATGATGCGTTTGCACAAATTGTTAGTCGTAGCCGAGAAAAAATCAATATACGATTATTGGGGATGCAGCGAAAATGTCAGTTTTGATGAATTAAGCAAAATCCGGACAAAAGAGAACACGCAGGTACGCAATCTGCCGGATAAACAAAAGCTGGAAGTCATCATCAAAGCAGGAATTGCTGCAATAGCTGATAAATTTTTCGCCAATGAAGAAAAAAGGCACAAAAGCGATGAAGCATGGAAAATCTATCTCACCAGTAAAACCATTCTGGACTGCCTGCCGGGTTATATAGAAGGAGGAGCGCCGAGTACCATCTCAGCAGAGTATTATACCAAATTATTGGATTCTCTGTGCGAGGCCGGACTGTCCCGTGAAAATGCAGAATGGCTGCTATACAAGAAATGCTGTGCTGACTGCAACGTGCGTTTCCCCTGGCAAGCCACGCACATGGAATGCCCCACCTGCAAGGCGAAGAACGATGCAGAAGCCATACGCTGTGTATCCTGCGGGATGCAGTTCAAAGTGGATTGCCCGCGCTGCGGTGCGCTTTCCGCCCCGCAGGCAGATAAATGCCGCAAGTGCAGCAACCGCATGACTACCATCCGGCAGCACCACAAAGAGTTGGATGAATTGCGCTACCTGACAAAAAACGGAGAGTTTGGTAAAGTTCAGGAACGGCTGAAGGCCATACTGAAGAACTACCCCAAGTTTACCTCTGCCTTGCAGCTGCAACAAGAAGTACAGGCAGCACTGGATGCGGTGATTCTGCAGCAGGTGCAGGCACCGGCCATACTCGCCGTAAAAAATGCAGGCAGCGCACTGCGGGTAGAATGGGAGAAGGTGCTCTACAGAGGGAATGCTCTGGATGTACTGCCGGATAGCCGTCAAACACCTATCCGCTATATTCTGCGCAAAAAACAAAACGGAGTACCGCACCATGAGCGAGACGGCGAGGCCGTTGAGCCTTTCGGCAAGTTTTCTCCCTACACAGACAGTCAGGTACAGCCAGGCGTGTACTACACATACGCTGTTTTTGCGCTCGTGGGCGAACAGGTATTACGCGGTAACACTGCCGGAGGTCTCGTATTACCTACTCCCCAGCTGCGCATCCGGATGGGCAACGGGCAGGCTGATATTTCCTGGAACTCCCTGCCCCCCGGGTGGCAGGCTACGCTGACGCGCCGCGAGGGAGCTGTGCCGAAATCCGCAGCAGACGGTATCAGACTCCCGGTGGCTTCACGGGCAACAAGTTATACGGACAAAGAGCTGGAAAACGGCAGAAAATATGGTTATCTTCTGGTATTCAAGCGGGATGGCGGTTCTGAATCCGTGTCTGCAGGCGGAAGCGGCACTCCGGCCAGTCCTCCTCCGGAATTGAAGCTCACCCACTGGGAATACGAACAATCAGCGACCGAACTGCGCATCAGTCGAAGCGAGCTTCCGGGCGCGGAAAAGGTATACTGGTATGTCGGCCGAGAGCTCCCGGGACCAGTGGGCAGCATGTGCTCTCTGGCTCAGTGTGTAGGAGCTATTGCGGAAAAAGAACGGCATTCTGCTGTTCTGCACCAAGTCTCTGCTGCGGGAAACTATATCTTGCCCTTGGTTGTAAAGGGTGATATGGCACTAGTCTGTTCTCCCCGGCACGGCGGGGTGGATGGGCTCGGCATACGGCGGGATGCCTACGATATCGAACTGAGCTGGGATTGGCCTGCAGCTTGCCATAAAGCCACCATTTTGTATAGCCACACCTCATTTCCGGAGGGGATAGACGATGTCATGGCTGATGGTCAGCAGACCGTACAGCGGAAAGGAAACGAGCGGACAGCGCGCCAAATTCTGTCCGATATCGGCAATAAACCGTGTCGTATCTGCATCTATGCACATCTTTCCGATGGTGGCAAACCGCTCCTTAGCGAAGCAAGGAAACTGTGTTCCGTTGCACCGGGGGATCTCAGGCGAGTCCGGTGCAGTGTTAAGGGTACGGCCGGTAAAAGCTGCCAATTTGTAGTCAGGAGCAATAAACCGGGAATACCGGAACTGGAGGTACGCTGCGGACACGGAGCTCTGCCGTTCTCTCCGCAGGAGGGAAAACCGGCATTACGGATACCCGCCTCGCAAGGTACGTCCTGCATGGTCGAAATCCCGAAGGAGTTGACACACAAGAGCGGAAATTGTTTCATGCCGTTTTTTTGTGACGAAACCGCCGCTTCCGAAACATTACTTATTCTCGACCGCAAATCGCTTACTATTTAACTAACGATGGCTAAAACACCATATTGTCCCCATTGCTACAGTCCTCTTTCTGTGGGAGAGATTCTGTACTACAGACCTGTCTGTTTCCCCAAATCACTGGCTCCGGCAAAATTAAATTTCCTGCAGAAATTGGGGATTTGTCCTCCCCCGCTTTTCGCAGAATGCACCCGTACACTCTTTCCCCAGTGCAAAATCTGTGACAGGAAAATGGGGTTCTGTGCCTGCCCGCGCTGCAAGGGAGAATTCCCGTCTGTCATGCTGGAGCGCTCCACTCGCTCGCTTCATATTGCACTTGTGGGAGATGAAGGCTGCGGAAAGAGCACCTGGATGGAAGCTGTTGTTGAACGTTTCAGACAATTGAGTATCGCATTCGGTTGGTCTGTGATGGAACAGTATGCAGGAAGCGGAAAAAGCAAACTTTTCTGTCTGCACAACAGAGGCAGAAATATTCTGCTCTCTCTCTCTGAAAGCCGGGGTGAAACCCTGAACGCCAAAACAATCCAAGAGCTCTCCGGAATCATTCTGATGACTGAACCCGGTACTTTTACATCTGTTACAGCCAATTCTTCTCTGGCTCCGGCAAAGGGAAGCGATGAAACTTTTCTCAGGCTGTTGGGACGAATCAAAAAGGATTTCACAGGTATTCCCGTGGCGGTAACCCTGAACAAAACGGACTTACTCAGAAATCATACCGCAGGAAAGTGGGAACTGAGGCCATCGATTCACCGCGTCTGTCGGGATTGCATCCATAACGGCTCTCTGGATGCAGGCGAACAGGGCACCATAAGCTGTGAGATGTCCGCCTGGCTGAGCGCGGCCGATACCCGTCTGCAGAAATTATTGGTGCAGGACGCGAAATGGGCAGTATTCGGCTGTGCATCAAAACCGGATGCTCTGCGTGCGGAAGAACCTCTGTTGTGGATTATGGCACAGAACGATTTCATCAAACAATCATAAAGGAGAAAAACATCATGGCTAATACTGATAGTTATGGAAGTGCCCGCTGGGCCAATGCCGGTGATCTGGCTTCCGAAGGTCTGTTCGCGTTTTCGGATTTCCAGCATTCCCGGGAGTGCTTCCGCAATGATATGGCACGCCGAACCTTCATTTCTGCGGAGAAGCCTAATCGTTGCATGGTACTGGGGCGCCTGGTTAATCCCGAAAAACTGGTCGCCGGCATCCGTCAGGATTATGATTCATCCATGTCCAAACTCATGTCCGGGCTGGGCAAACTTATCAGCGGCGGCATGGAGAATAAATTGCTCGGTTGGGCAGGAGATGGTCATATCATCACCGTTGCCCCCACACGTTCAGGCAAGGGAGTGGGACTTGTCGTTCCCAATCTGTTGCATTATCCCGGATCCGTCATTGTCATTGACCCCAAAGGAGAAAACTATGCCATTACGTCCAAATTCCGACGCGATGTATTAAATCAGGAAGTAATCTGTCTGGATCCGTTCCGGGTTTTAGGCAAAGCAACTGATAGCATTAACCCGCTGGACGGCATTGTGGATTACACCAAACCCACCGCCTCCTATCTGAAACAGAACCCGGAACTGGGCGATATCGCAGCCAATATTGCCGAAGCGATGATTGTGAGAGAGGTCGGAGCGAAAGACCCGCACTGGGACGATAAGGCTCGCACACTGCTGCGAGGTCTGATTCTGGCAGTCATGTGCGGCAAAGGTCGCCACCGCCAACGCCATCTGGGAGAAGTGCGGGAACTGCTGGCAAGACCCTACCCGGAGATTATGGAATTTATCATCCGGGAAATGTGCGGCGATACTGCCGCCGCAGGCGGACTGCTGCGCAGAGCGGGCAATGAAATCCTCTCCGGCGGACAGGAAGAAATCAAGAGTATCATCTCAACCGCCCTTAAACACACGGAGTTTCTGGATTCTGCTCTCGCATGTGCTGCTCTGGGAGACTCAGACGAAGGCGGTGAGGGGAGCTATAACCTCAATGATTTGAAAACGATGGGTGGTGTATCCATCTATCTGGTAATTCCACCCCAGCATCTTACCCGGTATGCACGGCTCATTCGCCTGTGGATTACCATGGCCATGGCAGCCATGACACAGAGCATGGAACCGCCGAAAGATGGGTGCCCGGTACTGTTCATGCTGGACGAAATGGCCCAGCTCGGAACCTTGCCCATGATGAAACAGGCAGTCAGCCTGCTGGCCGGCTACGGTATGAGCATCTGGATGGTGTGGCAGGATTTATCACAGCTCAAAGCTCTGTATGAACATGACTGGCCCACCTTCCTGGCCAATGCCAAAATTCAGCAATTTTTCGGCATCAATGACCATGAAACAGCCAAGTACATTTCTGAAATGCTGGGTGCAGCCACGATAACCTCCTGTTCTGTCTCCAGCGGCACTAGTGGCAAAGCAACGGAATTCTTCAAAAATAACAGTAAGACGGAATCCTATTCGGAAATAACACGCAACCTGCTCAATCCGGATGAAGTTCGCCGTTTGAACAGAACGGCCGTTCTGACCTTTGTGCAGGGCATCCCCCCCATCATGGCTGAGCGTCTGACCTATTTCAGAGACAATATGTTCTCACGCAAAGCCGCACCCAACCCATATTACGCACAACATAAATAACTGAATTATGGCAAATACGCAACAGGCAGAAGACCACCTCCGCGACTGTGAGCAAAAACGCGCTCGTCTGGAAGATGAATATAACAGTCACCAGCGGAATTTCCCGGACGATAACCGCCCGTATTTCGAGCGTCTAAATGAACACCAGCAAAAGCTTGAAAAACTTGATGCTCAGCTGAAAGAAGCCCGTGAAGAGGAACACAAGGCAAAAATGGCACTAGACGCAGAACGAAACAAAGCACGGGAGGAATATGAAACAAAGCAACGGGACAATCTCAAGAACAACAACGGCAGGATGAATGACGACTACTGGCAGGCTCACTATGCACGGGAATATGAGCTGAAACAGCAGGCCGGGCGCGATGAGTATGCCAAAATGCAGGAAGAAAACAGACGCAAAGCTGAAGAATACTACCGTAAGGAATACCTGGAAAAAAATCAGGAGCGCAGTCGGGACAATGATGGCAGAGACCGCTAACGTTATACATATATGGAAAGTGCAGAAGTACAACAGGCTGAGTTATACTACAAGCAGTGCAGAGAGCAGCGTGTTCAGGCGAGAATCAGTCTGGATGATGAGGAAGCCCGCAAACAGGCTGGTTTTCCTGGGGACGACCGCTCGCTGTTCCTTGTATACGAAGAGCATGCTTCCCGAATGCGGGATTTGAAAGCTGAGCTTTCTGCTGCGGAGCACCGGGAGAATGAAGCAAAAGAGATGCTCCGGCAGGCACAGGAGCGGGAAGCCGCCGCTTTTGAGGCTGAAATGGAACGCCTCAAAAGCTTCAATAACGGACGCGAGACGCGGGAAAGTGAACAGTTACGACTAGATAGAGAAAAAGATTTGCAGTATCGACAGGATCGCGCTGCAAACTATGATTGGAGTGAACAAATTGCCCTGAATAAAGCTGCCTACGCACGGGAGGATTTAATACGCAGCGCGTACCGCGAACACGACAACGACGGACGCGGACGCTAAAACCATTGTTGATGCCATGTTTTTCGGAGATGATGTGGATTTTTTTGGGCGGCGTCGCCGCAGAGGCGGTTGCGGTCGGCTGTTCTTCATTTTTTGCGTAGTGCCCATGCTGCTGTTTGCCGGGTTGATCAAATGCATGAATGATCTTGCATACGAATACGCCACCCCTGCCGTACCGATAACCCCCATGACTCCCATTCACGCATCCGTGACGGAATTTCACACCTTGCCCCCAAGAGATAGAGCACGGCTTATTGATTTGACAGAACTTGCAGGACTGAGTATTGATTCTTTAAAGAAACTTGCTCTGCAAAAAGGCTACCAACTTGTTCAGCCTTTCAGGAAAATTGACGGGGATTTATACCATGCCCTGTTGCAAAACGGCAACACGCTGTTTGTTGTATTCCATGTCAATTGTAGCGATACGGTCATTTCAGATGAGCAGTGGAAAAGCTTATTTAATCCGGTCAGCGGAAAAGAAACCGTTGAAAAATTGCTCACTCACAACCCGAAGCTGAACATAGGCGTTATCGGGTACTCTGCAGCCGGAGCCATGGTTCAGTATGTACTCCGAGAAATCAACTCCAAGCGGCTGTGGGGATGTACTGTAAACTCCTGTGCGTTTCCGTTCGGAGTAAGCGGAACCTCCGCCCGGCTAATCGATATTGTCCATGAAGCTGATCCCGCTCAACTCTATAACCGCAGTCAGAGACTCCTTGGAAAAGGTATTCTGGTTAGGGGGATGTACAGCAAACTGCCAAGTGATAAGTGGAGTCCCTCCTTTGACCTTACCGGGGATGCCAGGCAACACTCCATTGAATCGACCTGGACCAACATGATGCAGCAACATGCCGGGGTCTACACCCCGCCTGCTATGGAGCAGGTAGAAATCCCGCGTGTAAAACCGCCAAAGAAAACGATGACGGAATTACTAGATGTTCCCGCACCGAACAACTCCAACGGAGAATCCTGGTCACAGCGTCTCGGCGATACCATGTAAGCCCCACTATCCGCATCGTCTTGCCTATGAACATACAGTATTTTCCTTTTTTCTGTTGCATTGCTTGCCTGCTTCCGATTTCCTGCAAATCCATCAGTGTTCGGGAAGGATGTGAGTTTTTCTCCCATAACAGTTTCTCCCTCAGAAATGCGTATCCCCCGATTCCAGGCATGTGGGTTATGTAACTGTTTTTCTTGCCTTAATTCTCCGGTTCTGCTAGAATCCCGAAAACGGCATTATGAACGACGACGGCATCATCTTCATCAATCGCTACACCGGGCAGAAGGAACGTGAAAAAGTGCTCGGAGAAGCCTCCCTGCGCTGGGTATACGGCACCGCCACGGGCAGGCTTGCGCTGCACCTGCTCATCAAGCGCGCCTTCTTCTCTCGCCTGCTCGGAGCCATGAAGAACAGCCGCCGCAGCGCCCGCAGCCTGCCGGACTTCGTGCAGCAGTACAACATCAACATGGAGGAAGCCGCCCGACCGCTGGAGGACTACACCTGCTTCAACGATTTCTTCTTCCGCAAGCTCAAGCCGGGTGCACGCCCCATCTGCGGGGGCTCTACCGTTGCCCTCCCGGCAGACGGTCGCCACAGCGCCTGGCAGGATGCCTCGCAAATCCGCAATGTCTTTGTGAAAAACCAGAGCTTCGACCTCCCGGCCCTACTGGGCAATAGCGAACTGGCAGAGAAATACGCCACCGGGGCCGTCGTGCTCTCCCGCCTCTGCCCGGTGGACTACCACCGCTTCCACTTCCCTGCCGCCGGGGTACCGGAAGCCCCCGTGCGGATTCCCGGGCCGCTGGCCAGCGTCTCCCCCTACTGTCTGCGTCACAATCTCTCCTGGCTCTGGACCAACAAGCGCGAGCTGACCATCCTGCACACGGAGGAACTGGGGGATGTCCTCTGTCTGGCAGTTGGGGCCACCGGAGTGGGTGCCATCTATCAGACCTACACCCCCGGTCAGGCCGTGGAAAAGGGCGATGAACACGGCTACTTTGCCTTCGGCGGCTCCACGGTGATGACTTTCTTCGAACCCGGTCGCGTACAGCTTTCCCCCGACCTGCTGGAGAACACCGCCAACGGCTTCGAGACCTTCGCCCGCATGGGAGATATCCTCGGCTCTATCTGCTGATTTTCTCCGGATGCCAACCACCCGCACCTCTGCTGAATTCCTCGCATCGCATTTCAAATGCGATGTAAAGTATAAAGATGCAAATTGCTGAAAAAAAGCCGATAGTATTCGTTTATCGGCCTACTTTTCAGGTAATCTATTTGTTGTTATTTGCGCTACCGGGTTGATAACAAAGGGCGCACCGCGTTATCGCATTTGAAATGCGATATACTGCGTCCGCCAGCCTGAAAATCAACAGGCAAATTCTGTTCTCAACATCAACCTCAGATTCAACATGAAAACAAGATTACCCCAATTATTACTGGCTATCCTGTTCAGCAGCACAGTAGTGCAAGCTGCAACCTGGACTACGGAAGAAGGAGCTCAATGCCGTTTTGACAATGCAGGTCAAAATTATTTCGGAAGAACAATTGTTACCGAAGATGAGAAAACGACGCTCAAATACGACAACTTGCGTGATGATTCTAAAACACTGTACATCGAAAATTGCACTATCGATACAACGGCTTATGATGAATTTAGTGCAACGACATCCAAAAACTCTCCTTTCCTTTTTGAAAACACCACAGTCAAAGGCAATGACGTCATTCTTGATGGCACGGTGAGATTTCAAAAATCTTCTGAGCTTAATGCAAAAAATGTGACGTTGAAGAATAGCACCATTGTTAGAAGTAGTGCAAAAGTCACCGCTTCTGACACGGTTGTCATTTCGGGGGCATCCTCAGTCATGTTCGATGCAACGGTAGAAGCTAAAACAATTTCACTGGAAAGCACGAACTCCTTTGCTGTGTACCAGGCAAGTCTGACGGCTGATACCGTCAAGCTTAACGGCAGTTCTGTAGAAATCGGCGGAAACAATAAAGCGGTCATCAGCGCCAAACAGATAGAGGTCAATTCCGGCACACTCACCGTGGCAATGGATGCGGAATTGACCACCAACAGCATCACCCTCAATGGCGGTAAGCTGGTGAACAACGGCGGTATCGGCGGGGTTGTTACTCTGGCAGAGGGCGCGGAGAGCAACGTCATCACCATCACCGATGGTGAGCTGGTGAACAGCGGTACCATTGGGTCAACCATCAACATGACCGGCGGCACGCTGGTAGCGGAGGCTGGTAGCGAGATTGCCGGCATCAATGCCACAGGCGGCGATATTCAGGTGGGCGGTGATTTCTCCATGACCGGCAATTTGGTGCTCGGCGGTGATGCCGAGCTGATTTTCGCCGATGTGGACTCCACCATCGATTTGGGAGAGTACGATATCATCTTCGACGGCGGTAGCATTGCGCTGACTCTGGCGGATGCGGATATCGCCAATGTCGTGCTGTTCACCGGTGCCAAGACTGACACCTATTCCGGGTATGAGGTCACGCTGCTGGACGCAGAGGGCAACAGCACCGGTACTGCTGTGATGCAGTACAATGCCAATGGCGATGTCACGCTGGGTACCGCCTCCGTTCCGGAGCCCACCACCGCCACGCTTTCCCTGCTGGCTCTGGCAGCTCTTGCCGCCCGTCGCCGCAGGCAGTAAAACAAAGATACGGCAAACGATTATTTTCTTCTCGTTTCATAGCCACCGGGTGCAGACTCGGTGGCTATTTTCCTGTCCGGGGGAAGAATCCACCGATGAGAGGTCTTTTTTGTGGCCATACCCGCCGCATAACAGATATTCTGCGTGACGTTCCGCGCTGATGGTGCTATAATCGGCGCGGAATTCGCGTCAAAAATGATTACATCTGACTTTCTCGTTATCGGCAGTGGCGTGGCGGGCCTCAGTTTTGCCCTGCGCGCCGCCGAACATGGCAAAGTGATCGTTCTCTGCAAGAGCGACCCTCTCGTCTCCAGCTCTGCCAAGGCCCAGGGTGGTATCGCGGCAGTGATGGATAAAAATGACACCTTTGAAGACCACATCGCCGACACGCTGGATGCCGGTGCCGGGCTCTGCGATGAAGCCGCCGTGCGCACCATCGTCACGGAAGCGCCGGAGGCCATCCGGGAGCTGCTCAGCTGGGGGGTGGACTTCGACCACGAAGAGGGCGGCGAGTTTGAGCTGGGACGCGAAGGCGGCCACGGCAAGCGCCGCATTCTGCACTCCAAGGACACCACGGGGCTGGAAATCAGCTCCAAGCTGCTGAAGGCGGTGCAGCGGCACCCCAACATTGAGCTGCTGGATCACCGCATCGCCATCGACCTCATCACCACCGCCAAACTGGGCTGCGTGACGGAAGACCGCGTGCTGGGAGCCTACGTGCTGAACCCCGCCACCGGGGAGGTCGATATTTTCCGCTGCGACCGCATCCTGCTGGCCACCGGCGGCACCGGGCGGGTATACATGTACACCACCAACCCCGCCACCGCCACAGGTGACGGTGTGGCCATGGCCTGGCGCGCCGGGGCAAACATCTCCAACATGGAGTTCGTTCAATTCCACCCCACCACCTTCTACAACCCGAAGAGCAGCGACCGCGAGGGTCTCACCTTCCTCATCTCCGAAGCCGTGCGCGGCGAGGGTGGCATCCTGCGCGGGCCGGACGGTAAGGAGTTCATGCAGAAATACGATGAACGCAAGAGTCTGGCACCGCGCGATATCGTGGCCCGCGCCATCAACAGCGAAATCCTCCGCACCGGCCACCCCTGCATGTATCTGGATATGACCCACAAGCCCAAGGGCTTCATGGCCGATCGCTTCCCCTATATCTACGAGACGTGTAAGAAGCACGGTATTGATGCTGAGGTAGACATGATTCCCGTCGTCCCCTCTGCCCACTATCAGTGCGGAGGTGTCCAGACGGACACCAACGGGCAGACATCCCTGCGCGGGCTCTTTGCCGCTGGGGAGAGCGGCTGCACCGGGCTGCACGGTGCTAACCGTCTGGCCAGTAACTCGCTGCTGGAATGCGTGGTTGTCACGAAACGGGCGCTTGCCACCATGCTCACCCGCCTGCCTCTGGCGCACAGCATGGAGGAATACCCCATCCCCGAATGGTGGCACGGCGACCGTGTGGCGCAGGATGAGCTGGCCATCCTCTACCACTGCTGGGACGAAGTGCGCCGCACCATGACCGACTATGTGAGCATCGTGCGCACCAACCGCCGCCTCCAGCGCGCCGCCACCCGCCTGCGCAACATCAATCGCGAAATTCATGAGTACTACTGGGGCTACCGCGTCACCCCGGAAATCCTGGATTTGCGGAATCTGGCTCTCACCGCCTCGCTCATCGTGGACTGCGCCCTGCGCCGCTGCGAGTCCCGCGGTCTGCACTACACGCTGGATGCCCCGGAGAAGCTGGCTACTGCAGAGCCGAGCGTCCTGCACAACTGGTAAAGACACCCGCCTCCCGTATGCGCCGTTTCATCCGTTTGTTCTGCCTGTTATCAGCGCTTTGCCTTGCCTTGCAACCCGGTGAGGCTCAGCAGCGCGTGCGGCGCTCCATCCCCGGCAGCAAGCTCACCACGAGGGTCAGCGGGGAAACACGCCGCAGCATGACGGAAGAAAATCTGCGCACGGAAGCCATCAAGCACGGCCCGCTCCGCCCCACTTTCGACCAGAGCCACCGCACCAACTTCCCCGACCCCAAGACACGCCCCCAGCGGCGCCGCCCCGGGGCCTACCCCTGGCACTTCGACATCACCGCCACCTATTTTTACATCGGAGAACTGGCCACGGCGCGCAACCCCGTACCCAACACCGCCAGCAGCTGGGACAGCCAGTGGAATGCCAACTACGGCGGCTATGATGACCCCAACCCCGCCAACCGCGACCCCGTCACCTACGCCCCCAGAGCGTTCACCCCGCAGCTCAACCCCTTCTACGTGGCGCTCCCGTACAACGACATCGAAAAAGGCGGCCCCAAGCCGGAGGCCTCCAAAGTCATCCCCTGGTATCGCCGGGACAAGGACGGAAAGTACGAATCCGTCTGCCGGGGAACCTGGGTGCAGATATATTACAACGGTCGCTATTGCTTCGCGCAGTGGGAGGACTGCGGCCCGTTCAACACCGATGACTGGCAGTACGTCTTCGGCGGTGCGCGCCCGCGTAACACCGCCAACAAGGGCGCGGGTATCGATATCTCGCCCGCCGTGCGCGACTACCTCGGCATCACGGGCGGCACCGCCACCGTGCATTGGCGCTTCGTGGAATTCGGGCTCGTTCCCGGCGGTCCCTGGGCTCGCTACGGGCGTGACAATCCCTTCGTGAATCCGGCCCTCAAGAAAGCCATCCGCAAATACCAGGACAGATACCACATCTCCACCACCCCGGCAACCATCACCACCAAGGACGGGCACCGACTGAAACGCAAAGACTGATTTACTCTCTGACATGTTCCGCAATCTCATCTTCGACTGGTCCGGCACGCTCTGCGATGACCTCGCCCTCACAATCGAGGCCACCAACTATGTACTGACCCAATACCAGCGCCCCACCCTCACCCGCGAGGAATTCCGCGCCGAGTTCCAGCTGCCCTACCCGGACTACTACGCCGTCAAAACCCCGGAGGCCAGGCTCGAGGATCTGGAGAATTACTATCGCTACGCCTTTGATGCCTCTGCCCTGCAGGTGACGGAGATTCCGCACGCGCGCGCCTTTCTGGAGTTCTGCCGCGCCTGCGGCATCCGCTGCTTCATCCTCACCAGCATGGACCCCAAGGCATTCGATGAACAGTCGCGCCATCTCAACCTCCACCATTACTTCGAGCACATCCACTCCGGTGTCCATAACAAGGAACACTACATCCCCGGGCTCATGCGACAGCACGGGCTCCGTGCGGAGGAAACCGCCTTTATCGGCGATATGCAGCACGACATCAACGCCGCCCACTGCGTCGGCATCACCGGCATCGGCGTCCTCACCGGCTACAACAACGCCGACCAGCTCTCCCATGCCGCCCCGGACATCACCGTGCCCGACCTGAGCTACCTGCAACGCCTGCTGGAAAAATGCCCGCTGCCGGCGGCAGACACCATCAGCATCAACGCCCTGGAGTTCACCTGCTGCATCGGCGTGCCGGAAGAAGAACGCGCCCTGCCCCAGCGGCTCACCGCCAACATCACCCTCACCCCTCCCTGCCCCTTCTCCGCCACCGACGAGGACCTCTCCCGTACCATCTGCTACGACACCCTCTCCCGGCGGCTCATTGCCATCGCACAGGCAGAACCCACCATCCTGCTGGAAACGCTGGCAGACAAGTTCGCGACCTGCTGCGTCCGCGAATTCGGTGCCGTCCGCGCCACCGTCGAACTCCACAAATACATCCTCCCCAACACCTCCTCCGTCTCCGTCCGCACCACTGCGGGGAAATGAAGGAATGGTGCAAACAAAATAAGTAGAATAACAAATATC
This sequence comes from uncultured Akkermansia sp., assembly GCA_964471605.1. Classification (GTDB taxonomy): domain Bacteria; phylum Verrucomicrobiota; class Verrucomicrobiia; order Verrucomicrobiales; family Akkermansiaceae; genus Akkermansia. Next base: position 18,693 of record CAYYKC010000010.1, on the reverse strand, counting down.
TTGACAATTACCTGTAAGCATGCTCTAATCCTTGCAGAAAGGTGATTCTCATCATTGATGGGCGCTGCGGAGGCGCAGCGAAAAATGTCACAGTCTACTATGACCCACTCGGTTTCGGCCGGGTGGGTCGCCATGATAAAAGGCACGTCACCTTATGCCTATCAAGCCTTTCCTCTCATTTTCAGATCAAGCCAGGCTGTTGATACAACGCGGCATGGATAGTCAGCGGGGACTCCCTCACCGGGACTTGGTGGCCCTGATAGAAGACGATTTGCGGTATATTAACTACTATCGTTTTTCTGCCTACTGGCATCCGTTCCGGCTTCCTTTATCGAATGGGAAAAAAAGCGACTTATTTCAACCCAACACTCATTGGGAAACAATTCGGTCATACTACATGTTTGATCGAAGGCTCCGCTCCCTTATATTTGAGGCCATCTCCCGCATTGAAATTGCATTAAGAACACAAATAGCTCACATTTGGGCAAAAGAAACAAACCTGAGCGTCCCGCAAAAAAACAGTAAGGCTTACCGCAGAAGTTTTACAACCGGAAAAGGTCATTCCCCCACAACCAAAAGTGCCTTCGCAGAATTTCTGGATACCGTAGACAAATATTACAAGCGCAGCAACGAGGACTTTGCCATTCATCACAGGCTACAATACGGCATCACCGGGGCAAAAGAACTTCCCATCTGGGTGTTTGTAGAGTTTACCACTTTCGGCAACCTTGCCTCACTGCTTACTCGAGGCCTACAGCCACATGTATGCCAATCAATTGCTGCAAATTTTGGGTTTAAGGATCACAAATTCTTCATCTCGTGCATCAATCTGCTCAACGATGTTCGAAACACATGCGCGCATCAGGGCCGTATCTGGAATCGTGTGTGGTTATCGGGAAAAGCGGCAAACAGCCTGAAACGCCCCAGGATTCCGGAATGGGATTATGTATGGGACGATTCTTCATCCAGTTGGCGTCCTCCGACTCAACTTCTTCCCGGTCAACCATCCATACAATTGCACCGCGATAACAATAGAACGGCTACGGTTCTTACCATTTGTCGGTTGCTCCTGAAACATTCTGCCGCCCACAGTCGTTGGTCAGATCGACTCAAGGAATTACTGAATCATCCCGACTCTCCGCATCCGGACATATACAAACACATCGGATTCGGACACCGGCAATGGCTCACTCACGACCTCTGGAAATAATAATCCGTCCAACATGAAAGAAAAACCATAAAAAGTCCATTCCGGTGGAGGAATGGGCGATGTGTTTTGAGGTTGGAGGGCACGCTCTACCAGCGTAACCACAGGGCTCTGTAGCAGCGGCGGGGAGGCGGACAGCCGCGATGCCGATGATGACGGGGAGGCGGACAATGACGGTGGCCGTGATGATGCCGGGGCGGCGGGCAATGGTGGCGGTGTTCTGCCACCAAATGCTCCGCCCCCGGGATGATGACCGCAGCCGGGGCGGCGGCGCATTCGGCAGCCTCGGCGCGTTCTGACACACAGAAAACGGCAGCGGCGGCAAGTATCAAGGGTAAAAGACAGGATTTCATGGTTGTTTTCGGCGGGCTTCACACCCTGCGTCCATACAGGCGCAGCAAACAACCGTTTTTATTTATCAGGCAGCAAAAAATCAACCCAGTCGGCTGAGGAGATTCCGCGCATCGCGGTGCCCCCGGGCGGCAGCCTGTTTCAGCCAATAGACGGCTGAAGCGCGGTCGGGAGTCACGCCGAGGCCGTCCAGATAGCAGCACCCCAGGCGGAACTGGGCATCCCGGTCGTTGCGTTGAGCCGCGACCCGGTACTCTTTCACATTCTGCGAGACATCGGCCACCTCTTCCACGCCGCTGCCCTGCCAGGGCGTTACAGAAGCACACATATTCAACCCACCTGTGGCGGCCAGACTTCCAACCAACAATGCAGCGCGGCGCAATCCTTTCCGGCGGGGGTGCTTCTTTCTCTTCATACGTGGGGCAAATCCTACCATGATGCCGCCGGATTTCAAGCAGATTCCCCGCCGCATCATTCAAACGGCTGATACTCATCTGCTATCAGAGCCCCTGCGCTCTCCCCGTTATTTCGGAAACATAAGATATTCACCCCTTCAATCACCGATTCGGGATTCAGGATTTGCGGTAATCAATATGCAACCCACGGGTAGCAGGGCGACCGCCTTTCCGGCGGGGATGCCGCAGGCGGTCGGCAGCGTGGGCATCCGGTGCGCCGGTCAGGCGGTGGTCAAGCTCATCGCAAAGCGCACGGCGGGCAAGAAAACGGTTGATTTCCCGCTCCCGCTCGCGGTGGCATTTCACCACAATGCCGCTGGGGAGGTGCACCAGACAGACCGCGTTATTCGTCTTGTTCACCTTCTGCCCGCCCTTGCCGCTGCCACGCACAAAGGTCTCCTGAAGGTCATTCTCGCGCACGCCCAACTGCTGCATGCGAAGCCGCAATTCGTCGCGTTTCTGTGGGGAGACAGGCAAGGCCGGAGTATGATGACTTCACCCGCTATCAGCCGATTTCCACATCGCCGCTCAGGGCTTCGCCGGCAGCAAAGCGGTGGGCACCCTTCACAACCAGGCGCTTCACGTTTTTGAGCGAGGGAACACCGAGCTCATCCAGAGAATCCACCAGCTTGTATGTCTTGCTGTCCAGCAGAATCACCGGAGCCACCCCACCGCATTCCGGTGCCAGGGTCATGGCACCCGCCTCATCAATCACCACGGCATCCGAGCGCAGCAGCAGCAGATCCGAGCAGGTCTTCACCGGGAAGAAACGTGAACGCGGCACACAGACCGCCCGGGCACCGGGGAAGCACTCCAGCGCTGCGCCCATGGCCACCTCCAGCTGGTAGACGGCCGGGGTGGAGGCATCGCGCGGGTTCACGGTCTTTACGTTGCGGATAACCGGCAGAGGCATGACCCCGCCATGCTCATCCATGAACTGCCGGAGCGCATCCAAACGAATCCAGAGATTGTTGGTATTGAAATAGCGGTGCTTGTCGATATCCTGGAACGCGGGCACATCCTCCTCCGGGCATTGTGCCACCTCTCGCAGCAGCGGCTGTCCATCGCTCCGGCGCACAGCCAGATGACCGCCCTTCTTATCGGCCTCCGTGCGGCGGGTCACCTCCATCACAAAGGGCGCACCGCTCTCCGCAAACCAGCGCAGGAAACGAGTGTCCAGCTGCGCCCCCAGATTGTCCGAATTGGACACGAAGGCATACTTCACCCCGGCCGCCAGCAGCTTGTCCAGCCAGCCGGAACCCACCAAGGCCGGATATAAATCACCATGGCCGGGCGGGCACCACTCCAGATCCGGGTTTTCCGGGAACGAAACCGGTTCCCGCGTATCCGTCAGCAGCTTGGGAACGCGGTTCTGAATCATTTCCACCTGTGCCGGGTCAGCAAAGCCGCCTTCCTGATAGCGGGCGAGGTGAGCCATCGTATCTGCGCTGGTGGAAAACGAGTTCATGAGCAGCAGGCTCACCGGATATCCGGCACGCTCTCGCAGACTCTGCACCTGGCGCACAATTAAATCCAGGAAGGTGACCCCGGGCTTGATTTCCAGCAGGCTCTTGGCCTTCTGCAGCCCCATACTCGTGCCGAGCCCGCCATTGAGCTTCACCAGAACCGCCTGAGCCAGCAGCGCGGCATCGGCCTCCGGGGTGGCTGCCACCAGCTCATCCCACTCGGCAACATCCTGTGCCGGAGCAATATCAGATTCCGGAATCATCATGGAGCGGTCAGAGGTCAGCACCTCCACGCTGTGACGGAACGCATTCACGGCCGCCGCAGAAAGCCCCACGGACTGCATTTTCTGCTCAATGGCATCAAAACTCTTCATACACCGTCAGTATACTCGCTATGCCCATTTCTGGCAATGCCAAAGCGTTGGCGAGGGCTTTTTTCTTCTGACGTACTCGCCGCCTGCGACCTCATGTCTCAATTTTTCCTTGACAAAATCGCAGAAAATTTGTCACTAATAGAAACAGCGGAGCGCCCGCGGCCCGGCGCAGATTCACCTCCAGTTCGCACACCTTTCCCCCACGCATCATCCATGTCCAGAACCCTCATCATCGCAGAGAAACCCAGCGTAGCCAACGACCTTGCCCGCGTCCTCGGCAAGAAGTTGGGTAAATTCAAGAAGGACGAAAGCAGCGGCGGGTTCAGCAATGACAGCATGGTCATCACCTCTGCCGTGGGGCATCTGGTGGAGCAGAAAAAACCCCAGACGGAAGATGGCAAGAGCCTGCCCTGGAAGATGGATTACCTGCCGGTCATGCCCAAAGCCATGGAGCTGGAGCCCATCGCCAAATCCGCCGACAAGCTCCGCAAGGTGCTGAAGCTGGCCCGCAGCAAGGATATCATCGAAATTGTGAACGCATGCGATGCCGGGCGCGAGGGTGAGCTCATTTTCCGCAACATCATCCGCTACGGCAAAATCCGCAAACCCATCCGCCGCCTGTGGATGCAGAGCATGACGGATGACTCCATTCTGGAGGCCTGGGAAAACCTGAAGACGGATGAGGAAATGCAGCATCTGGCCGATGCTGCGGTGTGCCGCTCCGAATCGGATTGGCTGGTGGGGCTCAACAGCACCCGCGCCCTCACCGTGCTGCAATCCGGGGCCGGCGGGTTCAACGTCACCCCTACCGGGCGTGTGCAGACCCCCACCCTCGCCCTGCTGGCCGCCCGCCAGAAAGCCATTCTCTCTTTCGTGCCGGAGGCCTACCACGAGGTACGCGCTACCTTTACCGCCAAGGCCGGCAGCTATGAGGGGCGCTGGTTCAACCCGAACTGGAAAAAGGACGAAGCCGCCCCGCAGCGCACCCGCGAGCGCATCTGGGAGCCGGAACTGGCCGCCGCCATCGCACAGCGCTGCCAGGGCCGCCCGGCAGAGGTGAAGGAGACGCGCAAGCCGGTCTCCATGCCCGCGCCCCTGCTCTTCGACCTCACCTCGCTGCAGAAGGAAGCCAGCAACCGCTTCGGCTTCTCTGCCCGCCGCACGCTCCAGATTGCACAGGAATGCTACGAAAAGCACAAGGTGCTGACCTACCCGCGCACGGACTCCAAATTCCTGCCGAATGATTACCTGAAAGTAGCCACCCGCACGGTGGCCGCCATCGGGGAAAACCTGCCGGACTTCGCCGGATTTGCACAGGATATCCTGGACAACCGCCGCGTGCGCCCCTCCAAACGCGTGTTCGACGGCAGCAAGGTCAGCGACCACTTCGCCATCATCCCCACCGGCAAGTTTGTGGCCCTTTCCGGGGATGCGGCCAAAATCTTCACCCTCGTAGTGCAGCGCTTCCTGGGTGTCTTCATGCCCAATGCAGAGTTTGAGGACACAGAGCGCACCACCATCGTCACCTCCCCCGGAGCCACGGATTGCTTCTACACCCACGGTCGCGTGCAGCTGGCCGCCGGCTGGCGCGCCCTGTACGGTGCCGACAAGCGCAAGAAGGATGAGCTGTGCGCCGTGGGCAAGGGCGAAAAGGTCAAAGCCGAACGCGTGGAAGCCGTGGCAGACAAGACCAAGGCACCGGCCGCCTACACGGAAGCCACACTGCTGACGGCCATGGAAACAGCCGGCAAGCTGGTGGAGGACGAGGATTTGGCAGATGCCATGAAAGAGCGCGGACTCGGCACCCCCGCCACCCGCGCCGCCATCATCGAAGGGCTCATCACGCAGGAATACATCGCCCGCGAGGGCAAGGAGCTGATGGCCACCCGCCGCGGCATGGACCTCATCGACCTGCTGGGCAAAATCGGCCTCAGCACCCTCTCCAGCCCGGAGCTGACCGGCGAGTGGGAATACCGCCTCAAGCAGATGGAAGCCGGCAACTTGCAGCGCGATTCCTTCATGAAGGAAATCCGCTCCTACACCACGGATATTGTCGATGCCGTGCGCGACTACATGCAGAACGGCAAGAACCCCGACCTGGAGCTCACCTGCCCCGCCTGCGGTGCAGCCGGGCTGAGCAGCCGCGTGGATGCCATCTCCTGCCACAAGTGCAAGTTCCGCATCCGCCGCGTGCATGCCGGCCTGAGCCTGAGCGATGACCAGATTGCCGAGCTGATTACCAATGGCCGACTCCCCGTCATGGATGGCTTCCGCTCCAAATTCGGCAAACCCTTCAAGGCAGGCTTGCAGCTGGTGGCCCCCGCCACGGAAAAATCTTCCTGGAAAGCCGAGTTTTACTTCGAGAACGACCGCCCCGCCGCCGGAGGTGATGCAGCAGAGGCAGAAGCCCCCGTCTCCATCGGCTCCCTGACCGTGAAGGGTCAGGGCGAGCTGGAAGTACAGGAAACGGACAAGCAGTGGAGCATCCCGGAGTTTGCCCGCAGCAGCGGCAAGGGTTTCTCCATGTCGCGCACCATTCTGGGCAAGGACATCACCCGCGAGCAGCTGGCACAGGTGCTCGCAGAGGGCAAGAGCGAGCTGATTACCGGCTTTGTCTCCCAGCGCACCCACCGCGCCTTCGATGCCTTCCTCGTGCTGGATGCAGCCAAGGGCAACGTCGGCTTCGAATTCCCGCCCCGCGAAACCCGCAGCAAGCAGTCCAAGGATAAAGCCGACAAGAAGTTCACCGCCGCCAACGCCGCAGCGGAGGATTTGACCAAGGCCAGGCGCCACGGCATCCTGAAGGTGAAAGGCAAGGGCGAACACGAGCTGTTGGAAACGGAAAACGCCTGGCACGTGGACGGCATCACCTACGGCAAGAACCGCAAGCCGCTGGTCGTCCCGAAGATGATGTGCGGCATGGAACTGACCGCAGAGATGGTGGGCAAGCTGCTGACCAAGGGCAAGACCGACCTCATTCAGGGCTTCGTGAGCCACAAGACAGGCAACAAATTTGACGCCTACCTCGTGTTCACTCCCGGAACCGGGCGCGTGACCTACGAGTTCCCCCCGCGCAAATAACCCCCGGCCGCCATGAACCGCCTCCGCGAGCGCCTGCACCGCTTCCTGGCAAACCGGGATCGCTTCACCACCGGGATTCTGCTCAGCGTGGTGCTCGGGCTGCTCATACCGTGCAGCGGCACAGCGGCCACGGTCTTCGACTGGCTCACCAATGCCGCCATCGTCCTGCTCTTCTACCTGTACGGCGTCAAATTATCACGCAAATCCGTGATAGAAGGCATCCTCAACTGGCGCTTGCAGACACTGGTGTTCCTGTTCACCTTCGTCTTTTTCCCGCTGGTCGTGCCGCTGCTGCGGCCGCTGCTGGAACCGCTCACCGGGGCAGCCCTGTTCATGGGGCTGGTGTATGTGGCCTGCCTGCCCTCCACCGTGCAGAGCAGCATCGCCTTCACCTCCGTGGCGGGCGGCAATGTACCCGCCGCCGTCTGCTCCGCATCCGTCTCAAGCCTGTTGGGCGTGTTTCTGACCCCACTGCTGGTTGGCATCCTGTTCTCCACCGGCACCGCCCATGTGAACGTGGGCTTGGGCACCGTGCTGAAAATCTGTTACCAGATTCTCCTGCCTTTCATCCTGGGACAACTCAGCCAGCGCTGGCTGCAGAGCTTCGTCCGCAACAGAAAGGAACTCATCCGCTGGAATGACCAGGGCACCATCTGGCTCGTCGTCTACACCTCTTTCTCCGGTGCCACCGTGGCGGGCTACTGGCAGCAGTTGGATGCCCTGCATCTGGGCGGGCTGGTGCTGGCCTGTCTGGTGCTGCTGGTGCTGGTACAGCTGGCGGCCTACCGGGCATGCCGCATCCTCGGCTTCAACCGCGCAGACCGCATTGCCATCATCTTCTGCGGCTCCAAGAAAAGCCTGGCCGTGGGCGCCCCCATGATGCTGGCCATCTTCGACTCTCCGGACAACAACCTGCTGCTGCCGCTCATGGTCTTCCACCAGGTGCAGCTCATGGTCTGTGCCTGGCTCGCCCGCCGCTGGCAAACGCCGGAGGCCGATTCCGGAGGCTACTGATATCACCCACTCCATTCCGCTCTCCCCTTCACACGGTGGTCTGCCTCCCACCTCTGGGTGCTCGCCCTCGTCATCCTCACCGGCATGATCCTCATCCGCTCCGCCCGCCGCATGGACACCGCCGGGCGGCAGCGACTCTGCCGCGCACTGGCGCTGGTGCTGGCCGTCACCTTCATCGGCGAGCACATCTGCAACGCCTGCATCATGCCGTACGGGGAATGGATACAGAACCTGCCGCTGCACTTTTGCTCCGCCATGGCACCCGTGGCCTTCATTGCCCTGTGGTGGCGCAAGCGCTGGGCCTGCGCCATGGTCTACTTCGGCGTGCTGGCCGCCAGCATTCAGGCCCTCATCACCCCCACCCTGCAAGTCGATTTCCCGAACATCCGCTTCATCACCTTCTTCTGGTCGCACAGCATGCTGGCACTCGCCGCGCTGCTGATACCCCTGGTGCTGGGTTGGCGCGCACGCCTCAAGGACGTGTGGCGCACCGTGCTGCTGGCAGACCTCTACCTGCTCTGCGTCATCCCCATCAACCTCCTGCTGGACACCAACTACGGCTTCACCCAATACAGCCCGGTGAAAGGATGCCTGCTGGACTACCTGGGCAGCGCCCCCTGGTACTACCTCTGGCTCCAGCTCCCCGCCCTCGCCCTTTTCTGCCTCATGCGCCTCCCCGTGCGGGAGAAGCGGGGATGAATTCCCGCAAACGCTCGCATCTGCCACTCATTGACCATCTTCAATCGACAGGCTGATTCTCATTCCCGGCCATTTTCTCGAAGTGTGCCCGCAGAGACTCCGGAAGACCGCCACCGAAGCGGAGCAACGGCAACTTCTGCACTTTATCCTCCTCATACTGCGATACTGTGATATTCTCCTGGTGTCTGGTTACTGTCAGGTATCCGTTCCCGCTGCGATAGAACAGACGGATATTGCCCGAGCGGGAGTCTATGCCGGGCAAACGGCAAATGGCATCCAGCTCACGATGAACGGCGGACACGTCCACTTTCGGCAGAGACAACAAGCAGGCAATCCGTCCCTGATGTTGTGACAGAGAAGCCACATCGGTAAGTTTCCGTTCATGCGGGACAATACGCCCGACGGCTACCGGTTGCGGCCTCGCTGCCAACTGCACCGGCACCGCCAGCTGTCGGCCCGCACGCAGGACGCTCAGATGAACAATATGGCCGGGCCGACTGTATCGCATACTCATCAGCAAATCTTCACGGCAATCAACCGGGTATCCATTCAGCATCAGCAGCACATCTCCTGCCTTTAATCCGGCCGCTGCGGCAGGACTGCCCGGCACCACCCCGCAAACCTTCAGTCCCTGCTGCGGCGGCAGTACCGCTCCCTGCGCCAACCGCTCATCCGTGCTCATGGCAGCCGTATCAATTCCCAGGAAAATATCCGATATCAGTTCCACCGCCGGCTCGGACGAAACAACAGCCTGCGGCCTGTGTTCCCCGAACAGGGAACACATCATCATCAGCAGCAGAGCTATTGTCAACCGGCGTTTCATGACTTCCGTCTCCTTGAATTAAATCATAATGGCACGTTATATAATTCTATATCAAACGATTCCGGGCAAGCCACCCCGCATTCCTCACCCTGTCTGCCGATATACACCACATTCGGCACGGCACAGATACCGCCGCCTGCGGGGTTCTCCAGCTCTTCCAACTTCATTTCCCGCATATACGAGCATTGAGGCAGTGAAACCGATTTCGCCACTTCTCTCTCCGCCTCCCCTCCCGGCAGCAGCAGCCCCACCGCCACAGCAGAAACCGTCAGTACGGCGGCCCACGGCAGCATCGCGCGGTAACGCCTGCGTTGAAACGCCCGGTCGGCTTCCGCATGCACCACCGCCAGCAGACGGCGGCACATAGCGTCATCCATCCTGCCCGCATGCCGCCGGGCAAGTTCGCGGAGCATACCCTCCACATCTTCTGTGCTGTATGTATCTCTGTTCATGATTGATTCATCATTGTTCTGATTCGTTCCAATGCCGCAGCATAGCGACGCCGCGCGGTTGATTCCGGCAATCCCAGCTCCCGGGCCACATCGGCAAAACTCCGTTCATCCCAGATGCGCAGGGTCAGCACCATGGCCTCCTCCTCCGGCAATTGTTGCACAAGCTGTGCCAGCGCATGCATCCGGTCTCCGGCCGCCGCGTCCTCCCGCTGTCGTTCCTCTTCCTCCCGGCTGTAGACGCTTTCCACCTCCCGCCGCCGCGCATTGCGCCCTCGCGCCTGCACCGCAGCATTGCGCAGAGAGCGCAGCACATACGGCAACAGGCCGTCCCGCTCTACCCGACCGGCGCAATAGGCTGCCGTCACACGGCTCATCACCTCGACCAGCAGCAATTCCACATCCGTCACGTCATCTGCCTGTTGTCGGGCATACACCAGCAGACGGTGCTGCATCGTCAGGAACCATTCCTCGATTTCCTGACGATGCCGTTTTTCCCTGCGCTGGAATAATCCCGACAACATGCTTTCGTCACCCTTATTAATCTCTCCCAAGCCTCAATCCGTCACATCCTGACAAAAAATGTCAGAAAAATTCACTTTTTTTCAAAAAATGACCGGAAAGTGGCGGATTTTCGCCTCGGTGCGACTTTACTCTTATGTGAGCTTCGGGCAATCTGCCCGGGCTGCCCCCTCTTCCTGTCACAGAAACAACCAAAACAAGCTTCAGACCATGAATTACTCCCGCAACACGGACGGCAGCGTTGCCCACGTCTCCGGCACCGGCCAGCGGGAGCTGTATCACGTCTACGGCGCGGAATCCCAGGAGGACGGCATCTACTCCGTCCTCACCCGCACCCGCTACAATGCCGCAGGCTCCCCGCTCATCTCGCTGCAGAAGCAGATGGTTTCCTCGCTTTCTTCCTCCATTGAGAGCAAATCAATCGCCATCAATGAAAGAAACTTGACCTCTGCCCAATGGTCTGTCTATAATGCTGCTACGAAACGAACCCGCTACACCTCCCTGCCCACCTCCGACATCACCGCCGCCACGGTGAGCGTGGATGGTTTTGTCATCTCGCAATCGGATAACGCAGGTGTCACCACCACCTCCACCCGCGCCTACACCGCCACCGGCATGACCATCACCCACACGGATGCCCGCGGCAATACCACGACCACGGTCACGGACACCGCCGGGCGCACGCTCTCCGTCACGGATGCCGCAGGTAATACCACCACAACCACCTACGCTCCCTTGCATGACCTGCCCGCCACGGTGACAGACGCGCAGGGGAACACCACCTGCTACCGCTACGATGAACGCGGCCGCAAGGTCGCCGAATGGGGCACGGGCATTCAGCCCGCCCTCTTCGCTTACGACTCCGCTGACCGCATGACATCCCTGACCACCTTCCGCGCTTCCACGGAAACGGTTTCGACCGACCCGGGCAACCGCACGGACGGAGACACGACCACATGGTCGTATCACGATGCCTCCGGCATGGAAATCCGCAAGTCCTACGCAGACGGCAGTAGTGTCACCGGGACATACGATGCCTACAACCGACGGCTCACGGAAACAGACGCCCGTGGCAAAGTCAAAACCCATACCTATGAACACGCACGCGGTCTGTTGCTGGGTACAACTTATTCGGATAATACACCCCCCCGCACCTACTCCTACAACCACCTCGGTCAACTCACGCAGGTAACGGATACCGCAGGCACCCGCACCATTGGTTACAATGCCTACGGTGAACAGGAGTCGGATAGTCTGCTTGCAGGAGGCAGGACACACCTTGTCACGGAGCTGAGGGATGACTATGGTCGCTCCTCCGGCTATACCTATGCCAACAACGGTTCGGTGCAGCAGACCGTTTCAACCGGCTACGGCACGGATGGACGCATCGCCACCGCTGGCTTCGTGTTTGGCGGAGCGCAGAAAACATTCAGCTACGCTTACCTGCCCGGCACGCACCTGCTGCAATCGCTCACCAAGCCCAATAACATGTCGCTCACGCTCAGCTATGAGGAGAAGCGCGACCTGCTCATCGGCCAGCTTTATAAGCGAAGCTCCACCACCGTAGTGTCCCGTGCCTACACATACGACACCCTTGGGCGTCCCGTGACGCGCAGCACCTCTAGAAATGGCGCAACCGTCAACGACTCCTTCGGCTACAACAACCGAAGCGAGCTCACCGCCGCCACCGTGAATAATGGGGCTTATTCCTACAACTACGATAACATCGGAAATAGGAACACGGCACAGGAAGCAGCGGAAGAAGTCACCAACTACTCGGCCAACAACCTCAACCAGTACACGGCTATCGGTGATTTCACACCCACCTACGATGCTGCCGGTAACCAGACACTCGTGAAAACCTCCACGGGTATCTGGACTGTAGCTTACGATGCCGAAAACCGCCCCGTGAGCTTCACCAATGCGGAAAACAATACCGTCATCGAATGCAGCTACGATTACATGGGCCGCCGTGCCACCAAGAAAGTAACGGTCAACGGAGCCGTCACCCTCCATCATCGCTACCTCTACCGTGGATTCCTGCAAATCGCCTGCTGTGACCTCACCCGCAGTAACCACCCGGCACTCTGGCTCATCACATGGGATCCCTCCCAACCGATAGCCACCCGCCCGCTGGCCATCCAAAAGGACGGTACATGGTACACATACGGATGGGATTTAACGAAGAACATCTGCGAGCTCTACGGGCAGCACGGCTACATCCGCACGAACTACGCCTATACGCCCTATGGATCGGTAACCATTTCAGGCGATGTCACCCAGCCCATCCAATGGAGCAGCGAATTCCATGACGACGAACTCGCCCTCGTCTACTACAACTACCGCCACTACAACCCATCCGACGGCAGATGGCTGGGCAGGGATCTTATAGAAGAAGAATACATCCGAAACTTATTTGTATACACAAACAATTCTCCTATCAGCTCTACTGATTATCTTGGGCTATTTTTTAATGCTGTACAGGCCAGAATCCTTGAAATAATCAACGGATTGAAAAACATGTCCGATTTCATAGTGCAACCAATACATGAATATTTTGGCATAGTTAACGATTATTCCAAGAAAAAAGGTGAATTTATCATACGACGATATAACAAATTCAGCATTTATGTACTCTCATTAAAAGCATCCATATCCGGCGTTATCTCGAGTGATGGGTGTTGTGCTTCTGCCAGCTTCGGAATTGTGCTTACTGCGACAGCCAAAGGCTTATCAGCTTTAACCTTAGCCGGAGGGCTTACAATAAACGCAACAGCCAAAGTTAAATATTGTTGGTTTAATGGAGAGAATAGCATAGAAGGTTTAGCCTCCGGTGGCGGTTTTCTGGGAATCCGCTTCGGAATCGCAACTGTTAAAACATTCGTTGAAGCATTCGTTGAAGCAGGAGTCACATTAAGCTACATTTACGACTTCAAGCAAAGGAGGGGAAGTTGGGGAACCGGTTGGTATGCACGAATTGTAGCATCTACTCTATTTTATGAATATCAACACAAAATATCGGGAGGAAGTTCTGAAATAGATTTTGAATAATCTCCTATAATCACACACTCGGTTTCTTATGATGATTTTACACAAAAACAAATCAGACATAACAGATGAAAACGGCAACATTGTTTTTCAAAAAGTAAAACAACACTACGTATTCCAATTCAACAGCACCCATTACACATTAAAAAAGAGAAAATTCAATATTCCATATTTTTTCGAAAACTTTAACGTATACGATCAAAACATCAAAATAGGACAATTATCATTTAAATTCAAGAAGAAATTTAGAATAAAAATCAACTACAACGAGAAAAAAATATCCGCTACTGCCGGATTCGATAAACCATTTCCTTTTCCAGTATCAAGCTTTTACTTCCAACATGTAAAATATCAGCACGAAAGGCATCTCATTGAAATAACTGACTCAACATCAGGGTTATCCCCCTTAAGCATATTCATCGGATGCATCGCGCTATATTTTCTCACACCTTACGGAATACATACTTTCAACCCTAGCATAGACGGAGATACAGGGCCATAAATAATATCCCCATACTACACATTCTAAATATGCATCTTATAGCCACACCTACGCTGAAGACGAAACCATGTGGGAGGGGAGGCCGTATACATCGGCTACAGCTCGAACAGATGTATCGCCACCGCAGATTCCCAGTTCTGCAACAAGCAAAAGATATTAAGCTACGCCAATCTGCCCCTCACTCACCCACTCTAAACGCTCACCAAGCCCAACAACATATCAGTCACGCTCTACCATCCCCTGCTCACCGGCATGTGCTACAAACGCAGCACCTCCGACGCCGTAAGCTGCACTTCTACAAGTTCAGCTGAACAACCCGCTTTCGCATATAAATATTTACATGACGATTTTCGATGTATTAAATTATGAGAATCTTGTACAAAAACATATTAGCCATAACAGATGAAACCGGCTACATCATGTTCCAAAAATCAAAACAGCACTACGATTTTCAATTTAACTGTACCCATTACACATTAAAAAAGAGAAAAATCTATATTCCTTATATTTTCGAAAATTTCGACATTTACAATCGAAACAGCATCATCGGACAATTATCACTTAGATTTAAGAAGAAATTTAGAATAAAAATCAACTACAACGGAAAAAAAATATCCGCTACTGCCGGATTCGATAAAACATATCCTTTTCCAGTATCAAGCTTTTACTTCCAACATGTAAAATATCAGCACGAAAGGAGCTTCATTGAAATAACCGACTCAAAACATGAGTACTCCCCCTTAGGCATATTCATCGGATGCATCACATTATGTTTTCTCACTCCTTATGAAACACATCCATTCGACCCAATACTGGTTCATCAATTCGCATTTCACGCCCTTCAGTCTAAACACATCTCGTAGCTTCTACCACGCCATGAATGGCATGGTGCAGCAAACCGTCACCACCACCGTAGTGTCCCGAGCCTACACATACGCCACCCGTCCGCTGGCTATCCAAAAGGACGGCACCTGGTACACATACGGCTGGGATTTAACCAAAAACATCTGCGAGGTCTACGGTCAGCACGGCTTTTGTTGGCAGCATTTCAGCAAACATATATATGTAACGAAGCAAAGAGAAGGAAACAAAGATTATATATTAACAACCTATCACGTCTACAATACAGCATCGAAACAATCTTACTATTTACGTCAACCTGACTTTATAACAGATTTCATATTCAATTCAAATTTAAAAGATTGGGAGCAAAATTATTTTTGGAGAGAAAAATACGATTGCATCGACATGTTCATCGACTGCATAGATCCTTGCATGTATATGCACATGGCTCCCGGAAATCCGTTTGCTCCATTAATGTAAATCAACATTCCGACATGTTTCTCATCGTACAGTTTTGTATTATTGTATATTTATTACTTTTACTTTCATTATTCATCATTAACTTATTTATTATTTTCATCACCCCAAGATTATTATACGGAATACTTATTATCACATTAATTTCTTCAATGATAGCATTAACAGATGCTATAAATCTTATAGAAAACTTCATATTCGGTTTAATCACAAATATAGGATATAGACACAAGTTCATTACAAATGAAATCATTATTTTTATAGGCATTATTTTTCCTCTTTTAGCACGCGTAACATTTATTTTAATCAAACGCTTATATTTAATCGTTTCATCTTATATAAAGAAACAACTTTGAAACTCATTCTAAAACGTGCACCGTTCAATATACAGCAATAATGAAAACAATTTATATTGTCTTCTTGTCCTTATCCTGCACATCATGCATCCAACAGACATATGGTATTTATTGCCATTTAAATGGGAGAAAAATATGCATTCAGGATAGCAACCAAAGGATTATAAAAACAATTAAAGATTCAAAGTTAAAAAAAGATTTAATTCGCATTAACTACACTAACGCAAAATCTCTTTTTTTATCACAATCACATCCAAACATCAATTTCGAACACTACACGACATATTCCATAGACCTAAAAAACTCGTCAAACCAATCAATCATTTCATATATGATTAGCAAGGAGTTAACCATTGATTATTGGGACTACGATTGTATTTCCGGAAAAATTGATCTTCAATCATTACACATAGGAGAGCACTTAAATGTCGAAGAGAAGGCAAAAATTCTAAGTTCGCCTATACCATGGGCCGCCGCACCACCAAAAAGGTGACAATCAACGGAGAAGAATCCCGACCACAACAAAGGCAGCAATTATACACCTAAGTAATAGATGAAAAATTGTCTGAGATACATTTATATTTTTATTATATTATTCTCTATTGCAGCAACATGCTACCTTTTCACCAAAACATGTTGCTGCAATAATAAAGACTTAAACAAAAGAAACAAGTATACAGGAAGAACACAACTAATCAATGCAATTTTATCAAAAGATTTCAAAGCTACGATAAATCTTCTGAATCTGGGAGCAAACGTAAACACAAAAGACGGGAAAGGAATTAATGCCATCAGTTACGCTTCCAAACTAGGCTTTTCAAAAGCTATTGCACCTCTCATACATAGAGGTGCAGATGTTAACAGCAGAACCTATGTGAGTGGGTACACCCCTCTCCATGAAGCAGCATCCACAGGAAACCTGCAAACTATTCAAACATTACTCAAATTCGGAGCGAACAAAAGCGCACGGACGGATGATGAGTATTCCGCAAACGATTGCTTATCACCTTATGAAATAGCCTTACAAGAAGGCAACAAACAAGCAGCCGCCATGCTCAAACCTACATTCACAATAAACACGAACAATGCATTAATTGAAGTAAATGAATACGACAACAGGTTCATAATTCATTTTAGAGCAAAACAAATTAAAGGGAATCAGCAATTATTCATTTGCTTATTCAGTTCAAAAAATCAACGATTGACATTACTACAAAAGATAGAAAATTCGAATCCCATCCAATTCGGAAACATTATAACAACATCAGAATTATATAAGCAGGACATCCATGAAGCTGATTACAAATATTTAATTTTACTCTACAGATATAATTATGTTCAAAAAAATTGGTGTATTCGCATCATGGAATAAGCTAACGCATATATAGGGTTCAACATACATCCAAACCAACATGATAGTCATAAGCGCCACTCGCTCATTTAAAATTAGCATATGATAGATTTGAATAACCAAAACAAAATAATATATGAATATAAATATATTACTTAACACAATCTTTCTATCGCTTACTTCCTTTTTCACCCTGGAAATGGATTATTTTCTAAACGAAGAAATGTCGAGAGAAGCAATCAAAACGGCAAATATTTCACCGGCTAGAGCTAAAGAACTATTATCAAATCATCTTATAGAAATTAAACACTCAAAGAGGGTCGATGCATTTGGTCTATTTTACATAGGCTCTGTCCTACCAAACGGGTCCCAACCTTCCGCACTTAGCAATAATTCAGAACTTGAATATTATTATATATAAAGGGAGCCACATAAGTGGAACTACCCCTTCGTTGGTTAATATATGCATAACCTAAGCAGAGGTTAATAAACTTTTGCTTTAGAGTCAAGAAAAAAAGTCGTAATTTTGTCATTTGCAAAGTTACGACTTTTTCTATCCTAAATACTATTATGACGTTTAAGGAGTATTGGCGAAATTACGAATGGCTAACAGAAGATGAAATATATAAGCTAACAAAAAATATGACAGAAGAAGAATTGTTAATTTTTATGGAGAAATATTACAGAATTCCAAAAACAGGATGGGTTAAGCTGAATTTAGACGAAATGAGAAAACTATCACCTGAAGAAGAAATAGAAATGTTTCATATTAATCTTTAAAATAAAACCTTCTATCGCTTTCTGAACCACCATAAGAGTAATTTTTATTTCCTTTAAACCAAAATGAAATACTCTTTTCGTCTTTTGAAACTGTAATTATAGTTTTATTTGTAGAAACATCGTAGAATATTTTCGGAAGAGATTCATCATCTATGATAATATTATATGGAAAATGGTGATTATTAGTTTCTTTAATAAGTTCTCTATCGCCAGCTACGAAATTAAATTCCGAAAGAAATACAACTCTCATACAGCAGTATGTATAAATCTTTTGATTGTGAATGTCAAGTAAAATGTAGGATTTTGCCTTTTTCTATCCTAAATACTATTATGACGTTTAAGGAGTATTGGCGAAACTACGAAATTATTGCAGAGAAAAACACTTTCAAAAACTTTGGTATAAGCATATCGTATAAAGTAGGACAATTTAATTTTCTTAAACAATATGGTATAAATGACGGAATAGTCTATATAGATGGAAATATAATAAGAGAGGGCATTTCGCGTGGTAGATGGTCATCAAACAATGTTTTTAATCGCATTTCTCAATCATTGAGTAATTGTCAGTTCTGTTTAAATTCGTATAACCACAATGACAATAACAAACCAGTTATTGAGGCATATTGCGTTCTTCAAACATCTGCAAAAACTTATTTGAACAAAATAATAATCGACCTACAAACACAAAAAATAGTTTCGCTTCATGCAATTTCTCCAACTGCTTTTAATAAGGCAAAAGGTCAATAGGAAGGTAAGCTGCTAAATATGCGTAATTCTTACATATACTGTAAGACCCCTTCCTATTGACCCTCGGCAAATATCTTATACGGTTTTATTAATTTGTCAATCCTAAAATTGCTCAACCTTTGGAATAAGTGGCAATTTTTGCAAATCC
>CAYYKC010000009.1:0-40239 GCA_964471605.1 uncultured Akkermansia sp. | reverse complement strand
GACGCTGGGTGGAAACTTGGTGTTCATATTTTACAGAAAGAAGTATACACCAGCTATTTTCTGGCCAATGGTGTACCGCTGGCCTGGCTGCTCATCAATCTGATGATGGAACCAATAGCGGATAATCCGAAAGATGAGAGACGGTTGTATGCGAAGGTTCACGCTTTTTCAGAGCGGAATCACAATGAAAATAATCATCATGCCCCGTAACAGATGAGCACTATGAAACATAACGTTGTCAAAACGAAACAAGGGCCTTGTAGCGTTGAAACGAGAATAAGGTTTTCCGGTCCGTTTGTCTTGCTGTTGGCCGGAGTGATCGTTGCGGCGGCCGTTCTGCTATTGACGGGGTGTGTGCGGCTGAATACTGCCGGGGTGATTGATAATATAGGCCGGGAATACAAGGCGGCGCTGGTGGAGAAGGATGCCAGAGTAAGAGCTTGCATTGGCGGAGATGAGAATAAGCCCATGTGGGATGCCTGCATGGACGATGGGAAACTGTATATCAAAGCCCAGTCGGCGATTGTTCGGGAACGGATTGCGTGGATTGAGGATGCGGCGTTCAGTCAGTTGCCACACAAGGATTTCTGTTTTGTCGAGCCTCCGGGCGAGGTCTGCTACTACCACAAGGGGAAAATATACACGGAAAAACCGGAATCTGCGGTAGATACAACCACAGAACCGAAATCGGTCTATCCTTTCTATTCTGCATATTCTTCGGCGCAGCTCAAACACCCGCGATTATATGAGCCTTTGTGACTGGAGGAACAGCCCAACCCTCATCGTGCATATACCGCTCCGCTGTCATGGATAGCCGCCGTGCTGGTGGACATACCGGGCAGCCTGGTGTGTACGACCGTTGTGCTTCCGATGGAAGTATATTCAGCTTTTTTTTGACTAGCAAGAGGGGCGGATATCCACTAAAGCTGAATAGGCCTGTATCTGCTGCATTTTCCGCTGCTCCCAGGGAATGGAGTGTACCTTATCCCGATAATGTTCGTAATGCTGCTCGATGTGATGCATGGCTCGGGTGAGTGAATCCGGCTCTTCCGGGTTGAATATTTCGCCTGTATCGCCCGGGGCAATCAAATCGCGGGCACAGCCGACGTATTGCGAGACCAGGACGGGCAAGCCGTGGTAGAGCGCTTCTTCCACCACCAGCCCCCAGGGTTCATAGAGAGAGGGCAGGATGAAGATGTCGTGCCGGCAGAAAATCTCCGGCAGCTGTTCGTTGGGGACAAAGCCGGTGAGGGTGATGTTGGGGGCATTCAGTCGGCGGATATCCTGCTCCAGCGGGCCGCTGCCAACGATGGTGAGCGGCTTACCGTTGAGTTGGAATTCACGGGCCAGCGCTACCACGTTCTTCACTGCTATCAGTCGCCCGATAAACAGATAACGCAGCGGTTGGTGTGTGATTTTTTGAGCCGTTCGGTGGGTGTAGCGGATAAGCCCTACGCCCCCCGTGGGATGGATGCTCCCCCTGAACCCCGCTCGTTCAAAGAGTTCCCGGTGCGGGATGCCGGAGGGGAGTGCCGCGCTCATGCGGCGGATGATGAAGCGCTTGACCCGGCCTTTTATCCCGGAGAGGGAGGAATCCAGCACGGAAGATTCGCAGATGAGGGCATTCTTCCTGCGGGGGCTGAGGAACGCATAGACATTAAATTCCGGAACAAACCAGCCGGAGAAGAGAACCCGCCCGGCGCGGATGCGGCTCATCAGCTTCAGCAGACGGAAGAAAACGAGGAAAGGATTGCGGCGGTGCAAGTCTCCTTCATGCAGAAATACCACATCGAACGGTTCCCGCTCAGGAACTTGATTGACTGCTTCACTTCCGTACCCCAGCAACACCAGCAGCAGGGAGTGTCGTTTCGACAGCTCACGGCAGAGATTCAGCTTGTAGAAGGAGGGCGTGTTGGTCAGGAAGACGAAATCGTAGTGCGTTTTCATGGTCGGAAAAGGTGGAATAGCTCACGGCGTTCCTCCCGTCGCAGGTACAGCAGGAAGAAAACGATGGAGGCGTACAGGGCGAAACCGCCGCAGAGGGAAAGGAGCATTCCCCAGTTGGTGCAGGGGATGAACACCGGAATGGCCCAGCCGCCTGCCGCGCAGAGAAACAGCGGGAGCAGTGCGGGAAAGAATACCTCGCGGTAAAAGCGTTTCATCTCCAGCCCGGCGCGGCGTGAGTAATAGAGATTGAGCAACAGTCCGTGTCCCAGAAGCAGGGAGAGTGCCGTGCCGCAGAACATGCCGGGTGCGCCGAACCTCTGCGTGAGCAGGTAGCCCGGAATGACGCAGACAAGCGCCGTTGCCAGCAGAATGAGGGCTCTCCCCCGGTGCAGATGCCGCGCTTGCAGAATGGCAATCCCGGTATTCTGACTGAGAGGTAGGATGAGCGGGATAAGAACCAGCAGGGCTCCCCACCAGACCTCCGTGGTGTGAGCGCCGATGCTGCTGCCCACCCAGAGCCGCAGAAACTCCCTGCCGAAGAGGCAGAAGCCCGTGAGCATGACCCCGATGATGCAGAGCTGCAGCCGCCCCGCGCGAATCATGAGCGAGGTCTGTTCGGCGGGCGTGGCGCGGCTGTCGATACGGTGCATGATTTCCGGCGAGAATACCCCGGAAATGGCGGTGGAGGCCATCATGAAATACCGGGAAAAGGAGAGGCCGAGCGTATAATACACCACCGCCTGCGGCCCGCAGATTCGTGCCACAATCGGGGTGCCGATCTGCCAATAGAGCAGATCCATCAGCTGGTTGAGCATCACCCAGAACGAAAAGGAAAACATGCTCCGATAGAGCCGCAAATCCGGCTTGCGGAACAGAACACGAGCCCCCAGGGTGCGGGCGGCATAGTGTGTCTGCCAGAGCATCAGCCCGAGGTTGAGCGCGAAAGCCAGCCAGGTGAGGGCGGTCGCTTTCCCCCCCAGCCGCAGCAGAAGCAGCGTCAGTCCCACATTCAGCAGAGCCTGCACCAGTCCTGCCAGCCCCGGTGCCAGAAATCGTCGACAGGCAGTCGGTATGGCCGCCAGTGGGCGCAGCGGAAACGCCAGCACGAAGTTGCCCAGCGTAATCAGAAACAGAACCCGCAGCAGGTGCAGACCGTCCTCACTCAGTCCGGGGAAAAGGGCGTGCAGGTACAGGTAACAGATGATACCTGCTGCCAGCGCCAGCAGCCCCATCAGGCTGAACAGCATGACTGCTTGCCCCAGAAAATGCGCCTGCCGCATAAAACGCCCCTTGGCACGGTATGATACCACATAGCGGGTTACGGTGGCTCCCAGCCCGAAATCCGTGATACCCAACCAGGCAATCACGGAATTGGCCAGCATGAAGATACCGTATTCCGTTGTCCCCAGCCGGGAAATAATCAGCGGGGTGAGCAGCAGCCCCATGGCAAGGTTGATACCTATGGAGACGTAGTTGAGGATGATACCGGCTTTCAGTTCACGGGGCATGGCGAGATGGGGTAGGGGGCGGATTGCAGCAGCGGGGCGGCATCCCAGTCC
Organism: uncultured Akkermansia sp.; assembly: GCA_964471605.1. Lineage (GTDB taxonomy): Bacteria > Verrucomicrobiota > Verrucomicrobiia > Verrucomicrobiales > Akkermansiaceae > Akkermansia. The sequence continues at coordinate 36,733 of CAYYKC010000009.1, read as the reverse complement.
AGGGGTGTCCAATCAGAAAGCGCGGATTCCGCGCGCTGCAGGGGGTGACAATCGACATGCGCTTGACCGACGGATTCAAAAAAGTCCCGGAATTTGAATTCGCCCCCGATGGTGCTGCCCTGCGAAATGACGGCCCACACATGGGGAATTCCGTAGGCCGCAGCGGCAATGAGCCCATGCAGAGAGGAGGAGATAATCGCCTCGCAGGAGCAGATGGCATCTATCACATCCGTCCAGCGTTTGTAGTGGCGCAGATTGATGATGGTGCAGCCGGGGTGGAACATCTCGTAGCGTCGCAGCACATCGCTGTTCATATCCTGATAATGGGGAATGATACCCAGCGTGTGTTTCCGGAGAATGTTGGCGGGACGGTATACCATGGGCAGCAGCAGTGCCGGATCACCGTAGACAGCAGGGCAGTCCACCCCCTTGCTCAGCAGATAGCTTCGCGTGCGGGGGCCGCGCACTGCCAGCACCTCTGCCGGGGCTTCCGGCAGAGGGGAATCGCCGGAGAGTACCCCGGCTCCCCAGATGACAGTGTTGCGGGTGCATTTCAGGCCGATGGTGCTGCCGATGATGAGGTGTTGGCGCTGTAACCCGAATCGGCACAGCCAGGAATAATCGCTGATGCAGACGGTTCTGCGAAAGAGCCGGGGCAGGAAGTAATAGTTCAGTTCGTCTCCCCAGTTGGAGTGAATCGGTCGTGTGCGGTTAAAGGCCACACAGGCGGCCACGTTGAGGTGACGCGGCCGGAGTTGTGCTATCAGCGTGCGGAGCTGCATGATACGGTTTTTCATGGTGTAGGGGCGATGAGTTGTTCCCATTGATTGAGGATGGTGGGCAGGGCAAAGTGTTTCAGGTGTGCGTGGATGTCTTTCTGGTGCGGAAGATTGGTCAGATGGTGGTCAATGGCTGCCTGTATGGCGGTCGTCAGGGCTTTCTGATGGTGACGGGGCAGCACGATACCCCACTCCGGCCTTACCAGCAGCTGGGATAGGGCCGGGAAGGAGTAGACAATCGGAAAACAGGCGAATGAGAGTCCTTCCAGCACCACCATGCTGAATGATTCGTAATCCGAGGGCAGTATCAGCAGCGCTGCCCGTTTGTAAAGCTCATCCGGCCGATTCAGATTGCCCGTAAAGCAGACGGAGCGCAGCCTCAGGCGTTTTGCCTGCCGCTCCAGACGGGGGCGCTGACCGCCCTCTCCCACGATGGCCAGCTTCCAGCCTTTTCTCTCTGCTCCGGAGGCCTTCCAGGCATCCAGAAGATGGTCAACATGCTTGCCCGGCACCAGCCTGCCGACAAACAAGGCCAGCTGTTCCTTGACCTGTACCGTTTCCGGGGCGAACACCGCCGGGTTGGGGATGCAACGCACCCGCGTGCTGGGGTGGGTGCCGGTAAAGCGGAAGAACTGCTGCACCAGCGCAGGAGCCGGTACGACAACGGCATCGGAATGTTGCAGCAGGTAGCGGTAGCGTTGGCGGCGGTTTCTCGTGTGCATCCACTTCAGGAAGGGCAGTTTCAGCCAACGCAGGAGATTCCTCCAACTGTTCAGTGGGATATCCATGCTGCGGTAGAAGTATTGCAAATCGCCCGTGATGTCGAAATGAATGCAGGTGATGATACGACAGGGATGGGTTAATTGCTCATGGTTCAGAAAGCGGATGTCGTCGCTGGTGCCAGCTTCGTTGATGAGGACATCAATGCGGAGCCGCTCACAGAGTTGGTTCACCCATTGCGCTTTTTCCTCCCGGCTCAACCCGGCGCAGGTATAGGTGCCGACCGGGAGCGGAGCCGTGGTGAGTTCTTCCGTGACGAGGAAGCTGACTTTGTGCCCACGCGCCTGCAGCCCGTGGGCGATGAGGGCCGTCACCCGCTCCGTCCCGCCTCTGGTGGGACGGATGAGGTTGCCGAAGGAGAAGAGCAGATTCATGCCTGACGAGATTTTTCGCAGAGAAATTCATCGACAACGGTTCTGTACCACCACGCCTGGAGGAAATGCCAGAGAAATCCCTCTCTGCCATCCAGAAAACCCAGTCGGATGATGTAGCGGTAGACGAAATATCCCGCCGCGCGCCAGAACATAGGGAATCGGGCGTAGCGTGCCTTGTTGCGGCGTTTCCGTTGCTGTGTGTGGTGCAGCTCGTGGCTGTCGTGATGCTCCCGCAGCATGGTGGCTGCTTCCCGGTGAGCATAGTCCAGATGCTTGTTCAGCCACTTTTCCAGCGGCTCCAGATTGTTGTCTGCAAAGACAATATCGCCGGAGATACTGCGGCCTTTCGTGAGGATGATGTGTTCATCCATGGCGCGGCATTCGCATTGGGCGCAGCCCTTGCGGAAAACCCGCAGCAAGGGAATCTTGTCGGTGCCGCCGTAGCGGATGTGTCTGCCGAGGAAATAGCGCAGGCGGTGCAGAACCAGCCCGGCGACATCTTTCGGCTGCTCGTGCAGCAGGTGCAGAAGCCTTTCGCCCTCTCCCGGCAGCAGATATTCATCCGCATCCAGCCGTAGAATCCAGTCCGTGTGCAGCGGCAGGTGACCCAGCGCCCAGTTGAATTGCAGTGCCTGATTGCCCGGCCAGTCATGCTGTACCAATCGGACGCGGGAAAACTGGCGGCAGATTTCCGGGGTTCGGTCTGTGGAGTAGCTGTCTACCACGAATACTTCGCAGCAGAAATCCAGCGCTCGAGCCAGACATCTGCGGATGTGCTTCTCTTCATTGAAGGTGAGGATGATGGCGCTCAGGGTAGATTGGGGGTATCTCATAATTCTATCTTTCTGTTACGAAGGAATACGGCGGGGTTGCCTCCCACGACTGCCTTGGGCGGCACGGAGCGGAATACGGCTGCTCGGGTCCCGACCACGGCGCCGTTGCCGATGGTGACACCTTTGCCGATGCAGGCTTCTGCTGCCACCCAGGCAAAATCGCCTATGCGGATGGGAGCCGTGATGAGTTCGTGCCCGGGGCTGTCGATATCATGGGAGGCGGTGCAGAGGAAGCAGCGCTGCGAGACCGTGGCATGTCGTCCGATGACGATTCTGTCCACATTGTAGCAGATGACACCCTCTGCCAGGCAGCTTTCTTCTCCCATTTCCAAATTCCATGGTTCACGAATCCTTGCGGAGGCGTAGACATGTGCCCCCCGTGCCAGTTCCGCTCCGAATAGCCGGAGCAGAAAAGCACGCCACGGCAGGAAGATGCGGCCGGGAAACGGTCGGAACAGCAGGAAGCGTGTCATTTCCCAGAGCCCGCGAAACAGCTTGTTGCAGTAGGTGAAATGCTTATTCATGGACAAAATCGGGTTTGGTGGTGTCACCCAGCAGGTATTGGTAGAGACGGAGCATGCTGCGGGCAATCGTGGCGGGGCTGAATCGATGGCGTATGAGCTCTTGCCCGCGTTTTCCCATCTCTCTGCGTTCATCGGCAGAAAGCCGATAGTAGGACAGAATCCCCTCTGCCAGCTCAGCGGATGAGTTGCCCTGCCAGCTGCCACAGCGTTGTTCGTTGAGGCATTGCCATGGGGTGTGCCGGGAAGCCAGCACGGGTGTGCCGCAACGCAAGGCTTCCGCAATGCTCATGCCGAAGTTTTCCTGATGGCTCGGTGCGCAGAACACATCCAGAGAGGCCAGAGCATCGTATTTTTCCTGTCCGTTTAGAAAACCGGTGAAGATGATACTGCCGCCTATTTGTCCCGCCAGCCGTTGCAGCGATTCCCTGTAGGCCTGGGGGCCATCGCCCATCACCACCAATTCGGCCTCCGGCAGTTGCAGCAAGCCCCAGGCGCGAATGAGGTTTTCAATGTTTTTGATGGGATGAAGTCGTCCCAGATAACCGACGCGGAATGTCCGATGGGGGACTGCTTCCGGCTCTTGAGGCGGTTCAGCCACGGGCAGGGGGATGATGCCGATCCGGGTACGGGGCAGGATTTTTTGCACATGCCGCATTTCCTGCTCCGAGGTGACGTGAATACAGGTGGCCTGTTCCAGATCGCGAAGCTGGAAGAGCTTCATCATGAGCTTTTTCATCATCTCGTGACGTTGCAGCGCCTCCGGGTACAGCATGCCGTGGGTGGAGATGATACAGGGGGTATGTTGTCGGCGTGCGTGGGTGCAGGTCGCGTGGTTCACATCCATCCACAACCCGTGGGTGTGATAAATGTCGGCTCGCTTCCCGCGTAATTCGCGGCGCAGTCGTGAGGAAATCCGCATGGGCGAAAAACCGGGGTGGTCTTCGGCTCGGGTGAGGATATCCGTGCGGATGCCTGCGGCGCGGAGCCCGCTGACCAGCGCTGCTGTGCAGCTTGTGGTGCCGCCGCAGCCGGGGTGCATGGAATCAATGGTGTGGAGGATTTTCATGATGCCTGACGGTTGAGCAGTCGGGAAATGAGTTGCTGCCAGAGTTGCCCCGTGCGTTCCGGTGAAAACTGCTCAGCGCGTTGTCTCGCCGCCTGTTGCAACACGCGCCGCAGCGATTCCCGGTTCATCAGGGAAGCCAGGCTGCGGGCGTAGGCTTTTTCATCAAACGCCGGCACCAGAAGGCCATTCCGCATGTGAGAAATGAGGTCATGCACAGCAGGGTAACTGTCGAATGCCACGGGAATACATCCGTACTGCATCCCCTCCAGCAAGACCATGCCGAATCCCTCATAGTAGGAGGTCAGACAGATGATGGAGGCTTCCCGGTAAAACGGCTCCGGATCGCAGCAGCCGTGGAAACGACACCGCTCCAGCCCCAACTCCTCTGCCATGGCCTTGTTCTTTTCCAGATCCTGCCCGTCACCCAGCAGGTGCAGTTCCCAATCGGGGAAGTCGGCATCTGTCCGCGCCCAGATGCGGATGAGCTTGTCAACGCCCTTGGACAAGTTATCCATGCGTCCGACAAAGAGAACCATGTTCTTTTTGGAAGGAATATCAGCGGGCGGTGTGTAGTGGGTACAGTTAGCAATGACGGAGAGTTTATCGCCGTTCGGGCAGAGCTCCAGAAAATCCGTCACCGCTGAGGGGGATAGGGTGACGATGCTGTCGTAATTGCGATTCAGCAGGGCGTAATCACGGCGTTTGCGGAGTTTTGCGAGATGTTGCATCAGCGTGAGCACCGGACCGTTGTAGAGCGTGGATATCACAGCGTTGGGAATGCTTTTGTGTTTCAAGTGCCTGTAATGGCGCAGGGCTGTCCCGGCAGAACTGTGTTGCACGGCGATGTAGCATGGTGCCTTGTGGCGGAGCTGATTCCGGCTGCGGAAAAAGCCGTGTATGCCGATGATGCCGCCTTCTTCCTGATCAATGACGATATCGGGACGAACGGTGTCGAGGAGCTGTTCATAATAGTCGGAGCTGCTTTCATCTGCCGGTAAATAGTGGATGTCGCATGGGCATTGGTAGGGGGCGTTCATGCGGTTGTGGTAGCGGCATAGCACGCTGACCCGATGCCCCTGTTGTTGCAGCATGCGGATGAGCGAATCGGTGACGCGCTCCATACCACCCTGGTGGATGTAAGGCTCGTTGATGTTGTAGATGAGGATAGTTGCCATGGTGAAAATCAGGTCTGTGGGTTCAATGATGCTGAGATGCAGCTCCAGAGGAGGACGCAGAGGATGCTTCCGGCTGAGATGAGATAGCCCTCAAATATCATGTGGATGCAGAAAAAAATCAGGATACAGACGGAGAGCCGCGGAAAGAGCGCGGGCTGCATCCCCCGCCGAAGCGCATGAACAAGTACCGCCAGCAATGGCAGGGTTCCCGTCAGCCCCAGCATGGATAGACAGCCCAGATAGGACGAACCGGGCTCGATGCTGCCGCTCTGCAGGCTGTGGTCAAAGGTGATGATGCACTGGGAGGCAAAGCCAACGCCGAAGAACGGGTGCTGCGAGAATTCCTGCCAGCGGTCTTCCCAGAGTTCGCTTCGGGAGCTGAAGATGCTGCCGGCTTCCCGGGCGGAATCCATTTTATGAAGAATTCCCTCCAGCAGCTCCCCGGAAAAAGGTAGTAACAGCAGGCATCCCAATCCGGCCAACAGGAGAATCATGCCGCGTCCGCGCGGCAGATGCAGGATGAGGTATAGCGCGCCTGCCCCCGTTGCCAGCAACGCCGAACGCGAGGAGGCCAGCAGGATGGAGATGAAACATGCCCCGGCTGCTATAGAAAGCGGTATCGATAGGGTTCCGGATTCCGCATAGCGCTGCATGATGCGGTGCAGGGCGTACAGAAATCCGATGGCGGCGACCGGCCCCAGAATCATGGAGTGTGGGGTCAGCCCGGAGAACTGCCCGGCTCCGAGGTTGAGACCGATGGCTGCACCGCAGGTAGACAATGCTCCGATAATCAGGCAGACGGCGGCCAGATTCTGAAAGAGTCGCCGGGACAGTTCCGCATGATACATCCCACCAAACAGCGGCCCGATTCCGGCCAGCAGGAGTGTAAACATGCCCAGCCGTTCCCACGGACGAAATATCGGCAATGGGTTGTTGAGCAGAATGCCTATGGCGGCACAGATGAGCCCGAGCAGCAGCAGAACCGATACGCTCCCGGCTCTGCGGAAACGAAGCAGCGGCAGTATGAGCAGGACGCCGTAATAGAGGAAGCTCAGCCGCGCCAGCGGTGCCAGCATGAGAGGTAGTATGCCGATGGTGGCGGCTGTCGCCGTGAGGGAATGCTGATTCATACGCTGCGATAGAGTCGTTCATAGGCATCTGCCATGGCGCACACGGAATAGTGCCTGACCGCATATTCTCTGGCCTCAGCCGCTTTGTGGCGTATTTCTTCCGGGTGTCCGGCCATGTAGGCAAGGGCATCGGCACATGATTCCGGGGAATCGGTGGTGAACAGTTCCCCCAGCTCTCCCTGCCGGATGACCTCTGCCAGAGCAGGGCAGCCCGATACCAGCACCGGCAGCCCGGCGGCCATACCCTCTGCCACGGCCAGTCCGAATCCTTCTGAGCGCGAGGGATGTACCATGATATCGTAATCGGACAGGCGGTGGTATATTTCCTGCCGTGGGAGTTGCCCACAGAAATGTACAACCCGCCGCAAGCCCAGCCTCTGCACCAGCGCTTCCAGCTCCGGGCGTCCCGCTCCGTCCCCCAGCAAATCCAGTTGGCAGTGCAGGGGGTGCTCTCGAAGCCTCAACAGGTGAATGGCGCGAATCAGGATATCCTGCGCTTTGTCCGCCGGATCCAACCGCGCCACATTGACCAGTTTCAACGGATAATGACTGTGATGTGCCGGAGTGAGAAGCTCGGTGTGGATGCCGTTGTGAATCATAGCTGTCCGGTGAAGCCTGTATTGCTTTTTCAGGCTTTGGCAGACGGCGGCGGATATGCCCACCACCTTGTCTGCCATTTTCAGCGCCAGATGGGTGAGAACGGAGTGAGGCCCGGGCATGCCATGGACGGTGATGATGTGGCGGGCGGGGTAATGGAAGAGCAGTCGGTTACGGTGCAGGTGGTAGTGCAGCACATCCGGGCGGAGTTGCCGCATCAGCCGGTGAATCCGCACCATATAACGCGGGGAGAAGCTGTGGGGCGGCCTGTGCAGTCGGTGAACGCTGATGCGGGGGTCAAGCTGCTGCAACAGAGCCTCATCTCCCTCTCCGTGGAGTATCAGCAGGTGGACTTGATGCGTCTCTGATTGTCGGTTGGCCAGGTCGCATACCAGCATTTCCGCCCCACCGGGCATGAATGAGGTAACAATGTGGATAATAGTCATGCGGGTTCTTGTTGAAAGAGTTGGAGGTATCGTTGCGCGCAGGTGTTCATGGAATACGCGGCGTAGGATTGTTCGCTTGCGGCGGCCATGCGGTTACGTTGCTCCGCAGGCATGTCGAGGGCGGTCTGTAAGGCTTCTTCGTAGGCTTCTTGCGAGCAGTCGCTTGCACAGAGCCCATTGTGCCCGTGCCGTATTTTGTTGGGGACATCGCCACAGGGGGTGCAGACGGGAATCAGCCCGGCAAAAAAAGCTTCTATCAGCACCAGCGGGCCGCTTTCTGTCAGGGAACTCAGACAGAAGAAATCGGCTTCGGCCATGTAGGCAGGAATGTTGCTTTTCTGCCCGAGGTAGTGAATCCGCTCGTGTTTCAGCAGGGGCATGAGTCGGCGAAAATAGGCTTCATCCGGGGCGTTGCCGATGAGTACCAGCTCGATGTTGGCTCCGTTGTTACACATCTGCTGCACGACCCGGCAGAGCATGTGCTGGTTTTTGACCGGGGTCAGGTTTGATACATTCAGCAGGAGACTGCCCCCATGCCGTTGGCGGATGCTTGTCATCTGGCGGTGGGCATCTTCATCGCGGAGCTGGTGCTCGTGCAAGTCTCGTCCGAGGGGGATGACCGGGGTCGGGAAGGTCAGTGAATCGGCCACAAAGACAGAGTTGGAAACAACACGACACAAGCCCGTCCGCAGCAGTGGGTATTCTGTCAGAATTCTGATGAGGCGAGAGGGAATTTCAAACCCGGCTTCGCTATGCAGGGTGTAGAAATAGCGGCACTTGCGATAGCTGAGGATGGACAGAGTCGCGTATTGCAGGGCAGAGGCCGTATGCAGATGCACCACATCTGGCTGCTCTTCTTGCAGCAGCTTCCGCAGCCGCAGGGGCAGCCCGAGGTCGATGCCGGGCGTTTTCCCTGCTTCCACGAGCCGCACTTGCTCCGATAAACCCGCTCTGCCGCTCTCACTGACAGGGTAGAGGACGATTAATACGACCTCGTGCGCCTGCGCGAGCCGATTACAGAGGTCAACCACGAAGCGGGTGACGCCGCAGAGCTGCAGAACGGGCATGATTTCAACGATTTTCATGGTGCTTCGCGAGTGAAAAGGGATATTTTGGACAGAAAACGGCTGATGGGGTAATGCCAGGGGCACGGGATGGCATTTTTCCGGAATGCCTGCTGATTCAGTCTGGTGTTTCGGAGGATGGATCGTATGCCGGAGGTGGAAACTCCGCCTATCCGCATTTCGATGAGCTTCTCCGGGATGAAACAGGTCTGTATGTGATGCTTCTCAATGAAACGGAGCATCAGCTCAAAATCCGCAGCTGTTCCTGCGTCGCAGTCAAAGGTGCCGAATTGCTCAAAGCACTTCCTGCGGCAGTAAAAGGTGGGATGCGCCGGCATCCATCCCCGCTGAAATGCCCCGGGGCGGTAGGCTTGCCCCGCCCAGTGTCTGGTGATATTGCCTTGCCCGTTGATGAAATCGAGGTTGGCGTGGACGGCATCCGCTTCCGGGTGTCGGGAGAAGGTGTCGTCTATGGTATCCAGCACTGCCGGGTGGTGATAGACATCATCTGCGTTGAGAAAGCCGATGACATCCCCGGTGGCCATTTGCAAGCCCTTGTTCATGGCATCGTATATGCCTCTGTCGCGTTCGGAAATCCAGCGCAGGCGCGAGCCGAAGAACTGCTCGCAGTGATGCAGCAGCTCCTGCGTCCCGTCATGGCTGTTGCCGTCAATCACGAGGTATTCGAAATTGCGGTGCTTTTGTTGGAGGATACTGAGGATGGTGTTGCTCAGGTTTCGGACGCTGTTGTAACAGACGGTGATGATACTCAGTTTCATGGGATGATACTCTTCTTACGGGACGAACGGAACGCTTCGGAGCTTTGTTCTATGCCATCGTGCTTCAACACCTTGCTGAAGGTCTGCAGCAGGATCCACAAATCGGTCTGCGGGGCAAGATGACGCTGGTATATCAGGTCATAGCAGATGCGTTGCCGAAAGGGAATGTCGTTTCTGCCCAGCACCTGTGCCAGCCCGGAAATGCCGGGACGCAGCCTCATGCGGCGCTGTCTGGTGTGTTGGGGAAAATGCTGCATCTGCTCCGGAATCCACGGTCGCGGGCCGATGAGGGCCATGTCGCCGTTGATGACGTTGAGGATTTCCGGCAGCTCGTCCAGGGAGCTGCGCCGCAGCAGGGAGCCGATTCGAGTCGTCCTCTGTTCATCCGGCAGGAGCTTTCCGTCTCTGCCGCGCTGCTCGTTCATCGTTCTGAACTTGATGAGGCGGAAGGGGATGCCGTGGCGGCCGACTCTGGTTTGCAGGAAAAGCGGATTGCCGCCCTGTAGCACCCACAACAGCAGAGCAATGCTCAGCAGCAGGGGCAGCAGCAGGATGAAACTCAAGACGGCACAGAGCCATTCTATCGGTCGTTTGAGGTGGTGTTGGTACAGTTGTGATACCGGGGGTAGTTGGTGGGTTTTCATGGGGTGTCGGGTTAGGGGGTAAGGGGGAGTCCGGTGAATGCGTCCGGCGTGTGGGCATCGGAGCCCCAGCGGAAGTAGAGCTTTTCGCGGTGCAGGGTCTGGCACAGTTCACGGGCTGTTTTGCCGTAGAGGCCGATGAGTGAGCCGATGTTGCCCTGAAAGCGGATACCGAGCTGATGCAATCGCCGGAAATCGTCCGCAGACAGATGCCGATGATAGCGTTCGGGGTGAGCCAGAACGGGGGTGTAGCCGTGGGTCAGTATTTCGCAGAGGGTATCGGCCCAGCCCATGGGAAGTTGCCCAGTGGACATTTCCACCAGGAGATGCGGTCGTGAATCCCCCTCAACTGGCCAGCTAAGCAGGTGCCCCCGGCGGAGGAGTTCGGGGAAGCGCTCATCCACCATGTATTCGGCAGACAGGTGCAGCCGGAAATCGGGATGAATGTCAGCCACCGACTCCCGGAACTGCTGAAAATGCCGTCGGAGCCCCTCCGGCTCATTTTGCGGAAAGCGCAGGGAGATGTGTGGCGTGCAGATGCATGCCCGCAGCCCCATGGCTTTCATCCCGGCAATCAGGCTCAGGGCATCTGCGTGGCTGCGGATCCCGTCATCCACCTGCGGCAGCAGGTGGCAGTGCGTATCGCATGCCTCCGGCAGAAGCTCGCAGGTGCGGTATCGTTTGCGGAACAGTCTGAGCATGGCCTGTATCATGATGCCGAGGAGTGATAGTGCCCGTACCCATAGCCGTAGTAGCTGTAGGCGGCGGTTCGGAAATTGACAGCGTTGAGCACCACGGCGGTGGGGGGAAGTTTGCCGCTGCGCGTGAGCTGCTGGATGCGCCGCATGTGGCTTTGCTGGATTCTTCCGGCGCGTACAACATAGAGGGCGATGTCCGATTGGGCGGCCAGCAGGTCGGTGTCTGCCAGAATCCCGTAGGGCGGTGCATCCAGAATGACGGCATCATACCGGCTTTGCAGGTGGCGCAGCAGCGCTCCCAACAGGGGCTGGGTGAGCAGCGTGACCGGCTCCGGCACATTTGCCCCGGAATAGAGAATATCCGCATGCCCCGCCAGTCCCATGGTGCCGGGAAGGGGGTGGATTACTTCCCCCGCATCCTTGACTTCGCGCAGCAGAACATTGCTCAGCCCCCGTCTGCCGTTGCCGTCCAGCGCCTGCGACAGAGATTTCTTCCGCAAATCCGCATCGATGAGCAGTACTCGTTTCCCTGTGCGGGCATAGGTTGCCGCCAGATTGGCTGAGATGAAGGTTTTTCCCTCGCCGGGGGTGGTGGAGGTGACGAGGATGATGTGCCCACCCTTTTCCGGGCGCGGCAGGAAGTTGTCGATGTTGTTGCGCAGGATATGGAGGCATTCTGCCATGGTGGATTGTGCATCCTGGAGGATGAAGCAACGGCGTTTGCGCTCCTTTCGGGTAAGGATGGGCAATTCTGCAACCATGGGCAGAGTGGAGCATTCCTCCATGTCGTGTTTATTCCTGATGCGGGTGTTGAGGAAACCCAGCCCCAGCAGACTGATACCGCAGAGGGTTGCGCCTCCGGCAGACCCGGCGGCCACGAGTGCTGCGGTGCGCGGGGCAATGGGCTCATCACTGCCGTGGGCGGTTTCCAGCACGCGCGCCGTGGGGGAGGCGATGGCGAGGGCGAGCGCGTTTTCCTGTTCTTTGGTCAGCAGGAGCATGTAGAGGGCTTCCTTCACCTTCTGTTCCCGCAGCAGGGGTTGCAGCTTCAGCTGTTCATCCGCCGTGGTGGCCATCCGGGCTTCCAGTTCGCGTTGCTTGTTCTGTAGCTCTGCCAGCTCTATGTTGAGCGCGGAACAATAGGTGTTGAGTGATTGCCGCGCGGCGGTCAGTGCAGAATCCATCTTTTCGCGCAGTGCTGCCGCGACGGGATTTCGGGAGCCCGCGCTGGCGGCATATCGCGCGTATTCCAGACAGGCCTCGTTGTAGAGCGACACCTTGTCGGCAATGCTTTCGGTGAGCTGTCCGGCGGTGTTGAGGAGGGAACCGTCGGCGGCTTTGCTTTCGAACTCCTCAGCCAGGGTTTGGGCCAGCTTCAATTGCGTTTCCTTGTTGAATATCTCCTGTGCCAGACTCTGTGACAGCTGAAAATCCGCCTCCAGCATAGATTCGGCGTGCGGTGTGGCGGGGTGATCCGCCCGGGATTCCCGGATACGCTCCGCCACGCTTCCCAGCTCATGTCCCAGTTCCTGAAGCCGCGCCATGATGAAGTGCTCGGTCTTGCGGGCGGCATCGCTGCGTTCTTCCTGCGTGTGGCGGTTGTAGGCAACAATCAATTCGTTGAGAATATCCTCTGCCTTGTCGGGATGACCGCTGGTGATGGTGATTTCCAGCATGGAAGCATCCTTGAGGTCGGGGCGGGTGACGGTGAGGGCTGCCAGCAGGCTTCTGGCGGTGTCAGGCACGGTGCTCCGGCAGACGTGCAGAAGCTTGCCGAAGCATTCTTTCCGCATCCGGGCTGTGGGGGTGATGCGCATGGTTGCCTGGGGAATCTCCAGTAGTTCCCCGTATTGTGCGCTGATTTCACGGGGGATACCCTCATCTGTGTAACGAAGCAGCAGTTCTCTGTCATTGACAGGAATGACTTGCACCCGAATGCTGTCCGGCGTGTTGACCCGCTCGAAATGCACCTGTATCGGACTTTGATTATAAATATCCACCAGACGCAGACCCACGGGTTGCTGATAGCTGATGTTGAGCCGCAGCTTCTCCACCACATTCTGCATGAGTGCCGTGGATTTGAGTATGTAGCTCTCATTGGCCAGATTGGCGGCTCCGGTGTCGGCTCCCAGCTCATGGAGGATGCGCTCGGATGCTTCCTCGCGGGAGTTGCTGTTATCGCGCATCATGACGCTGGCAACTTTTCGGTACACCTGCGGTTGTCCCGCAGTGTAATAATAGCTGCCCGCTCCGCCCAGCAGGGCAAACAACAGTATCAACCACCAGAAACGCCGGAACAGTCCCGACAGCATTTCTGCCGTCAGCAGTCCGGTGCCGGGGTGGGAGTGTTCCGGATGGTCAGGCTTCATGGTCCCGTTATAGAAAGAGTTAACAGCAGGCCAGGGCGATGATGGCAAGGACTATGCTGACCCCGGAAATGCCCCAGGAGTACCATTGCGCGGCATCGCTTCGGGTGTTGATTTTCCTGTCAGAGGGGGAGACGTAGATGACATCATTCTGCCGGATGTAATAGTAAGGGGAGAGAAACAGATCCTTGCTGCGCAAATCGAGTTTCGCAACTTCCCGATTCCCGTCTGTTTCCCGTACCAGCATCACTTCCCGATTCCCGTCAATGGTGAGATCGCCTGCCTGGGAAACGGCTTCCAGAATGGTGACTCTCTCGCCTTCCACACTGTGGACTCCCGGGTTGTTCACTTCGCCCAGCACGGAGAACTTGAAATTGAGTATACGGACATTGACGGAAGCATCCTGAATGTAGTCGGCATTCTTCAGTGCGGCGGCGATGTCTCTGCCCAGTTGGCTGCAGCTCTTGCCGGCAGCACGGATGGTGCCGATGACCGGCAGCACGATGTTGCCCTGCGAGTTGACCAGATAGCCTTGCCGCCTGTCCGTGCTACCGTTGCTGCTGCCCATTTCCGCAGCGGCAAAGGGGGCGGTCAGTTCCGGCTGGCGGCAGCTGACGCTGATGCTCAGCAAGTCATCTTTCTGGATGAGCGTGTGGTAACTCTGTTTCAGTGCGCTGCCCTGTGGATTGGCGCCTTGCAGGTAGACGACTTCCTTGGGACTGACGCAGGCGGTCTGCAGGAGCATGGTGCCCAGCAGCAGGATGGTGTATAATGTGGTCTTCATCGGGGCTCATTATACACAGCACTCTCCGTAAAATCCACATCTGTTACTTATACCGCGACTACTTGTTGGGGATAACAGCAAAAAACGCGCACCCAATCGGGTGCGCGTCTTTGAAAGAAGTATGGCGGAGCTATTACTCTGCCCAGGTGAGCACCACCTTGCCGGACTTGCCGGAGTTCATCACATCAAAGCCTTCCTTGAAGTCGGTGTAGGGAAGACGGTGGGTGATGATGGGCGTGACATCCAGACCGGAGCTGAGCATGGCATCCATCTTCTGCCAGGTGTTGTACATCTCGCGTCCGTAGATGCCCTTCATCTTGAGACCCTTCCACACGAAGGTGTTCCAGTCGATGCCGGAACCTCCGGGCTGGATGCCCAGCAGGGAAATGTTGGCACCGTAGGCAGAGTGGGTGATGATGTCCTTGAGACAGGCGGGCGCTCCGCTCATTTCAAGGCAGACGCCGTAGCCCTCTGCGATTCCCATTTCCTCGCGTGCAGCAGCTATGCTGTCGCCGGAAATCACGTTGACCGTGCGGTCGGCTCCCATGATGCGAGCCAGATTGAGCTTGTAGTCACTCACATCCGTGATGGTGACGGTGCGGGCACCGGCTTTCTTGCACACAGCGGCGGCCATGGAGCCGATGAGACCGGCTCCGGTAATCAGCACGTCTTCACCCACCAAATCCCATGACAGGGCGGTGTGAGTGGCATTGCCCAGCGGGTCGAGGATGGAGGCCACCTCCATGCTCATCTTGTTACCCACGCGGATAACGTTGCTCTGGGGGATGGAAAGATATTCAGCAAAGCAGCCGGGACGGTTTACGCCCACGCCCTGCGTGTTCGGGCAGAGGTGGAAAAGGCCCTTGCGGCAGTTGCGGCAGTGCCCGCAGACGATGTGCCCCTCGCCGGAGACAATCTCACCCGGCTGGAACTCAGTGACGGCAGAGCCCACCTTTTCAATGATACCGCAGTACTCGTGCCCCACATGCATTCCCACGGGAATCGTTTGCTGAGCCCAGGCATCCCAGTTCCAGATGTGCAGGTCTGTACCGCAGATGGCGGTCTTGTAAATCTTAATCAGAACGTCATTCGGACCCACTTCGGGCATCGGTACGTCCAGCAGCTCCAGGCCTTTGTCGGCCTTTGTTTTTACCAGCGCTTTCATGGAGGAAATGATAGTCCTGTCATTCCCGGTTAGCAAGCCAAATTCGCATCATACCATACACATTTCGTGTGTCAATGAATATTTATTTACCGCTGCGTATCCCTTTTTATCAAGTTTTGACATTTGGGGTGTAATGCGGCAGGAGGGATGCAGGAACTCGGGCAAAGAGCAGGGTGGTTGTGCTTTCTGTCCCTGAATGGTCAAGTTCCAGGATGCTGATGAGGTCTGAACCATGTCGTCTGATGATGCATTCTGGTATGCGTTCGGCCGGGAGGGTGTGGATGATGTTTCCCGTGGCGGTGGTGTAGCTAATGGCTCGGCGATTGGTGAAGAGGTAAGTCTGCCGGGAAATGAGCTTGCGTTTGAGTGTAGGGGCAATCGCAAAGGCAAAGGTGAAGAGAATGAGAAGGCTCGGGGTGAAGCTGTATGAACAGAAGTCGTGTAGCATGATGAGCGGCTCTGCCGGGTATAGAATTCGGATACTGTTTACCAGAAGGACGATTAGAATGAGCATCGGGAGGTATTCGCTCAATCGCTGAGCAGGCAACTGTGCACGGCCCTGCCAGATAATTTCTTCGCCGTTCTGCAATGTAATGGAAGTCGGGATATGCTGCATGGAAGCATGTTATCAGAATTGCCGTAAATGACAAGTGAAATATTGAAATCCATTAGGTTGAGGAGTTTTTTGCTTCTTATCAATTTCAGTCGGCTGTTGCTCAATAGGATTCTCTGTACCATGCTTCCAGGACGGCGTTTGCCTTTTCGGTCATTTTATCCGGATTCTTGAGCATGGGGGTAAGTATGATTCCTTCATAATGCTTCCAACCCGGGGCAGGAGCAAAAAAGAACTGTGAGCTTGGCTGAGCTTTGGCAAGACGTTCATTCAGTTCGGCATATTGAGCAAGAGGTCGGTTGTACGGACGGTCTCCATCATCAAAAAATGTGGTTTCACTGTGATAAGTTAAAAAATCTGCTTTGTAGTGGTTTCCCGTATAGGGCAAGATAATCCGCAGCAGACAGAATAGAAGCCACGCTGCCACTATTCCCAGATATAATCGCTTCAGAAGTTTCATTGTTTTCCTCCCGTATTTGTTTCATTGCTGGTAATCCATTTCTGCACAACGTTCTGCCACTCTGTTTCGGGTAAATTGTCTCTCCGAGCAAGAGCCGGATACACATGAACCAGCTCCAGTCCTCCCGTCGCAGTGGGGACGGCCAGTACACATTCTTCCGGAAAGACGGAAACCAGTGGTATCGGGCTCCACCGGCAATCTTGTATCGATGCTTTCAGTGCTTGATTCAGCTCCGCCACATGTCGTTCCGTTAAAAGATGTGGTGGCACATGTGTCAAGGGGTATCGTTCCAGAATATAGGCACCTGGTAGACAAAATATTATCAATAAAGTCCCGAAAATCCATGCAGCGGGAGCCAGCAACACCCACCTGACTGTCTTCAACAAGGTTCGCATGCGGGGGATTGTATATCTGCCCTCTTGGCTGAGTCAATAGCGTTTTGCCGTTGTAACCTATTTGTAACACATGAACCGTGCCGGAAAACAAAACGGGAGCTGCGGTGGGCAGCTCCCGTGGATAAAAATGTCCGGGCTGTATCTTTACAGCTCAGCAACCGGCTTGGCCAGCACCTTGCGGAGGCGGGCGAAGCGGGGAAGAGCCTGCACGGTCTTCATGCCGGGCTCACCCTGGATGAGGGGCAGAGCGTAGTCGATGAAGGCCATCTCCACACCGTTGCCAGCGGCGTTAATCCACTCGCGGGGCACCTTGCGCTCGAAGTTGGCCACCTGAGCGAGGGGCAGGAGCTTGGTGTTGCAGACGTACTGTCCGTACAGCTCGCTGCGCTCGAAGGCGACCATCATGTCGGTCTTGCCCTCAACGGCAGCGGTCACAGCAGCCTTACCGGCCTGGTAGGCTTCCATGGCGTCCGTGGTGGAGGCCAGGTGCGTGGCGCAGCGCTGCAGCAGGGACGGCTCGATGGCGCGAACCTTGGCGGAGGAGATGCGGGCACGGACAACATCAGCCAGCTTGTTGGCGAGACCGCCGAGCTGGGCGTGACCGAAACCGTCGTTGCCGTTGGTCTTGGCCTCAGAGATGAACTTGCCGTCCTTGTCGTGGATACCCTCGGAAACTACCACCATGCACTTGCCGGTGGCCTTGTAGATGCGCTCCACGTCAGCCAGGAAGGACTCCATGTCGAAGTCAACCTCCGGGAGGTAGATGAGGTCGGGACCGGCACCGGCGTAGTTGGCCAGAGCGGAAGCGGCGGTGAGCCAGCCGGCGTGGCGGCCCATCACCTCGATGATGGTGACCATGCCGGTGTCGTAGCAGCAGGCATCGTGCTTCACCTCCATGCAGGAAGTGGCGATGTACTTGGCGGCAGAGGCGAAGCCGGGGCAGTGGTCAGTACCGAAGAGGTCGTTGTCGATGGTCTTGGGAATGCCCATGACGCGGCACTCGTAGCCGCTCTTCTGCATGAACTTGGAAATCTTGTTGCAGGTGTCCATGGAGTCGTTACCACCGTTATAGAAGAAGTAGCGTACGTCGTACTTCTTGAAGGTTTCGAGAATCTTCTCGTAGTCGGTGGGGTCGACATCGGGGTCCTTCATCTTGTAACGGCAGGTACCGAGGGCGGAGGAGGGGGTGAACTTGAGCAGTTCCAACTCCACGGGGTCTTCCAGTCCCATGTCGTAGAGCAGACCGTTGAGCACGCCGGTGATACCGTTGGCGGCACCCAGAACGCGGGTAATCTGAGGAGCGTTGAGAGCTGTCTGCACAGCGCCGAGTACGCTGGCGTTAATCACAGCGGTAGGACCGCCGGACTGACCGATGATGCATGCACCTTTGAGTTCGTTCATATCGAAGAGTCGAGGTATTATTGTGATGGTTGATTGCGCGTCCCGTTCCCGAAACGGCGCAGATAATGTGCCGCGATGTGCAGCCGGACGATTCTAGCAGTTAATAAACGGTTTGGCAAGCAAAATTGCTGGAATTGCAATACCGATAAGGTGTTTTTGTGCTGAAAATCTGTCAGTATGATTCGCTTTGCTGAGAAAAAAGCCGCACCCGATGGCGAGTGCGGCTTCTGAAAAAAGGCGGGGTTACTTACCATCAGGCCATGCGGGCGTAAGCATCGGCCTCCACAGCTTTCCAGAGGGCGGTAATGCTGGCTTCCACGGCCGGGCGGGCGGTGGTAAGGTCGGCTCCTGCCTCACCATGGGCGAAGAGGTAGAATTTAATCTTGGGCTCAGTTCCGCTGGGACGCACGGCAAAGCTGCGTCCGTCCGCCAAATCGATGAAGAGCATCTTTTCTGCCGGAACGGGGTCGCCTTCGGCATCAATCATCTTGCCGGAGGAGAAGTCGCGCACGCCAACCACATCCGCACCGTCCATGGTGGTGGGCGGATTGTCGATGTAGCTCTTGGTGAGGGCGGCGATTTTGGCTGCGCCGTCGGCACCTTCCATCACGATGTTGGTGCCCAGTTCCTTGTAGTAGCCAAGCTGAGTGTAGATGCTGTTGAGGCATTCCAGCAGGCCGATTCCTCTGGAGGCGAGGTAGGCGTTCATCTCTGCCAGACAGATGGCGGCGGCATTGGCATCCTTGTCGCGCACGAAATCCTGGGCCAGGTAGCCGTAGCTTTCCTCTCCGCCGAAGACAAAGAACTTGCTGTATTCGAGACGCAGGGCACGGGTCTGAGCCTCAGTCATGCTGCGGTAACCCTGTCGCAGCTCTGCCGGGATGGCGCTTTCATACTTACCGAGCTTGGCGGCAATGTACTTGAACCCGGTCAGCACGTTGACGGTGGAAATGCCGAATGAGGCGGCGATGGCATCCTGAAGCGGACTGGTCACGAAGGTTTTGACCATGACGGCGTGGTCGATATTTTCCGGGGTAATGAGGCCGAGTTCAATCATGCTCATGCAGCGATACCAAGCCAGCAGGCATCCTGTCTGGTTGCCGGTGAGTAACTGCATTTTGCCCGTGGACTTATCGCGCACGGCAATCCCCATGCGGTCGGCATCCGGATCGGTGGCGATGACCAAATCAGCGTTCTCTGCATCTGCCTGAGCTATGGCCATATCCAGCGCCGGGGCGTTTTCCGGATTCGGGCTCTTCACGGTGGGGAATCGACCGTCCTGCACGTCCTGAGCTGCCACGGTGCTGACGTTGCAGCCAAGCTCGCGAAGCAGGGGGACGATGCATCGCGCACCCGTGCCGTGCAGGTTGGTGAACACCACCTTGGCCGCACCGGCAGAGAAAATCTCCGGACGCAGGATGATACCCTGAAGCTTCTTCATGTAGATGGCATCAAATGCGGCATCCAGCACGCGCAGAGAGCCCTGCTGCTCAGCGGGTAGCGGGGTGTAGGAATCCGTGGTCAGGGCATTGACCTCTGCAATCACGGCTTTATCGTGCGGAGCGATGAGCTGTGCGCCGTCGTTGAAGTAGGCCTTGAAGCCGTTGTCATGGGAGGGATTGTGAGAGGCGGTCAGCACCACACCCGTGTCGGCGTTCAGCTCACGGATGGCAAATGATACCTCCGGCGTGGAGCAGGGACCGTCAAACAGCGCGCAGTCGCAGCCTAAATCGGTGGTAATGCGGGCGCAGAACTCTGCAAAGTCACGGGAGAAGTGGCGTGTATCGTGGCCGATGACGATGAGCGGCTTGCGACCTGTGCCCTCTGCTTCCACGAAGCGGCGGACATAGGTGATGAGCCCGCGCATGGCGCGGCCGACGTTGAAGTAGTTCATGGAGGCCGTGCCTACACAGGGGAATTCGGGACGCCCGTTAATGCCGCCTTTGCCCTGTTCTGCCTCGGTGACGATGGTGCCGATGGTGCGACCGCGCAGGCCACCTGTGCCGAAAGCCAGCGTTTTGTAGAAGCGGTTGTTGAGTTCTGCCCAGGCCTGTGCCTCAATCAGCTGGTCGATGGCTGCGGGGACAATGGCATCCTGCGTCGCTCCACAGAGCAGGCAGATGTTTTCAAGTGACGATTCAAGCAGCTTGCCGTCGGCAACGGCCTGCTTCAGTGTGGAAAGTGTAGCGTCCGTCATATCAACGCTCATTTTACCAAAGCCCCCCGTTCCGTGCAAGCCCTATCTTGCGTCAGCTACAACGAAAAAGCGAGCCGCCTTTGCAGGCGACTCGCTGATGAAATCCTGATGTTGGGAGAACTTTACAGGCTATCGCCGAAGTCCTCGCGGAACTTGGCGGCCAGTTTCTCCTGCCAGTCGCTGAGCGGCTGCAGACGACCGAAGAAGAAACGCAGCACCTCCGGCTCCTCCACCCACTTGAGGCCGCCGATAAGTTCGCGGTTGTCGTACAACCACTTCACGCGGTCGGCGCAGTATTTGACCTGAGAGAGGGTGAATACGCGGCGGGGACAGGCCAGACGCACCAGCTCCAGTTCGGCATAGTTTTCGGAACCGTCGGGGTTACGCTGCTCGGAGAGAGAGCCACGCTCCATACCACGGATACCGCCGGCGATGTAGAGAGCTGTGGCGAGAGCCCCGGCGGGATACTGCTCATGCGGGATACTCGGCAGGAACTCAGAGGCGTTGATGTGGGCCCCCAGACCGCCGGCCGGTTTCACCATCGGCACACCGTAGTCGGAGAGTTCCTTCACGAGGTACTCAATGAAGATGGGACCCTGGTTGATGATTTCTTCGTCCAGCGTCTCCATGAGACCGACAGCCATGGCTTCCATGGCACGCACTTCCATGCCGCCGTAGGTCAGGAAGCCCTCGTACAGCGGGATGAATGCCTTCATCTTGAGGATGAGACTTTCGTTGTTGGAGATGATGGCACCACCGCGGGCAAAGCCCAGCTTGCGGCTGGAGAAGTAGATGAGGTCCATGGCATCAGCCAGCTTGCGGACAATCTCTGCCACGCTCATGTCCTTGGCGGCCTCTTCACGCGTCTTGATGAAATACAGGTTATCCTGCAGCAGCGAGGCATCCAGCACAGTCATCACGCCGTATTCCTTACAGACGGCAGCAACCTCCAGCATGTTTTCCATGGAGAGCGGCTGACCGCCAATCAGGTTGGTGCCGGCCTCGATGCGCACGAAAGGCACATGGTCAACGCCGACCTCCTCAATGAGGGCGCGCAGACGGGGGATATCGAAGTTGCCCTTGAAGGGGTAATCCAGATTCGGGTCAAGCCCCTCCGGGATGATGAGCTCCTCCACGCGGCCACCCTTGCGGGTGATGTGGGCCTTTGTGGTGGTGAAGTGGAAGTTCATGGGCACGACATCGCCTTCCTTTACGAAGGTCTCGGCCAGAATGTTCTCACAGGCTCGGCCCTGGTGGGCGGGCAGGAAGTATTTGGTACCGAATACGTGCTCAATGACGCGAGCAAGACGGTTGAATGTCTCGGAGCCGGCGTAGGAGTCGTCAGCCTGCATGGAAGCAGCCACCTGGTTGTCACTCATGGCGTTCACGCCGGAGTCGGTGAGCATATCCATAAACACGTCCTTATTCTGCAGCAGGAAAGTGTTGTTGCCGGCTTCGCGGAGTTTGGCTACGCGCTCCTCAACGGTCGGGAGAAACAGTTTCTGCACCACGCGTACCTTGTGCATTTCCAACGGCACCTGATGCTCTTCTTTGTAAAACTTGACGACGGACATAAGATTAATTCTGGTGTGTGAATATGTACTCCTTCCCGGCCCGGTTGAGTCGGAACAGACGTAAACGTCGGGATTCTATCATGTTCGGCAGTCGGTTGTCAAACTATTTACCCTGTTTTGTGGCGGTTATGCCATACAAAACAGAGGTCACGTCGTTTTCTTCGTTTATTGTGCTTGCCAGATTTGTCCGGCGTATGTTAGAATACCGGGGTACAAACTTTTCTGATATTATGAAGTGTTCTATCTGGAAATATGTGTTGGCTCTGGCGGCAACGGGTGCTGTAGGGACGGTCATGCTGGGTGTGTCGAAGGTGGCCGTGGATGCAGCCAAAAGCGGTGAGGTGAGCCCCGAGCTTTCCGGCTCTGATGCCGAGCAGGTGGCTCAGGCCATTCTTCACCAGAAATGTGCCGATTGCCACGGCCCGGAGGCTTCTTACAGCAAGTTCTGGAATGCTCTTTCGTTTGGCAAGCTGGCGCGCGATGTGGATGGTGCTCAGCGTGCATTCAAAATGGTGCCGGATTTGGGAATTCGCTCGGCCAACGTAGATTACCTGAAGATGGATCACGTGCTGCGCACGCGTCGTATGCCCCCGGCATCCTACACGATGGTTCACCTGGGTACCCGTCTCACGCCGTTGGATGTGAGTATTCTGCGTAATCGTTACAAGGAGCAGGGGGCGGAGCTGCGACGCTTTGCTCCCATTTCTCCCGCTGCTGAACCGGAGACGGAGTGGGATCGCGCCCGCATTCGGCTGGGGCAGTTGCTGTACCATAATGGGGCGCTTTCCACCAATAATCAGATTTCCTGTTCTTCTTGCCATGATTTGACCAAGGGCGGTACGGATAACCTCTCCAAATCGGAGGGTGTACCCGGTGCGGACGGCCTGCCGCAGCTGGGTGGTGTGAATGCTCCCACTACCTACAATACTGCCGGTAACATTCGCCAGTTCTGGGATGGACGTGCAGCCGACCTCAAGGAACAGGCTGGCGGCCCGCCCCTCAATCCGGTGGAAATGGGCTACAGCAAGCCGGAAGATTGGGCTGAAATTGCCGATAAACTTGCTCAGGATGATGAGATTCGCACGCTCTTTGCTCTGGTGTACGGCGGTGATGGTATCACGAGCGACACGATAACAGATGCCATTGCTGCTTTTGAAAAGACGCTGGTGACACCGGATTCTGCCTTTGATGCGTACCTGAAGGGCAATAAGAATGCCCTGACGGAGAAGCAGAAGAAGGGGATGGAATCCTTTGTGAACCGCGGTTGTGCCACCTGTCACTCCGGCCCGGCGCTCGGCGGTATCAGCTTTGAGTATATCAACACGCATGGAGATTTACGTGCCGCTGCTGCTCCGGAGGATTATCACGAGGAAGCTTTCGGACTTCGCGATTTCACTAAGCGCGAGGAGGATAAGGATATGTTCCGCGTCCCGGTGCTGCGTAATGTGGCGCTGACGGCTCCCTATTTCCACACGGGGACGGTTCAGACTCTGGAGGAAGCAGTACGTGCCATGTGTACGGCTCAGGTAGGCGGCTCTGTCTCTGATGCAGAGGTGGAATCCATTACTGCGTTCCTGCGTGCACAGACGGGTAAGCTGAACGGTCGACCGCTCCAGGCACTTACGCCGGAGGAGACGAATCCCTATCTCGCCAAACCGACCGCGCAATGATGCGACTCTCTGTTCTGGCCAGCAGCAGCCGTGGCAATGCCTCCGTCATTTCTGCCGGAGGTACCACGTTGATGGTGGATGCCGGTATCAGCGCGTTGCGGATTCGTAAGGGACTGGAGGAGTGCGGACTGGGAGTGCCGTCCGTTGACGGTATTTTTCTGACCCATGAGCACCATGACCATATATGTGGTCTCGGGGTGCTGAGCAAGAAAGATGAACTGCATCTCTATTGCAGCCGCTATCTTGTGTCGGATTTGCGCGACGGGATGGCTCACTCTACTGCATACACCTGTATAGAGCATGGTTCCTGTGTGCAGGTGGGGGAGGTTTCCGTGACGGCGTTCGGCGTTCGCCATGATGCCTATGAGCCTTTCGGTTATGTCTTTGAGTATGCCGGTAAAAAGCTCGGGTATCTGACGGATACCGGGACGGTGACGCCGGATATCCTGCGGCATCTGGCGGGCGCGGATGCGTTGTATGTGGAATCGAATTATGACCCGGAGATGCTGGAGAACTCCGGGCGTGCGCCCTCGCTCATCGACCGCATCAGTGGTGATTGGGGTCATCTTTCCAATGAACAGGCTTGTGAACTGGTGCGGCAGCTGGCGCATCCCGGTCTTCAGCATGTGGTGCTTGGTCATCTCAGCCCGGAGTGCAACACGCCCCGTCTGGCCACTACGGCCATGCAGTCCACGCTGGATGCGCTTGGATTGTCCTCTTGCCGACTTCATTGTGCCCCCATGGCGAACCGGTTGCCATGGATTGAAGTTTCCTGAAATAATTGGTAGCTAATCTCAGTATTCTTGATATGAAGGCCTTACTCACGCTGCTTCCGCTGTTGGTTGCCGGGCTTACTCCGGCAGAGAATTCTCCTGCTGCACCCGCATCCGTGGAGTCGAAAAGTGCGTATGTCATCATCTTCACCAAATCCACCGTGGAGAGCAGCCCCGAGTGGCGGGAGGTTGTCCGTGCTCTTCAAAAGAAGCATGAGACTGCCGGACGGGAGGTCGTTCTGAAAGAAGTCAACACGCTTGATGAAGAATCTCTTTCCGGCGCTCTTCGGGAGTTGAAAGGGAAGGGACGCTATGCTGCCGTGGTGGCTCGGCCGACTGAAGTGTCGCGCGTGCTGTTCCGCGATATTCACCGCGCGGTGCGACGGGTGGATGATGATCCCTGGGGGGATTGTCTCTGCGGGGTCATCACCGGGCGACGTGCGGAGGATGCCCTGCGTATTGCCAAGGCGGGGCAGCCGCTGGTCATGAAACGCCTGCTGGCCACCACCAATGTGGATGCTTCCCGTTTCGAACACAGCTTTTGCATCACTGACTGGTCCGGTGCTCCCATTATGGCTCAATCCGGCTATACGCAGCCGCAACAGACGCTCTACAGCCCGAACACGGAGGAAGGCAAGGCGATGCTGGCGGCCGGCTTGCAGACGCTTTTTGCACGGGAGTTGGAGACTGAGAAACCGCAGCTCATCATTACCTCCAGTCATGCTACGCAGTTCAATCTGGAGATGCCGTTTGGCTACGGTGCCATTCTGCCCGCTGACGGGGTTTATTATCAGGCCGCTCCGGGGCAATTTGCACAGTTCGTCAAAACCCTCGCGGCGGCTTATGAGCGACAGGAGGGAGCGGTGAGCAAATGGGCGGCTGAGATGAAGCTTACCCCCATACAACCCGATGGCGAGCCTCGCGTCTGGCTTGCTGCCGGAAACTGTCTCTTTGGTGATGCCTACAACACCGCTGACAGCATGGCGATGACGGCGCTTTCCGCATACTCCTGCAATCAGGTTGTCGGCTATACCGTGCCCTCCTGGTATGGAGAGAGCGGCTGGGGGACGATGGGTACCCTCCTCGGCAATGCAGAGGGGACTTCTCTGGCAGAAGCCTGGTTCCTCAACAATCAGTTTATCCTGCACCGTACGCAAAAAATTGACCCGGCACTGCTCGGAATTGAATTTAACGATGAGCGGATTTCCGGGGCGGCACAGTTCCGTATGATTCTGGATATGGAAAACGCCCGCATAGCTCCTGAAAAGCTTACTCCTGTGATGAAAGATTGCTTCGGCCTCATTCACGACAGGGACGTACTTGCTTTTTATGGTGACCCTACCTGGCATGCTGTGGTGAATGAGTCCAACACCAAGCCCGCTTTCAGGATTAGCTGGAACGGTAAGGATTCTTTCACCATCAGCTCGGAGAAAGGCGGTAAAGGTCGTGTAGGTGTACTCTTCCCGGAATGTGTGTCGGCAGACAAGGTCATTTCCTGCGATGCCGCCGATGCTGTCTTCACCAATGACTTCATTCTCTTCGAATCACTTGAGCTCGCTGCCGGGGATTCCCGTACAGTAACGTTGCAGTATAAGTAACTTGGATTAGATTGTTTGAATGCGTTTGCCTCCTTCGTCCACGGGATGGTGGAGGAGTGTTCGTGGTTACGTTGCTTCAGCCGGGTCGGTGCTTCCGTGCGCGGAAATAAATTCGTGTCTCTGTAACGGTTTTTGCTTTTCATGAAGTCACCTCTATGCTAGAATACAGCCGTGATTGGGGTGAACTGTACCCTTATCACAACAGCTGCGTATACCCGGGCGGTACCGTGTCTGCGCCGAAACTCTTACCTATACAACACAAATATGGCAATAGATCCCAAATTGCTTGAAGAGCTTGAGGAGCGCCGTCAGAAGGTTATTATCTCCGGCGGTCAGGACAAGATTGACAAGCGTCACGAAAAGGGCGACTGGACTGCCCGTGAACGTATTGACTGCCTGTTTGACGGCGGTTCCTTCACGGAAATCGGTATGCATACCCGCCACCACTGCAGCAATTTCGGCATGCAGGACAAGTACATCCCGGGTGAGGGTATTGTGTCCGGTTTCGGTCTGGTAGGCGGGCGTCCGGTGGCTGCCGTTTCTGCCGATTTCATGGCACAGGGCGGTTCGCTGGGCTATATGCATGCTCAGAAGATTTGTGATGCGCAGCAGTACGCGCTCAAGGCCGGCATGCCCATCATTCAGATGAACGACTCCGGCGGTGCCCGTCTGCAGGAGGGTATTGAGGCTCTCACCGGTTTCGGTAATGTCTTCTATAACAACGTGGCCGCTTCTGGCGTTGTACCCCAGATTTCGCTTATCCTCGGCCCCTGTGCCGGTGGTGCGGCCTATTCTCCGGCGCTGACCGACTTTATTATCATTCGTCAGGGAGGTGCAGCCGGCATGTACATCACCGGCCCGAAGGTCATCGAGCAGGTGACTTATGAGAAGTGCACCATGGAAGAAATCGGCGGTGCTGCTGTGCATGCCACGGTTTCCGGCAATGCTCACTTCGTTGCCCGCACCGACGAGGAGGCGATTGCCATTGCCAAGCGCCTGCTGACCTACCTGCCGTCCAACAATGCACAGGAAGCGCCGCACGACCTCTCCACACCGCTGGATATTGCGGATGACGAGGGCATGAATGACATCATCCCGGATAACAACAATACCCCGCTGGATGTGCAGAAGGTGATTGCCCGTCTGGTGGACGAGGGCTCGTTCATGGAAGTGCATGCAGGCTTTGCCGGTAACGTGGTGGTGGGCTTCGCCCGCATCTGCGGCGTGGTGGTGGGTATCATCGCCAACCAGCCCGCCGTGAAGGCCGGCTGCCTGGATATTGACGCTTCCGACAAGGCCGCCCGATTCATCCGCTGCTGCGATGCGTTCAATATTCCGCTGGTGAACCTGGTGGACGTGCCCGGTTTCCTGCCCGGCAAGCAGCAGGAGCGCGGCGGTATCATTCGCCACGGTGCCAAGATGATTTATGCTTACTCTGCCGCTTCCGTGCCCAAGGTGACGCTCATTCTCCGCAAGGCCTACGGCGGTGCCTACATCGCCATGTGCTCCAAGGCGCTGGGGGCTGATGCCGTCTTTGCCTGGCCCTGTGCAGAGATCGCCGTTATGGGCGCCGCCGGTGCCGTGCCGATTCTCTATGGCCGCAAGCTGGCTGCCATCGAAGACCCGGAGGCTCGCGAGGCAGAGCAGAAAAAGCTCTATGACGAGTACGTCAAGGCTTTCTACAACCCCTACGCCGCCGCCGCATCTGACCAGGTGACGGAGATTATCAACCCGAAGGAATCCCGCGCCCGCATCGCGCTCACTCTTCGCACCCTGCTGGGCAAGCGAGAGTCCGCCCCGGTGCGTAAACACGGCAACATTCCGCTGTAATTCACCCAAAATAAACCAATATGTTAACCATCCAGACACTCGCTGCGCTCGATATGGATGCCGTGACCTATCAGGTAACCGGCATGTGCGTGGTGTTTTGCTGCCTTATATTGCTGAGCGTCATTCTGACGATTTCCGGCAATGTGGCACAGCGTCTTGATGCTTCCCGCAAGGCCAAGGCCGCAGCTGCTCAGGCTGCCATGGCTCCGGCTCCGACAGCAGCCCCCGCCCCGGTGGCGGAGGCTCCGGTGCTGCCCCCTTCTGAGGTGGCGGCGCTTGCGGCAGGTATCTATGATGCAGCCCGCAGCAGCATTACACCGGAAGTTGTGGCTGCCATTGCCGCTGCCGTCAAGGTTTCGCTTGGCAATGAAGCCCGCATCCTCGATATTAAACCCGTGGATACTGCCTACGGGCAGACCGGTCGCACGACCACTATCGTTAACAAAAACTTCCCCGTGAGAGGTTAATCTCCCTCTCCGCTCTTCACAAATAATTCACTAACAAAACACTAATATAACAATATGAAACAGCTCCGTATTACCGTTGCCGGTCAGACCTTTGATGTAACCGTTGAAACCGTGAATGGCTCCGCCCCCGTGGCCGCCGCTCCGGCTCCCGCCCCCGTGGCCGCTCCCGTGGTGGCTGCTCCTGTGGTGGCCGCTCCCGTTGCCGCTCCGGCTCCCGCCGCTGCTCCCGCTCCCGCCGGTGCCGGTACTCCCATCTCCAGCCCTCTTGCCGGCAAGGTGGTGTCCCTCGACGTGACTCCCGGTACAGTTGTGAAGGAAGGCGACCAGGTGATGACTCTGGAGGCCATGAAGATGAACACCGTGATTTACGCTCCCGCAGGCGGCACGGTGTCTTCTTTCGCCGTGAAGCCCGGTGACACCGTGGCTGAGGGTCAGCCGCTGGCTTACCTCGGTTAATTCCCGTTGCCTGTGGCCCCGCCGAGGCAGAATCGGCGGGGGGTATTCCAACATCATCTATTACAGATATGCAAGATCTTATCCAATCGTTTGCCGACTTCATCGGGGGCATGGGGCTCTTTTCCATGACCTGGCAGATGTATGTCATGTGGGGCGTGGCTCTGGTGATGCTGTATCTGGGTGTGGTGAAGCAGTTTGAACCGCTGCTCATGGTGCCGATTGCCTTCGGTGCTCTTATCGCCAATATCCCGGACAACGGTATGGTTATCACTCAGGCTAATCGCGAGATTGTGGCCATGGAGGACGGCAAGATGACCATATCCAACATGACGGATGTGGGCTTCCTGCGCCTGACGCTGGCTCGCGTGGAAGAAGCTCCCGTTACCTGCCCGGATACCAAGGCTGCTCCCGAGGAGCAGGAGAAGTATCTCGCTGCCATGGAGGAAGAAATGGTCGTGACTCCCACCGCCCAGAAGGGCAAGGTGCAGGTGAAAGGCCAGAAAATGGAGCATGTGATGGTCATGAAGCCCGAGGGTGGTCTGTTTGACTGGATCGGCTTGGGCATCAAGTGCGAGATTTTCCCGGCTCTCATCTTTATGGGTGTGGGTGCTCTCACCGACTTCGGCCCGCTGCTGGCTTCTCCCAAGGCTCTGCTGCTGGGGGCTGCTGCTCAGGGCGGCGTGGTGTTCACGTTCCTGTGCGCTGTGGCTCTCGGTTTCACCAAGGGTCAGGCCTCTGCCATCGGTATCATCGGTGGTGCAGACGGTCCCACCTCCATCTTCCTGGCCAGTAAGCTGGCGCCGGAGCTGCTGGGTGCCATTGCTGTGGCCGCCTATACCTACATGGCGCTCGTGCCGCTGATTCAGCCGCCGTTCATGAAACTCTGCACCACGGAGGCGCAGCGCAAGATTAAGATGAAGAGTCTGCGTCAGGTGTCACAGGGTGAGAAGCTGTTCTTCTGCTTCACCGTGACGGTGGTGACCATCCTTCTTTGCCCGGATGCCGCCCCGCTGCTGGGGATGCTGATGTTCGGCAACTTCCTGCGCGAGTGTAAGGTGACGGAGCGTCTGGTGAGCTGCGCTCAGAACGAGCTGATGAACATCACGACCATCCTGCTGGGTGTGTCCGTGGGGCTTACCATGCAGGGCTCCCGCTTCCTGCAGACGGAGACGCTGCTCATCATCATGCTGGGTGTGGTGGCCTTTGCCGTGGCAACCATCTGTGGTCTGCTGTGCGCCCAGCTCATGAACCTCGTTCCCGGCTGGCGTAAAAACCCCATCAACCCGCTTATCGGTTCCGCCGGTGTGTCCGCCGTACCGATGGCTGCGCGTGTGTCCCACAACGTGGGCCAGCAGGCTGATCGCACCAACTTCCTGCTCATGCATGCCATGGGTCCGAACGTGGCCGGTGTGATTGGTACTGCCGTTATTGCCGGTTACTACATCACCACGCTGAACTAATCCTCTGATCAGCGTTTGTCAATTTATGAGCGCAATCTTCCCATGCGGGAGATTGCGCTCATCGCTGCCCGGGTTTCCGAATCATCGGGTTCCATATCTTTGGCCGCGCATGGGACCGATTGACGGTTTGGCTTGATTTGGTGTGGATGGTGTGCTAGAATGTGGCAACGCATGTTGGTTATCAACCATGGAGAGAAGCACAGTCGTGCACTTGAGCTGCCGGAGATTGTTTCCGGTTTGCTGGTGATGCTTGTGGTGTTGTGGCAGGCGTGCCTCGGGGGGGATGTTCCTGTTGCCTCCCGGTATGTGGTGGATGAAAAGGCTGTGTTGTATCTTCTCACCGGGCTGGTGTGGTTCAACACGCTGGTGGTGTTGGTTCATGTGGTGAGTCAACTGATTCGCCGCGGGCAACGCGTGGGGCGTTTCCTCTGGCTTCAATTGCTCACGGGACTGGGGGCATCCGTTTTCTTTTTCGCGGAACTGCGGGCTGAGCATGCATGGAACCCGATGGGATGGAGTCTGCTGCCGGGCTTGTTCATGGGCCTTTTTTCTTACATTAATCTGCGTTCATACTGGAAAGATAATTACCGCAGGCCGGGACACAGCTATCGCGCCAATCCCGCTACTTCTTTCTTCACCTATATGGTGGCGGTCGTATTGCTCAGTACCGTCATGCTTGTTTCTCCCGGGGCTACTCTGCGCCCCATATCGTTGGCGGATGCTTTTTTCATGGCATCCTCTGCTACATCCATTACCGGGCTGGACTCTGTGAACGTGGCAGAAACGTTCACTGCTTTCGGCAAGCTTGTCTTGCTGGTGGATATTCAGGTGGGGGCGCTGGGTGTGATGTCCTTCACCTACTTTGTGCTGATGATGCTGGGGAAGCGCTTGGCCGTGCGTGACAGTATGAGTGTGGCCGGCTTCCTGGACCAGCAGGGGGAGAGCATCGTGCGGCCCCTTCTTATTTCAGTGTGTGGCGTGACACTGGTGGCAGAGGCCGTGGGGGCAGCCTGTCTGTATTTCCTCTGGCATGGGCAGCAGGATATCCCGCAGATGGAGTTGCTGGGGTATGCTGTTTTCCATGCTGTGTCCTCGTTCTGTAATGCCGGATTGACTCTGTTCCCGGATAACATGGCCACCCACTATGTATCGCAGGCGTATGCGGTGCAGGGGGTGATGATGATGCTCATGTTCCTGGGAACGCTGGGATTCGGCGTTTATCTGGAGCTGATGATGCGCCTGCGTCAGCGACTGTCCGGAAAGTGTGTACAACGCCGTTTGAGCACCCATTCCTGGCTCGTTGTCCGGGTCACGCTGATGGTATTGCTCGTGGGATCGGTGGGGATGAGTCTGCTGGGATTCCTGGAACCCTCACAGCATGCTCAGAATGGTGTTTATAATGTGTGGGAATCACTCTGGAATACCATAGGCCGCTCTGCCGGGTTCAATCTCACGGACCTTAATGATTATGGTATCGTGTACAAGCTTTTCCTCTGCGTGATGATGTTTGTGGGGGGCAATCCGACCGGTACGGGCGGCGGGGTGTTTGCGCCCGTGGTAGCCATCTGTGTGCTGGAGGTGCTGCGAGTGCTGCGAGGTGTGCAGGACGTGGAGATTCACAATCGCCGCCTGTCCCGACAGACGGTGGACAGGGCAGTGGCCACGGTGTTGCTTTCCGTATTCTGGATTGGAGTGAACACGATGCTGGTGCTGCTGATGGAGCCCGCATTGGCTGCGCAGAATGATGGTTTAATCAAAGTGTTTTTCATGGAGGTGAGCGCCTTTACCACCACAGGTTATGACTTGGGCGCCGTGCAGGAGCTCTCCTGGTGGTCCAAGCTGATTGTTTCCCTGAACATGCTTTTCGGGCGTGTCGGCATGTTTACCTTCATGCTCATCTTTATTCGTCAGAAAGAACCGTCTCCCGCCCGTTTTCCGGAGACACGACTCCCCCTTTCATAACCATTTCAGCCATAGAGTATACATGAAATTCGTCATTATCGGTGTTGGTCAATTCGGACGTGCCCTGGCGCTGCAGCTTTCCGGCTCCGGCTACGAGGTCACGATTGTGGATGAGCGTGAATCCGTTATCCAGGAGCTCAAGGACAGCGTGGCATACGCATTGGTGGGGGATGCCACCGATATGCGTGTACTGCGTCAGCTGGAGCTGGTGGGCGAGGATATCTATGTCATTGTGGCGGTGGGTGAGCAGTTTGAACGCAATCTGCTCATTACTGCTCAGTTGAGGGAGATGAAAGTGAAGAACCTCCTTTCGCGCAGCTTTAACGATTTGCACGCCAAGGTGCTCCGCCTGCTGGGGGTGGAGGATGTGTTCCGGGTGGAGAATGTGGCGGCTCACCAGCTCGCCTCCCGTTTCACCAAGGAAGGTTTGATGCGCACGCGCCGTATAGATGATACCCATTCTCTGGCCGATGTGCAGTTACCGGATGCGTGGGTGGGACGCTGTCTGCGCGATGTGGGGCTGCGATCGGAGTACAGTCTTAACCTGCTGACGGTGCGTCGCGGTGCAGCGCAGCAGAATAGCACAGCTGAGGACGTGTTCGATGAACCGGAGCAGCCGGTGATTGATTCCCCTGAGCCGTCTATGGAGTTCCAGAAGGGCGATGTGCTGGTGCTGTTCGGCAAAGACAGCGACTTGCAGCATTTTGTCGCCAAGTTCAACCTCTGATGATCTGTTGACATGTCTGTTCGTGTTTCTCTCCCTGACAAGGTTTACGGCGGTTATATCTTCGACCTCGATGGAACGCTGGTGGACAGTATGCCCACCCATTTCCGTGCCTGGCGGTGGGCCTTACGGATAAACGGAGCTCCAGCAGATGTTTTTGAGTGGGATGAGTTTAATGCCCACGGCGGCATGTTTGCGGTGGATATTGTGGCGAAGCTGAACCGTGATTACGGGCTGAGCATGTGCCCCGAAACGGTGGCAGAGGAGAAGCGCCGCCGCTATTGTGAACTTTTGGAGGAGGAACCGCTGCCGATTATTCCGGAAACCGTGGAGCTGGTGCGCCGTCTCCGCAAGCAGGGAATCCCGTATGCCATCGGCACCGGCAGTATGATTCTCGGGGCTCAGGAAACGCTCCGTTCTGCCGGGCTGTTGGATTTGTTCCCCATCATGGTCACACCGGGGGATGTTCCTCCCGGGCGGGGAAAGCCCAACCCGGACATTTTTCTGCTCTGCGCGGAGCGCATGGGAGTGAATCCGTCAGCTTGCATCGTGTTTGAAGATGCGCTGCCCGGCATACGCGCTGCTGAAGCTGCCGGAATGGCTTGCTGCGTGGTGGGTCCATGCCCTCCGCAGCCTGCCTGTTAATCAATTCCCCTACCGCTACCCTGTGAAATCCGTTTTTCGTAAAATTGGCTGTGTTTTCATGGCGTTGGGCTCTCTGTTGGCGCTGTATTCGGCCGCGTGGTATGGCTGGCTTACGGTGGCGGGGAGTCCCGGGCAAGGATGTCATTACAGGCTCATGTATTATCTGAGCCTGGCGGCGGCGCCGATATGCTATGGCCTATTTGTCCTGCTGCTGCGACCCAAGCGCGTTTTTCTCTTTATATTCAACACGCTGGTTTGCCTGCTGTGGGTCATTTCGCTGGGGTGCGCCGGCGATTCCGATGTGATGAAAGGAGTGCTGGTTGTCTCCACCCTTTACCTGTTGTGGCGGGGGATGGTTGCTGTCAGACGCAGTGAGCGAGATTGCTGAGCAGGACACCCATTTAGCGGGTGCCTGTTGTTCGGACACCACGGTGTCTCCGGCGCTGAGTCTCTACCCATTGTCGCAGTGCTTGCAGTTGTTTATCAGTTATTTCCGCATCGCTGTACAGAGCGATGCCGTGGCAGCCGATGGCGAGAAAATCATCCAACCGCGCCGCCAGTTGTTCTGCGGGAATATCCGGCAGGTGCAGCCCGGGAGCCAGGGGGATGCGGCCATTGGTTTCCTTTGCCGCCCGGCGGGTTATATCGACAGCCCAGGCATCATCCTCGTCATAAAATGAGTGATAGACCATGGGCAAGGCGAGGTCTGTGCGAAAGCGCCCCCAGTCCTGCCTCACCATTTCGGCTGACATGGCGGGAGCGGGGAATACAGCGCAGGCAGAGCGCAGATGATGGCGGCGGGTCTCTTCTGCCAGCATGTTGTAGAAATCCGCGACGGCGGATAGCCGGAATTCCCGCCACTCCCAGTCCTCTGCCGGAGCGGGGCGGGGAAGCCGCCCGTATCGAGCTCGGAATTTTTCCCGGCAGGTGGCGCAGTAACAGTAGTCGTGCGCCGGGGAGGGAACACTCATATCCAAGCCGTAATAGTTCCACAAATGGCGGGGAAGTGTGATATCCGGCATGCGTATGTAGTCTGCCTGAATGCCGCAAAGTCCCGGAACGAGCGCTAATCGGCGTACTTCGCGGAGCAGATGCTGCCGCACTTCCTCATGATTCGGGCAGAGAAATTGATAATAACTCACAAAGGGGCGGTCCTTCTCCCGGTGACAGGATTTTCCCAGGGCATTCACGGCAAACCAGTCGGGGTGAAGCAGCGGTTCGCTATCCATCGGCCGATTGAGCGCCCAGAGCCAGGCGTAAACCTCCATGCCGGCATCTCTGGCGGCCGGGGTGAGGGTGGCTATTTGTTCCGCCGTGCCATTGATGATGAGGGTATTGATACCGGCATTAGCATAGCGTTGGCATGTGTTTTCCCAAGGCTCGCTTCCAATGGAATCTCCCTGAACCCAGAGAAAAATCTCCGGGAGCCGAAGCTGCGGAGCAGATTGCGTGTATCTTCCTTCGCTGTCCAGCGTCATCCGAATCCCGCTGCGGGGGCAGGTGGCACTCAGAATAAAGAAATCATCCGTTGGGAATGTCATCTGAACGCCGGAGGGCAGGGGGTACGCACGGGAGAAGTGCCCCTCCTTTGCGCGGGACTCCAACTGGGCATTGAGAACGTGGTAAAGCGCCAGACGGGTTCTTTCCTGCGGTTCCGGGGGCACGGATTCCCATTCTGCGGCGCTGCGGTGGCTGAAAACAACCCGCCCCCAATGCTCCGGCAGGTGAATGTTGACCCTGCCCGTGGTTGCCCACACATGATTGCTTTCCGGAAGGGTATTCCCGCTTCCGTCCGTCAGTTTCGTGTATCCGCAGGGGGAAGAACCATCCGGTCTGACCTGCCAGTTGACTCTGGAGAAATTGAAGCGCATGCTGCTGCCCGCTTGTGGGGCTGCTCCTATGCGGGGCTGGGAGGCGTGGTCTGTGATGCTGCTCCAGGGGATTGCCAGCTCAACGCTCCAGCCTTCGTCCGTGTCGGAAGCATCATTGAGTGTGCCGCGCAGATGTACGGCATGGCGCAGTCCCGGTATCTCCCAATCATGCAGTATATAGGGGCTGTTGAAGCGGTAGGGTTGCGTCAGAAATAAATCCCAGGTGGTGTTCAGGGCGTTGATTTCCAATTCGATGTAATTGAGTCCATCTCCATCCGGGTCGATGAATACCTCAAAATCAGGGTCGTGATAAATCACGGAATCGTGCTCTTTCAACGTGGCCCACAGGTGCGGTTCCTGCATGTCGGCAAAGATATACAGAAACGCATCATCCCATGCCATTTTGATGCAGCATTCGTGCGGAATGGCTGAGCCCTCAATGTCGCGAAGCGGAGAAAGCTCACGCGCCTGCTGCCATACGATATCGTCACCCCGACCATCAATCACGGGGGGATTGTCTGCTTTTCCGCAGACATAGTTTGGGGGCAATTCCGTGGCACTGATGACTGTTGCAAGGCCACACAGGGGTAAGAGAGTTGTCCGCATATCCGACAGGGTAACGGAAAAGGGGGGGCTGCGTCAAGCCTGAATCGATTTTCGCCTTGAATCAGGCGAATTCGGATGATAGTATGATACCATGTTGGGTTACCCTATGCGCTATGTTCTTCTTTTTTGCACGGTGTTGATTCTGCCGGTGATTTTTTTGTGTGTTCATCTTTATCTGGATAAGGCCGGTAGTGTAGGTGAAGAAAAGGAGTTTTCAACGACGGACTACCTTACATGGGCGGATTGGACGCAGGGAATACGGGATTATATCCGGCGGTGTACAGATGATGGTGAAAGAGTTGCCTGCTATGTGTCGCTGCGGAACCCGGAACGGGGTGAAAAGATGGTGTTGGATTTAGAGCGTGCGGCATCGCAGTGTTGGGAACAGTGCTGGATTCCGGTGAAAAAACTCTATGATGTCGTGGGAGTAGACAGGCTTATCACGATGGGGGCTTGGGAAAATGTCTGCTTCTGCCGGGAATGTGTGAGCCCTGCTCGGCCACCCGCTCCCGGTGCGGAAACGGACATTGCCACAGCCATTCAGACATTGGTGGAGTTGGTGAACAATAATCATAAGGAAGATTCAGCGGAAGTTCAGAAGATGCTGGAGGAGCTTTATCGCCTTAAGCAGATGTATCCGCTGCAATTTTCCGGTGTTATCAAAACCAGCTCAACTCAATTGATAATGGTCTGTTATGCGTTTTTGAAATCGGCATTGCATGATGGTTGTGGGCATTGAATTGAGAAATCTTCTCTGAATAAGGCTTTTCAAAATAACGGTGAATTGCAAGTTCAAATGCAACACTTTTTGAAAAAAATGCACTCTTAGT
>CAYYKC010000008.1:0-40931 GCA_964471605.1 uncultured Akkermansia sp. | reverse complement strand
TTAGCGACCTGAATCTCCAGAGAGTATGACACAACTCAAATGCGTTTGCCCTGCTCGCTCCGGTGAGAAATTGGGGCGGCTCTCAGGCCTTGCGGACGTGAGCCAGCCCGCCACGGATAGCCTCGATGACCACCTTATCCCCGGAGGAAAGGCCATCGCGGTCATTTTCCTCGATGGGGATGATATGATCCTCCCAGCGGATGCAGAGATTCTCCCCTTCCCCCAGCACGGTGGCCGTTTTGCCCGCCACCTGTTCGGTGGATTCGCGGGGAGCACGGCGCAGCACCAAATCCATGGCCACTCGCCGCACACACTGCACCCACAGCGTATAGTACAGCACACAGACCAGCACCAGAAAGCCGATGAACACCAGCACCGACCACTGCCAGGGTGCCCCCACCAGCCAGGTACCCCATGCGGCAAAAAGCAGGAGCGCTCCCCAGGAAAGAAGCTCCGTGCACACAAATATATCCAGCACCAGCAGAGTAATAGCCACCGCCAGCATGATGTGCAGGAACGTGCCGTGGTCTATCCCCAGAAAACTTTCAGCAAGAGAGAGAAACATGGCTCGTTATTTCTTGAGGTCCATGACGGAGGGCACACCATTGGGCAGGTACACCTGTGCAGCCGGATTCGCGGTGATGGTGGCATAGCCCTCCAGCGCCTGTCGATTCATCAGCACTTTCGCAGCAGCCTCTGCCCCCACCACGGCAGCGATACGCTGCAAGTAGTCCGCCTCTGCCTCCGCTGCCAACCGCATGGCTTCTGCCGCCCCTTGGGCCCGCAGGATAGCCGCCTGCTTTTCGGACTCTGCCAGACGCACTTTAGCCGTACTCTCGCCCTCAGCCTTGAGGGCAATGGAGCGGCTCACGCGCTCTGCCTCCATCTGGCGCAGCATCGCCTCTCGGGTTTCAGTATCAGTAGTCAGTTCCTTGATTTCGATGGAGGTGATGCTGAGCCCCCAGCGGGAAGCCGTAGAGGCTACCGCCACCGAAACCTTCTCTGAGATTTCGGAGCGAGAGGAGAGAATTTCGTCCAGATTGCGACCACCGATAAGCGAACGCAGCTCGTTGAGCACCAGTTCAATGAGCGATTTATGCAGGTTCTGCACCTCGTACACGGCCTTGATGGCATCCATGATACGCCAGCGAATAATGCAGTTCACCTGCATGGTCGCGTTATCCTTCGTGATGCAGGAGCGAGGATTGGTATCCAACAACTGCTCCGTCTGCTCAATGTAGATGCCGTTCTTATTCGTCAGATTGCCCCAGGCGGGCGATACGTCCTTGAGACTCTGGAGAAAAGGAATGCAGAACTGTAAGCCGCTCTTGCGAACAGAAGTCGGCTTGCCGAACATTTCCACGATGGCGCAATGGCCCTGAGGTACGGTAAAGATAAACATGTGACAGAATGAAAGTGAAATCTACTGGATTCTACCCTCCTTGTGCCTGCTTTGCAAGCAGAAAGAGAGCTCTGTAACAATTTAGCGTTTTAACAAAACAAGTCCACTATGTACTGCGGACATGATGCGGAACAGAGAGCGTATTCAAACGTCAAAAAAACACCCCGGAGATAATACCTCCGGGGTGAGAAACGTGAAAGGAGAGACAGGGAGTCAGATTTCCTCGTCGTCAGCCGCATCTTCTTCCTCTTCGGAGTCCTCTTCCTCATCATCGAAGAGCTCTTCGAACTCCTTATCGGTCATCTCATCATCCTCGGCTTCGGGCTGGGTCTTGGGAGAAGAAGCAGAGGGAAGGTTCTGTTTCAGGAAGTCAAGCAGGTAATCGGCGGTAAGCAGCTCACGGGTGACCACAGGGTCGCCCTCCGGAAGGTAGAGCGCATTCACGGGCACGGAGCTGCGGTTGAGCTTTCGCATAGCCTCATCGATGGCGGTTGAGGGGCGCGTCTTGTCGGCTCGCATCAGCACCACATTCCCCTTGCGGAAGGTCTCATACACCTCGTCGGAATAGGCCACTCCCTTGTTGGCCAGGCAGGTGGCGCACCACTTGGCGGTGAAGTCCACGAATACCGGCTTGCCTTCATCGAGTGCTTTCTTCATGGCGGCTTCGCTCCATTCTCCCCACTCAAGAGCAACGGGCTCTTCCTGTGCAGCGGGCATGGAGTAGTACACACCGGCAGCGGCGAGGAGGAGGGCAACAATCAGACCGATGATGCGGCTTTTTTTGCTCTGATACATGGGGCACCAGCGGCCGTACACCCAGAAGGCTGAGCTGAAGATGACCAGCCCGACGAGCACCCACAGGGTGTTGGCCTGCCGCTCTGCAGGGATGAAAGAGAGATAGACGTAGAGAATCCAGGCCGCCGCCGCAAAGAGGAGGAAAGAGAGCCCCTGCTTGAGGGATTCCATCCAGGCGCCGGGGCGCGGCAGGTATTTCACCAGCGAGGGGAAGATGCCCAGCAGGATATAGGGGAAGGCAAGGCCCAGCGCCATGAAAGTGAGCGCGAGCATCATCCATACCCCCGGCAGAGCCATGGCGGCCGGCATGGCGGCACCCAGGAACGGAGCGCTGCACGGCGTGGCCACCACGGTGACAAAGAGCCCCTGGAAGAAGGAGCCGGTGAGGCCGCCCTTGTTCTGCATGCTCTGTCCGGCGGAGGTGGCTCCCACGCCGATTTCAAACACGCCGAACATGCTCAGCCCCAGCGTCAGCAACAGCAGCAGAATGAGGTAGACAATCCAGTCATTCTGCATCCACACCGCCCAACTGCGGCCGGAGGAACCCACGTCATTCCACAATGTGGCGAACCACTGTGTCCAGGGCTGGGTGGCCAGTGCCTCCAGATTGGAGAAAATGATGAGCAGAGCGGAGATAATCCAGAATGAGATGAGGATACCCAGCACGAAGAAGAGCGAATGCAGGAATACCTTGCGGCGACTGCCGCCGCCCAGCTCCACGAAGCTCATAATCTTGAGCCCGATGACCGGGAACACGCAGGGCATCAGGTTCAGGATGAGGCCGCCAAGGAACAGCGAGAGGAAGAGGGCTCCCATGCCGCCGGAGAACTCCGGTGTCGAGGCTTCAGCGGGAGCGCTGACCGGCGTTGCTGTCGCTGCCAGCGACAGTGAAATCTCATAGGCGTTGCCATCTGCCACGAGAAGTCCGGATACCTTGCTGAGCGGTTTTCCCACCATGTTGTGGTCTTTGGTGGGGTGCATGGGGTCTTTGTCGTCATTGCGGGCAATGGTCAGCGACCCGGTTGCGGGGTTGATTTTCTGCTCCGCTGTGGGGGTGACGCAGTTGTCATCTGAGAAGAAATGAGCGTCGGTCGGCACATTACCGGCGGGGAACGTGATGGTCACATCCTTGTCGGTCTGAGTGGCGGTGAGCCCCTCCGGTGCAGGCATCATACCGGCGATGCTTTTCAGCGCCGTGCTGTCCCAATCCGCAGCAGGTGCACCATCGCCTGCCGCAAGGCTTATCTCTGCCTGACCGGGCACGGGCGGGGAACAGCCTTCATCGGAGCAGAGCTGAGTATTGGACGTAACGGAGAACGTGGCGCTCTGCGGAGCATCCGCTTTCGGGGTCACTTTCCAGACGATAATCGGCTTTTCATAGCTGTAGGCTACGCTGCCGTAGGAGCTGACATGGCGCTCCGGTGCAGACCAGAACGGACCTTCCAGCTCAAATCCGGCGGGAGCGTGCATCTCCACCGTCATGGGTTCGCCCACTGTGCCCGGGTTGCGGAAATAGGCGTGCCAGGTCGGGGTGGCTTCACCTCGTACCATCAGGTAGAAAGACTCGCCGGCCTTGTAGGAGGCAACCGAGGCCGAGGCAGAAAGCTTCATTTCCGGGCTGCCGGGTTGCTGCCCGCAGAGAATGGCTCCGATGGCTGTTCCGGCGGTATCATCACCCGTGATACCCTCCGGCAGCTGAGCCGAACAGAGCCCTGCCGTAGCCAGCAGAGAAACGAAAAACAGTCGCAGTGTTCTCATGACCTCATCCTACCATACTTTACCCCGTACTGGCAAGGCGTTAGTGCAAATCCTGTGCCATTGGCTCTATCTTTTTTCCAATATGGGCTAACGGTGATGGCGCAAAACGGGATTTTCAGGGTAAAATGTCCTCCGTTATGAATCCCTATGTTATC
This sequence comes from uncultured Akkermansia sp., assembly GCA_964471605.1. Classification (GTDB taxonomy): domain Bacteria; phylum Verrucomicrobiota; class Verrucomicrobiia; order Verrucomicrobiales; family Akkermansiaceae; genus Akkermansia. The sequence goes on along the minus strand of CAYYKC010000008.1, from coordinate 36,821 downwards.
GATGCCGTCAATCGGCAAATCCAGGCTGAATTCGAAGCCGGGTTCCTGTACCTGGCCTTTTCTGTTAACCTGCATGCCTACGGGCTGCCCGGTATGTCGCACTGGATGCGGGAGCAATACCGCGAGGAGTGCGGTCACGCCCTACGGCTCATTTCTCATCTGGAGTTGCGGAACGCTCCGGTGCAGATACCGAGTGTGAGCCGCCCGGAGTACAGCTGGGAGCGTCCGCAGGATCTTTTCAAACTGGCTTTGGCACATGAACAGCGTATCACCTCTGCCATTCACGACCTGTTGGAGCTGTGCATGCAGGAAAAAGACTACGCCATGCAGGTGCTGCTGTTCGATTATGTGAAAGAGCAAGTGGAAGAAGAGCACCAGGTGGAGGAGATTGTCCGTCAGATGATGCTCTGCGGCAGTAATGCCGAAGAACTGCTGGGGTTAGATTCCCGACTGGGAGCTCGTACTGTCGGCGACACATGGGAATAAGGTCCCGACAGCGTCACCATCTGCAGATACCTTCTCCCGCTTCCGACAGGAAGGTGTCCTCAATACTGCCACCGGAGCAGCCTGCCGCAAAAGCATCCTCGACCCCGGCAGCAGCAAACCCGCCGCACAACTCTTCCGGGACTTCATGGGGCGCGACCCCGACCCCACCCCGCTCCTCAAACGATTCCGGGCAGAATAGACCCAAGTCGTTCTGCCGAAACCCCTACGATGAAACCTCGGTACTTTTCCGGTATTTCGGCGAAGGCCTCCATGCGTTGGAGCCTCGCTCGGAATCCCGGCAACACAGAGTGAGTGTGAAAACGACTATGATAAAAGAAATAAAGGCTCCCCACATGGCGTATTCCGCATAAGAGGCGTGTGACCCGGATGTAACCCGGGCCGGACACATCAAATACAGCAGAACCCAAAAAAAGAATAAGAGCCAACAACAATCCGAGATGGCCCAACCAGTACTCCCATCATTCTCGTACACCGTAAGTTCCGGGAAATCAAGCTGCGAATAAAAAACTGCTTCGTCAGCGTCAGGCAATCAGCCGTATCAGGGTCGTAGTGCTCATGCATAAGCGGGCGTGTTCATAGCGTAGTTCAACAGGCGGAAACTGTCAAGACACATCACCGAGTCAAAGAGAATTTATCCCGACCATCATTGCTCCCTATTTAACCATATTCTTCAATCCCGCATTCTATCGCTCCTCACGGGCATAAAAGCGCCGTTGCAAGGGGGATTATTTATGAATTATCCTGAGATTTTCCCCTCAGCAAAACATAACACTAACCCCTGAATTTCAAATAATACAAATTTTCGCATCGCATCTCTTTTGAAATGCGATGTCAAGTTCTGCCGTTGTCTTTTTTTCATACTGAACGTATTGATGCGATAGTTTTTCCTTTTTGGAAATAATCAACTCATGATAATTTTGATTTAAGTTATTGAATATCAGAGTAAATAGAGCGCATCGCATTTCAAATGCGATATGCTGTTAGGGTCGTACTGGGCAATCAGTCGTGACACTTGATATGAAATTTCAGTTATCGCGACCGATTGAACCCGCACGATGAACCAGAACGAAACAACCAACCGAACTTACTGATATGGCAGTAGAAGAAACAACAACGGAAAGCTGGGGCAGCCGGCTTGGCAGTTCCATCAAAGGAGTTGTCGTAGGCGGCGTCCTCTTCATCGCGGGTATCCCCCTGCTTTTTTGGAACGAAGGACGTTCCGTCAAGACAACCCAGGCACTGGAAGAAGGCGCCGCCAACTGCGTGGTCGTCCCCTCAGCCGACAGTGTGGATGCGGCCAATGACGGCAAGCTCATCCACATCACCGGCACAGCCAAAACAGAGGACGTGCTGACTGATGAGCTGTTCAGCGGCATCAGTGTCAAGGGCATGAGGCTCTCCCGCTCCGTAGAATACTACCAGTGGGTGGAAAACACCAAGACCGAAACGAAGAAGAACGTCGGCGGCTCGGAAACAACCAAGACCACTTACACCTACTCGAAAAAGTGGGTCAGCAGCCCTGAAGACTCCTCGGAGTTCAAGGAAGCCGGGCATGAAAACGTTGTACACTTTGCTGAGGCGGAGGACGACACCCAGTACGCACAGAACGCCACCCTCGGTGCATTCAGCCTCACCGGCAGTCAGATTCGCTCCGTCTCCGGGCAGGAGAACGTGAAACTGGAAGGCATCCAGTGGCCGGATGCGCTGAAGGGTCGCACCACAACCTCCGGCAACACCCTGTATATCGGCAAGTCCGCCAACCCCATGCAGGAAGCCATCCGCGTGAAAGGAGAAGCCCCGCAGCTGGACGTATCAAGCATCTATGTGAACATTGAGACGGAACCCGGTAAGAACCTGTACATCCTGGAGGCCAACGGCGGTTCCTACGTGCAGTCTTCCAACGGTGACCTCTATCCCATGGAGGCCGACGAAGCTACCGAACAGGTATACGTCCGTCTTCCCAACGGAGCCACGCGTCAGGTCACCGGATACGGTGACCTGACCACCCCTGCTCCCACCATGGGCTATCCGCTCCCGGCTTCCATCAACGTAGAGCGTCTCGGCGAATGCCCCGTTGTCTGCGTGGGTCAGTATGCCTACATCCGCACCACGGACAACCGCTTCCTGCTGATTAAACCATTCCAGGGGCGTTACATTGTCAGCGACAACGGCGTAGCCAAAACCGCAGACATCGTTCTGGGATCTGCAACAACCGGCGCAGGCTCCGTTGACCCCGCCGCCCCCCAGATTGGTGATGTCCGCATCACCTGGACCTATGTCGGCGCAGAGAAGCCCGTCAGCATCATTGCTGTGCAGACCGGCAATACCTTTGCCCCCTACATTGCCAAATCCAGCGGCTACAAGGTAGACCTGCTCTCCAACGGTATCAAGACCAAGGAGGAAATGTTCCAGAACGCAGAAGATGCCAACACCATGTGGACCTGGATTCTCCGCTTCATCGGTTGGTTCATCATGTACATCGGCCTCAAGATGATTTTCAAGCCGCTCTCCGTGCTGGGAGACGTGCTGCCCATTCTGGGCGACTTCATCGGCATGGGCACGGGCATTATTGCTTTCCTTATCTCGGCTGCGGTTGCCCTCGTCGTCATTGCCATTGCCTGGCTGTTCTACCGTCCCGTGCTGGGCATCATCCTGCTGGCGGCAGCCATCGGGCTGATTGTGCTGCTCATCAAGAAAAAGAAGAGCGCCAAGGCCGCCCCGGCCGCTCCCGCAACAGAATAAGTCACGTCTCAATCCATCCGGCGGGGTGCTACGGCACCCCGCTCAGTCATTCTGACTTATGTCGCCTTTCCCCCGTATCATTGCCTTACTGACCGCATGCGTGATGAGTGCAACGGCTGCCCACCCGGTGCAGGAGCTCGCCCGGCAGTATGAAGGTACCCCGCACCATGCCGACATCAGCCGTTTTGTGAGCGCCATGGAAAGCACAGGGAATGCCGATGTGAAAGATAAGCAGGGGTGTACACTGCTGATGTATTGCCTGCTGGAGCTGCCGGAAATGCACATAGCCTCCATCATTCATCCCCTGCTGCTGGCCGGGCTTTCCCCCGACATCCCGGATGAGCTTACCGGGCTCACGCCTCTGCACCACGCCGCCCGGCGCAACGATTACCGTCTCGCCTGTCGCCTGCTGGCATTCGGAGCCGACCGTACCCAACGAGACAAGCAGGGACGCACTCCTGCTGACCTGGCAAAACTTCCGCAGCTGCAAACCCTGCTCCGCACGGGGATTCCGGCAGAGATACAGAGCCCGCGTGTTGCCGCGCTCCATGCCAAAGCCTGCGGTGGCAATGCAGCGGCTCAATATGAACTGGCGCGGCTGTACCGCGATGAAGCCACGGAGGATATCGGCTCCATGTCCGGCTGGGTTCAGGAGCCGGGCGCGCCGGATGCCGATGCGGCAGAAAGCCGCTGCTGGCTGGAACAGGCTGCGGCAGCTTCCTATCCCCCGGCCATGCATGATTTGGCCCTGCGACTGATGAGGGGAATCGATGGCAAACAGGACGAGCCCGCCGCCTACAAGCTCCTGCAACAAGCCGCAGCTGCCGGGCACACCGACTCCTCCGAATTCCTGAAAGAAAACCCACCCCCTGCGCAGCCATGACCGTCTACGTCAACAACACCTCCGTACGTATCTTCTCCGGTGCTACTGCGCTGGATGCGCTGCGCCGCTATTGTGCCAACGAAAACATCCCGGTACATCGGGGCGAACTCTACGATACATGGGGAAATGTCATCGCTCCCGACAGCCCCATGGCCGACGGACGCCGCATCTTTACCCAATCCCCTCGCTGACAAAACCTCAACCACACCTTCACGACAATGAAATTACCGTTTATTACGTTACTCGCAACGCTTGGCAGCGCCTTTGCCGCTCAAATCAATATTCTCGGTATCAATGATATGCATGCCAATATTGATGATATGCCTCAGCTGGCAACTTTCCTGAAGGCAGAACGCGCTGCCCATCCGGATGTCCTGCTGCTTTCTGCGGGTGATAACCGCACCGGGAATCCCTATGTGGATAACGAGGCCCAACCCGGGGTGCCCATGATTAAGCTCATGAATATGCTGAGCTTTGACCTGTCCACGCTGGGAAACCACGAGTTTGATTCCGGCCTTGTCGGGTTGAGAGATACACTGGATGCCGCCAACTTCAACTTCGTGTGCGCCAATGTACAGGCAGACGGTGGTGCTGAACTGAACCTGAAACCTTACCATATTTTTGAGCGTGACGGCGTAAGAATCGGTGTCATCGGGCTTGTGCAAACCGGCTCGAACGGAATGCCTGACGTTCACCCGAATAACGGAAAAGGAATGAAGTTCAGCGATCCGTTCAAGGTGGTGAGAGACTATGCTTACCTGAGCGAAAAGTGTGATGTGCTCATTCTGCTGACGCACCTTGGTTTTGAGGATGACCTGAAGCTCGCCGCCATGTTCCCGGAGGCGGATGCCATCATCGGCGGGCACACGCATACCCGCGTGGACAAGGAAGTTCGTGAAAACGGAGTGCTGGTGACGCAAGCGGAAAACAAGGTAAAATACATTACCCGCCTCACCTTCGATGTAGAGGGAGGAAAGGTACTCAGCAAGAAGGCAGAACTGATTCCGCTGAAGTCTCTGGCAAAGGATGCCGATATGCAGGCGGCGGTGGATAGCACCAAGTCCAGCCCCTATATGAAGCGCCGACTGGGCAGTCTCAAGCCCGCCATCACCCGACGCGAGAGTCTGGGCTGCTTTATGGCCGAGGCTCTGCGCTCCTATGCCAAGAGTGATGTCGCCGTGGTTAACTACGGCAATGTGCGCCTGGAGGAGTTCCCGGAAAGTGACTTCACCGTGGCTGATTGCTACCGACTGGACCCCTTCGGCAACAAGACCGTGGTGTTCAAGGCCACCGGCAAGGAACTCATCGCCTTCCTGAATGCCGTTCCGGCAACTGACCACCACGGCGCTCCCTGTGTATCCGGCATTCGCTACAAGGCCGTAAAACCCGCAGCAGAACTGCAGCCCATGCGTATCACGGAGATCTCATTGTCGGACGGCACCCCCCTCGACCCCGACAAGTATTACACCGTAGCCACCAACACTTACCTCATGTCCACCGTCAGCACGCTGCCTGCCGACCCCGGTGTGGCGCATGACATGGATAGCGCCCGTGCCATCATGCTCTACATGGAGGGCAAGGAAAACGTGGATTTCTCCAAGGTAAGCAATGTCGAAATAACCATTGAATAATCCCCACCATGAGAAGCTCCCGCATCCTGCTCCCCTTGTTTCTGCTATCTGCCGCCCCTGCCCTGTGGGCGCTTGGTCCGGATGATATATCCGGCAAGACCCTCCGGCTCGGGATGAACGGCATGCAGGTTGCCCGCAGCCCTATCTACCAAGCTCCCGCACCGCCCTGGTACACGCTGGACGAAGTGTGCGATTTTGTCGTGGCTTTTCCGGACGCGGATGAATTCACGGCAGAAGTGAACTACAGTCCGCACCTCAGCAACGAGGTCACGGTCAGTTACCACCCGAATACGAAGGAAAACACCGCCCGCGTGAAGATTGAGTGCGCGGAGCTCAGCATCCTGCTCACCCTGACCTACACGAGCAATACCGGGGGATCGGCTACGGTGGCCTGGCACGAAGCCGGCAACACGCGTCACCTCCGCAACATCTCCTTCACGGTGGAAAATGCGTCAAATGAGGGCGGCAGCGTGCAGTTCCCGGAGGAAATCATTCCCTATGGCCCCGAAATATGGAATGACGGCCTCTGTGATATTTTGCGGAATATCGAGTGCGGAATTTATCATTCTGAAGCCGACAGACTGTATCAGCGACGCCTTACCACCTTACTGCCGTTAATCATGGTACTGCACGATGCCTCCTACACCAATCCGGATTACAAGGGCAACACGGCCTTGCATTATGCCTGTGCCCTGGGACACGTGGAGCTGGTCCGCTGGCTGGTCAATCACGGTGCCAACCTGGAGCTTCGGACGGAAAAGGGAGCCGGGATTGATGACTGCGTGGGCAACAGAAATGGCGATACCATCAGAGCGATTCTGAAACAGGCGCGTCGCGAACGCGATTATCCGCTCCGTGGGCCGCAGGTCGACAATCAGGAAGCAGACAAAGCAGTCGCCTGGCTGGAAGCAGCTTTCACCTGCGCCGATGTCAACTCCGAGCTCTACGAGATTCAGTTCCCGGATGCCAAGGCGGAGGAATATGCGGATTTGCTCTATGTGTATGTCCGCCAGAATCGGGAATTTCCCCGGCAGGTGGACGTGACGGAGCCGCTGGGGCATCTGCTCATCTGGCTGAGGGATGCCAATATCCACCGTGGGATATTCTGCGATGCGCTGCAGAAGCAGCTGTACACACTTCGCGCTGCCGCCCTGCTTCAGCACCAGAAAGCCGGCAAAACACTCGCCTTGCTGCCGCACATGATACTTACCCGAGAGAATGAGGGAATGCCTTACGACAGTGCAACGGCTGTTTACCGCGCCGCCTGCGAGGGTAATGCAGCTCTGGTCCGCTGGCTGATAAACAATGGAGCAGACAGCCGTCTGCGCGATGAACATGGCCATGTGGTTACTCTTCCCAGGGGGATTCCGAACGAAGCCGAACTTCGCAGCTTGCTGGATTTATCACCTGCACCGGATACCGGCAGCAGCTCCGCCCCCGAACAAGTGGCCGGCAAGACCTTTACGTTCAGATACTCACAGTCGACCGAAGCCATCGTCATCAGCTGGCAACAACAAAACAGCGAGACTGAAGGCGAAGTCCGACAAGATGAAGACTGGTGTATTGAGGGAAAAAATTACAACCGTACCGGCAGCCACACTGCCACCATCACCCGCACAACGCAATGGGCTCCCGGCGGCAGCTATGCCGCCGGATGGAGAACCCATACCTTCACCCTCTCCTTCACCTCTGCCACAGAGGGAACCGCCACCTGTACAGAAGAAACCAAAACAGGCGAGAACCTCACCTTCACCGGCAGCTTCACCCTCCAATAACTCACTAATATGAAAGCACTTTACCTCAGTCTGCTGGCTCCTGTCATTGTGGCGGCACAGGCGGCGGCCATCACGATACCCGGCACCCTCGTCGGCTCCTGTCTGGAAGTGGATTTAAACCCCGTTCAGGTCTGTGAATCAGAGGGCAAAGAACCACCCGGCACAGAGTGGGAGCAACGGCGACTCAGCCCGTTCATCATCTGCTTCACAGAAGAATCGGGCAATAGCTTCACCACCATGCATCCCGCCAACAAGGAGCGCATGGGTACACCGCTGGCCGCCATACAGATTCCTGATATCAGCGTGAGCTACTCTCCCTTTACCAACGGAGAAAACAAAGGGGTAGTGCAGCTCGAACACGATGATTTCTTCATCCAGATTACGCTCACGTTCGACAGGCAGGATAAAAACGGCATGTACTACGGCTCTGCAGAAGTGGAGGAGCAGACCGCCGGAACAACGACCTATTATCGCGGAGCCCGTTTTTACACCCGTGACATTCAGGAAGCGGATTACCCTCTGACCCTGCCGGAAGACAGAACGGAAGAAGGATTGAGCGAAGAGGTGCAGTCTGAATTGCAGCAGATTCTTGAGGAACTGAAACAGCACCATACCCCATACGCAGCAAACTCTCTGTACCGGAACCGCCTTCTCATGCTCCTGCCGCTCATCATCGAACAGGGGGATGTCAACCTCACTACCCCGGCAACGAAAGGCAACACCGCCCTGCACTATGCCTGCGCGCTCGGGCACACCGAACTGGTGCGACTGCTGGTGCAGGCCGGGGCCGATACGGAAGCAGAAACAGACAAGGGAGCGACTCCGGCTGACTGCGTGAGCGGGCCGAACGCATCCGTCATTCTCCATATCCTTCAAGGGCAATGAAAACGGCACACCTCCTCTCTCTGCTACCGACGTTGGGAGTCGCAGCCTCGTGGGCCGATATGCCGCAGCAGCTGGTCGGGCAGCAAATTCAGTTCAGCCACTGTCCCTCGTACAAATTCACGCCGCTACTCATCCGCTTCGGTCAGTCAACGAGCGGAGACACCTATGCCGTAACCTCTGAAAACGGCCGGAAATATCAGGTGCAGTATACTCCGGATAAAGCAAGCAATACGGCCATCCTCCGGGTGCAGGGACCGAACAACAAGGCCACGATTAACATGCGGTTTGAAACGGATGTCTTCGGCACCGCAACCATGAAGTGGAATGGCATTCCCTACTATGCCCTCACCTTCCGACTGACGGAGAACACGAGTACCAACACCTTCCTGTCGCGCATGGGCGACCCGCTCGGTGATGTCATCCCCCGTTCCATCGGTGGCAATGCTCTGGAAGTCAACTTTGACGGAGCTGTTGAGCAGGTCTTCGACAGCGAAGGCAAAATAACCGCTGAGAATCCCAGTCGGCAGACATCACTCCTCATCCGATTCCCGAACGGGAAAAACAACTTCACCGGCACGTTGGGAGATGGAACGGAAGCAACGGTGGAGTTCGAACGCATCGGCTGCGGGGCTCGCATCGGATTAAGCGGGAATCGACTCAATGCCGAACTGATGCTGGATTTTGCCGATTCCTGCTCCGGCACAGCGACACTGGAAAAATTCGCGACCGACTCAACACTGCTCATCCGGGGGGCGATCTTTCGTCTGCTTCCCACTACGGAAAATAGCACCCCACCCGTCAACGAAACGGATAATGGGTTGGCTCAACTGATTGAGGAGCTCAGGAAGCAAAATTACCCCACAGCCGTCGAACGGCTCTACCAAAAGCGCTTGCTGACCCTGCTGCCGCGCATTATGGCAGGAGACTCCGTCAATACCACCCTGCCCCGAGAAAACAACACCACAGCCCTGCACAACGCCTGTGGGCTCAGCCATGCGGAAATTGTGCAGTGGCTCGTGAATCATGGGGCAGACCCGGAGATTGTCAACGATAAGAATGTGACGGTAGATGATTGCATTTCCGGCCCCAATGCGGCAACAATCCGCAGCATCCTCCGCAAGGCCAGACAACAACGATAATGTTACATGATAACCCAATCCGGCATTCACGACCGTTCTGACCGTGCCTCTCTCTTCCGGTCAAAAGCATGGCGGTTGCGCTGTCGGAATGCTCACGACCGACAAACAAAGCATCTCCCCCCTCAGAAAAAATCACCTCGCGTGGATCTCTCACGCACAGCTTCCTCCATTTTAACGAACCAAACATACCTCCATGAGAAAATCCATTCTACTACTAGTGCCCATCATGGCTCTCAGCTTTCAGGCTGCCGCCGCACCGCAAAAGGCAAGCACTCGCGATCTGGGTTACACCGAATATTACCTGAAAGAATTTGAAGCAGAGGTAAAGCGCGCCCAAGGCAGCGCCAACACCATGTTCCGCAACAAGAATGAGGCACTCAGCCGCATTCAGGCCCTCATGAAAGCCTACCCGGAAGACCCGGCTGTGCAGGCTCTCTATGAACGCGCCCGCACGGCTCTCATGATGAGCAAGGGTGACTACCAGGCAATTACCCCCGCTATGGTTGCCTATCTGAATAACGAGAAGCAGCTCCGGGAGCAATACGCACGGCTCAGCCGGGACAAATGGCAGCAGATAACGCAGGGGCGAGAACTTCTTTCCACGGTATTTCCCACCGTGGACCCGCTGAAGAGCACTCCCGAAACCTCTCCTGCTGATAAAGCCATCGTGCTGACGGATGTCAAATATCCCGACAATCAATTTGTGGGCGGCACCGGTGAATACATCGTAGTGGGCAAACCCTCCACCGGCTTCTATTTCGTCAACATCAGTGGCCGTGAATGGCTGGGGCCGTATGAAGCCATCAAACGCTTCCGCCGCGAGGTGGACGGCTCACTGGGTGAAAACCTCAACTTCACCGTTCTGGGAAAGGTGACCTCTCCCGTGATGGAGATTCCCGGCAATCGCCGCACGAATATGGCATGGGGCTGGGTGGTGGAGCCGGAGGCGCTCTATATTGACGGACGCATTGTGGCCACCTTTGATGCCGCCGATAATCGCGGCGGCACCTATGTGGAGGAAGACAAGGTGGCCGGCATCAAGGAAAGCTGGTATACGGAAAAGGATGTGCCGCAGGATGCCACTCCGGAACGAGTGATGGAAATTTTCCTGGCCGCCATCAAGGAAAAGAACTACGAGCTGTACCGCAAGTGCATTAACCCCGAGCGCTACAAGACGGAAACGGCAGAATCCCTGCTGCGCTACCACTGGGACCTGCATCAGGAGAGACTTCACGGCGAATACGTTCATGCCATCTTCAGCGATACGAAAATCACCGTCGCCAAGGGACATGATGATAAAAATGACCTGGAAAACTTCTTCCTGGATGATGCTCAGCACCATCAGCTCACAAAAATGATGGGCGAAAAGGTCGAATACGCCACCGTTCAGAGCCGCGCCTTTGATGCCAACGGCAAGCAGATTGGTGTCAAACACGCCCACAAACTCATCCGTAAGGGCGGTGGACGCTGGTATGTGGACGATTACGCCATTCGTTTCTAATCCTGACATTTCATTTCAACCAAACTTTATTGCATCACATGAAGATAAAAGAACTTTTCTCCCTGCTGGCACTCAGCGGACTGGCTCTGGCACCGCAGCTGCATGCCCAGAGCCCGGCAGGATACGATTTCACGCAGGATGAGCCTGCCGGCTATGACTTCACCCAGGATGAACAGGTTGGCTACGATTTCACGCAGGACGATGATTCCGATGCCGCCACCCAGGAGGCTGAAGCTCGACAGAAAGCATTGCAGGCGCTCATCTACAACGGGGCACAATATGAAATGGCCTGCCGAAAGGCCTATCAGGAGGATATCGTATGGGTTATCTCCGCCTGCTGCGATGGTATCATCGGCGACCGTGACTATGTGGAATGTACCTATGACCCCGATCCGGCCTCTCTGCATCGGGCGGCTTGTTCCAAAATCAGGAGCAAGCATCCCTTTGCTCCCGGCGCGGGACAATTTATGGAAGGCCTCCTGTCCCGAGCCATCCTGAAACAGGCCAAGCCCAACATTTCCGCGCAGCAGTATGCCAACATTGAGCACATGATTACCCGCTCCGAAATGCTGGTAAAGTGGTTCACCGGCTCCTTTGCCAAAGCCTGTGAAGCGCATGATTACGACGTCCTGAAGGAAGTTCAGAGAGTGGCGCGCTTCAAGGAGTACACCAAATCAGACGACTTCCGCTCTCTGGATGGGTTGTTCTTCGACATGTCGGAGGTTTTCCGAGGGAGTTACGTACGGGGGCGTGCTGAAAAAGCTCTGTCCGGCTTCTTCTCCGACAGAAAACGGAACAGCATCGCCTTTTTCCGCCATTTCCGCAAAACCGTGAATCAGTACGAGCGCGACGGCTGGGTGCGTTTCATCGTGCTGGGCGGCAGCTACCTCGGCCCGACGTTCGGCGTTGACCCGGTATTCAACAGCATGGGGGTGGAGCGTCCTTACAATTTCGTTGATATTCGCGGAGGCAGAGTCACGATGATCGGCTCCGGCGAAGCCTCCCGGATGAGCAGCTACATGCGCTATTTTGACTTCTGGACACAGGCTCGGCTGGATGCTACCGCTTCTCTGGGCGATAAGCTGGATAACCTCACCAGTATGGCATCCAACGAATTTTTAAGCGGTGTTTCCAAGGTCGCCGGCGAAATCGTCATTCCCGAGGATGCAGACTTCAAGCGGGCGGTGAATGATCGGGCTCTGTATGCTCTGGACAAATTGGACTCCATGGATAATGAGTTGGTCGATTTCCAGAAATACCTGCACGACAACACCAATTTCCTGCAAAATCGCAAAAACACCAAGTCGTATGGCTCGCTCATCCACCAGATTCAGCTCTGTGCAGACGATGCCAACAAGAAATTGGATACCATCCTGCAAGCGGCCCAACAGCAGGTTCCGCCCTCTGACCCCTTGCGGCAGTCTGACTGATTGCCCCGTCCCTACTTACGAAAAATCCCCCGATGCGGCAACCGTATCGGGGGATTTTTCGTCAATCGATGAAAAGTATCAATAATCGCGCTTCAGCAGGTAGTCACTGATGGCGAGCAGGTTCTCTGCGCGGCGAGCCGAGAATACATCCAGATCCGCGCGGGCAGCGGCAGTGAGAGCGCGGGCCTCTGCGCGGGCATTTTCCATCCCCACCAGGGCGGGATAGGTGGCTTTCTGCTCGCGGGCATCCTTGCCGATGCTCTTGCCCAGCACCTCCGGGGAGGAGGTCACATCCAGAATATCATCGATAATCTGGAACGCCAGCCCCAGGTCACGGCCATAGGCCGTCAGTGCCTCCAGCTGCTCGGCAGTGCAGCCGGCAGACATGCCGCCCAGTCGCAGGGAGGCAATGATGAGTGCGGAGGTCTTGCCGTGGTGGATGGCGCGCAGCTCATCCACCGTCAGCTGACGGCCCTCGCCCTCCAAATCCAGCACCTGACCGCCCACGAGATTGAGGCTTCCGGTGCGGAAGGCAAACTCGGTGATATAGTCCTTGGCATCGTAGCGCTCATTGGCCGGCACGCGGGCCAGCATGGCGAACGCCTCCGTCAGCAGAGCATCTCCGGCCAGCACGGCCACGCCTTCCCCGAACACCTTGTGGTTCGTGGGCCGACCGCGCCGCAGGTCATCATCGTCCATGCAGGGCAAATCATCGTGAATGAGCGTGTAGGTATGCAGAGCCTCCAGCGCACAGGCAGCATTGAGGGCGGCTTCCTCGCTGCCGCCGCAGGCCTTGGCCGCCTCCAGACAGAGCAGCGGACGGATACGCTTACCGCCGGCGAAAATGCTGTAGCGCATGGCTTTGTGCAGTGTCACCGGGGCGACATCCTCGCCGGGCAGAAGCTCGTTAAGGCGAGCTTCCACTTTCGCTGCCGATTCCTTGATAAGGGTCTTGATATCCATGGCTCAGCAACCTTTCACAAGCAGCTCTGCAATCTGCACGGCGTTGAGCGCCGCGCCCTTGCGCACCTGATCGCCCACCACCCAGAGGTTGAGGGCATTCTCAATGGCGATGTCCTTGCGAATGCGTCCCACATAGCAGGTATCACCATTGGTGGAGTCCAGCGGGGTGGGCCACACGTTGTTATCAATATCATCCATGAGCGCGATGCCGGGCATGCCATCGAAGCAGGCGCGGGCTGCTTCCACATCCACAGGCTTCTCAAACTGAGCGATGCAGGAAATGGAGTGGCTGCGATACACGGGAACGCGCACGCAGGTGCAGGTCACGTTCAGCTCCGGCAGACCCATAATCTTGCGGCCCTCGTTGAGCATCTTGAGCTCTTCCTTGGTGTAACCGTTGTCGGCGAACTTGTCAATCTGCGGCAGCACGTTGAAGGCAATCTGTCGCGGGTAGGTGGCAATCTCCACCGGGTGACCGTCCACAATGGCGCGCACCTGGTTCTCCAGCTCGGTAATGCCGTGCTGCCCGCTGCCGGACACAGCCTGATAGCTGCTGGCAATGATGGTCTTGAGGCCGAACTTCAGGTGCAGCGGATAGAGCGCCATCAACGTGATGATGGTGGTGCAGTTCGGGTTGGCGATGATATTGCGGGGGTGGTCAAAGGCGGCGGCACCGTTGATTTCCGGCACCACCAGCGGCACGCGGTCATCCTGACGGAAGGCGGATGAGTTGTCAATCACCACACAGCCACACTCCCCTGCCACGGGGGCATATTCGCGGGAAATATCACCGCCGGCGGCAAAGAGCGCAATGTCCACATCGCGGAAGGACTCCTTCGTGAGTTCCTCCACGGTCAGCATCCCGCCACGGAATGCTACCTGTTTACCGGCAGAACGATGGGAGGCCAGAAGTTTGAGCGAGGCCAGCGGGAAGTTGCGGGTCTCAAGGCAGGAAAGAATCTCGACGCCCACCGCTCCGGTGGCGCCAACGATAGCTACTCTGGGATTGGTCATGTTCATGTTCGGTAAGAGGACGCGGGTGTGTTATCGGGCGTCCTGCGCGTGCGAGTATACACTAACGCGCTGAATGTGCAAGCATAATCTACGCGTTCTCTCGCTAAAAATCGGTGCAGCTGAGAATTTGATGATAAGCACGAAGGCCGATGTGACCTCATCGCAAAAAAATCATAGTCCAATCTAACGATTAGTCTTTTAACTTGACTCTTGAACAAAAAAAGGTATTCATGTAGGTATGAAGCGCTATTTCTCTTCGATTGTTCGCCATGCGGGCGGATGGCTCATCTGCGCAGGAGCGACCGCAGCTGCGCTGGAGATTGACAATACAGGGAACGATGTCTTCGATCTGTACTTCTTCGGCAATGGAGAAGCCGGTCTATTCGGGACATCAACCGGAGTCTCGTGGAGTGATGAAGCGCGTCAGACAAAAGGTCAGGTAGCAGACAGCAGCACCTACTACTGGAATCAGGAGCTGAAGCAAGCCATGCTCAATGCCGTCAACACCTGGACAACGGCCATAGCAACCCCATACGATACGGAAAAGCACGCCCGGAAGCTGCGTATCGGGTTCTTTCTGGATGATGCCTCCACTCCGGGTGGTGTCATGCACACATCCATGGCAGGCTATGCCGGAACGCAGACCGTCACCACCCGTTTCGAGCCGGAGTACGGCACCGGGGTCAACATCTACAGCGTTGCCGAATGGGCCTGGAGGGATAATCGGGAAACCGCCTGCTACAGCCCCGATTGGGTCATGGAGGGTGCATACTGGGAAGAGAACATTCTTTCAACAGAGACGAACAGCATCGACATAGCCATTGTGCTCAATCCTCTCATCACGTATTCCGGCACGGATGCGCAAAACCAGTACTATTATTACAAAACACCCCGCTCCGTTCAGGAGTTGCAGAATATTGCCACTCACGAAATCGGCCATGGCATGGGGATGGATTCCCAATTATACACACAGAGATACGATTCTTCCGGCAACAGCGTCTCCTCGCTCTCCGGGCTGGTCTCCACATGGGACAGCCTGATCACGCTGGAGGGGGAACACATCGTCACCGTGCAGGATGGGGTAATCGATGCAAAATATGCCTCATTGGATGATTTGCAGGCCGCAGGCTGGGAATGCGAGGAGGGAAAAGACCCGACAAAAAGTGAAAGCTACACCGGAAATGAGCTCCAGTATGACCCCGACAGGCAGCTGAGTCTGGAGGGTGAGCTTGGGGTGCATATCAGCGCTCTCATGGTGTCGGGTGACACTCTGGAGCACTTATCATACGAGGACGGTTACAACGTCCTGGGGCCCGGCGGCACAGCTAACTCCACATTCTCCTCCGGCGATTTGCGGGCACTTGAATTGCTGGGCTGGAATATCCGCAGCAACAGCATCCCGGAGCCGACAAGCGCTGCGCTGGCCCTGCTGGGGCTGGCCGGACTGGCCATGCGCCGCAGAAGATAAAACGACTTAAAGAGGACTACGATTTTCTTTCGTTGTCTCACGGAAGCACATATTCGAACAAATAGAACGTGCGCCAGCCAACGGCATCGTAGAACAGGCGCACGGAACCACAGGCGCGGAATCCGGCTTTGGTATACACCGGGGCAGCAGGCAGATTGTGGTCAATGAGGTCGAGCCGTACGGCCTTGTACCCGGCCGCGGAGGATAATTCCAGAGCATGATGAATCATCTGCCGTCCTATGCCGCGTCTGTGGTAGGCCGTCCCCACCCCCAGCGTGTGGATAACCCCGTATTCTCCGGGGCGGGCATCCACATTCCATTCGCCCTGCAAGTATCCCTCGTTGGCGCGGGCATTCACGACCATGGAGGCGGCTATCTGCCCCTGCACCTCTGCCAGCCAGAGTTCCCCTGCCCCGATAGCTCCGCGCAGGTAGGCTTCGTCCGGGTAAACGCCCTTGTGCCAGCAGGGGTGGTAGGGCTCTTTTTCCAAATCATCGGCCAGCCGGTCATAAAATGCCTGCACAGCCTCATAATCGCTTTCCACAGCCCGGCGAATGGTTGTTTTCATGCGCCCAATCTAGCACAAACGCCCGCACAGCGTCAAATAAAAAACCGCTCCCGGCTGCGGCATACAGCGGGAGCGATGGGATAAGAATTTACCTGTTGAATCAGGCCTTCGGTGTCTCAGCAGGGGTAGGAGCCGGGGCAGAGGGAGCAGGCTTGCCCAGATAGCTGGGAAGCTCCACACCCACGCTGCTGGCCAGCTCATGCAGCGGCAGTGTGCCGGTCACCAGATTCTGCACAAAACCACCCACGGAGCCGCTCTGCGAATCGCCGCCGCCCATGACGACCACCTTGTCGAAGCTGAGGTTGCGGATCGCGCTGGCCTGAGTCTCCACAATCTGCGGCAGCTGCTCGGTCACCAACAGACCGGATGCGGAACGGGCATCGCCCGCAGCCTCCACAATCTGGCGGAAACCGCTTGCCTTGGCCTCCAGCGCCGCCTGAATGGCAGCAGCCTGACCGCGGCCCACCATCTCCAGACCTTCACCCTCTGCCTTCTTCTTGAGCAGGAGGGCATCGGCCTCACCCTTAGCCAGCTTGATGGCGGCATTACCCTCGGCTTCCTTCTCAATGATGAGGGCATCGGCACGGCCCTGCTGCTCGCGCACCAACACGGCGGCGGCGGCCTCTGCAGCAATCTCCTGCTTGCGCTTCAGGATTTCGGCCTTCACAATTTCATTGGCCGTCAGCGTGGCTCGTTCCAGTTCGGCACGCTCCATTTCGGCCTCACGGCTGGCCACATATCCGGCCTGCTCCGCACGGGCAGCCTGCTCGCGTTCTGCCACCTCGGCAATGCGCTGAGCCTCTGCCTGGCGCACCTTAAGGCGTGCGTTGGAGTCCGCCACCTTCATCTGGGCTTCGTTGTTACCCTCCACAGCTGCAGCGTTGGCCATGGCCACCTGCACCGTCTGGTCGCGCAGTGCCTCCGCCTTACCGATCTCACCACGGCGGGTTTCCTCCGCCACCTTAATCATGGCATCATTGATGGCGCGGGCGGCGGCCTCCTGCCCCAGAGCGGCGATATAGCCGGATGCATCGCGGATATCGGTGATGTTCGCGTTGATGAGGTAGAGCCCCACCTTGTGCAGTTCCACATCCACACCACCGGTGATTCCCTTGATGAGCTTCTCGCGGTCAGCGTTGATTTCCTCAATCGTGAGCGAGGCAATCACCACACGCATCTGGCCCATGATGATTTCGGAAGCGAGGTTGCGGATATCCTCGCGGGTGCGACCCAGCAGGCGGCTGGCGGCATTCTGCATGATTTCCGGGGTGGTGCTGATACCTACGATGAAAGAAGAGGGCACATCCACACGGATATTCTGGCTGGAGAGAGCCCCCTTCAACGGCACATCAATGTTGATGGGGTTCAAATCCATGAACGCGCAGCTCTGAATCACCGGCATCACAAAGGTGGCACCACCGTGAATGCACTTGGCAGAGCGGCCGGCGCCCACCTTACCGTACACGATGAGAATCTTGTCCGACGGGCACATCTTATAGCGGCTGAACAGCAGGGCAGCCGTTCCCAGCAGGAACACCACAATGGCGACAATGGCAATGATGCTCTGCGACGACGATTCGCCGGTTTTGGCGGCGAGGATGAGTAGTGTGTTTATCATAGTTGTGTTTGTTTATTGTTGGGGAGTTTTCGGAGCAGCCATCGAGCGCACCGTCAGGCAATAGGTTGTGGCAGCCACCACCACGATGGGGGTCTGGACAGACAGCGGCGTATCGCCCTCCTGCACAGCGGCCATGGTAATCATCTGACTGGGGTGGGAAACCTGCACCTGTCCGCCCGGCTCACCGTGCGGCGGGATGGTCAGATACACCGTCCCGGTACAACCGACCAGCGTGTTGTAATCCAGAGAGCCGTCGCACTTCAGGCTGAAAATGAACTTCAGCAGCGCCACCACGCAGAAAAAGATAACCAACCCCGCCAGGAAACCCACCAGAATGGCAAGCCCCACCCCGGCACCCGACTGCACTGCGGCATAACCGCCCCAGCCGAAACCCATCATAAACCCGATGACCGCACGCACGGAAAACACCCCGGTATCCGCCCCGGCGGCATCAGAGGCCTCAACGGCGGGAACATCCACATCGCTGTCACCGAAATCAAAGAAAAAAGCCATCACCATGGAAAGCACAGAAAGCAGCGTCGCCGTCCAGGCAATCGCACAGAAAATACCACGGGCAGAGGTAAAATCCGGCAGAAGGTCAGCAGCTTGCAGCAGCATCTTGCCCCATTCAAAAAACTGAGTCACATATTGCATAGTTGGATTGAGTTGACTGCGGGCATAGTAACATCCCGGGCGGCTCCTCGTCAATCGGAAAATCAGCCAACACCCCCATTCCGAAGCAGAAATGTGGGTATTTCATTCATTTTGGGCTTGCATCTTCCGCAAAGCGTGCTATTATCCCCTCACCTTGTAGGTCGATTTGCCGCAGCCACGAAAAATCAACCAATTAAACAAGATATACACTACAATGAGCGAAATCAACGTCAACGACTTCAAGACGAACGAGAAGGACACCGGCTCCGCCGGTTTCCAGGTGGCCGTGATGACCAAGCGCATCGTCCACCTTACCGAACACCTCAAGGCCAACAAGCATGACCATGCTTCCCGCCGCGGCCTGCTGATGCTGGTCGCCAAGCGCCGCAAGATGCTCGACTACGCCAAGCGCACCAACCCGGATCTCTACAAGGATCTCCTCGTGCGCCTCTCCCTCCGCCACTAATTCAACGGAGCGGAGCGCTTCGTCAGAAGCCTTCAATCGCTACAGAAACGCCGCAGAGTGGTCGACTCTGCTGCGTTTCTTCGTTTTTCAACAGGAGTGCTTCCTGATGCAAAAGCAAAACGCTCAGCAGCGGTTGTTTCCGTTACTGAGCGTTTTTGTTATCTCGGGCAAGCGGGATTCGAACCCACGACCCCTTGCACCCCATGCAAGTGCGCTACCAGACTGCGCTACTGCCCGTTCTTTGTGTCGCAGAGCGGCGACGGGCGCAGTATACAGATAAATTTTGTGATTGTCAACACATTTTTTTCGTGATAGACTCATTTTTGCCATGAAAAAGGTCAAAACAGCAGTTGTGGGTGCCAGCGGATACACCGGGCAGGAGCTTCTGCGCATTCTGTTGCGCCACCCCGGAGTTGAACTGGTATGTGCTACATCCCGCCAGTATGCGGGCAAGCCGCTCAGCGATGTTTTCCCCCGTTTCCGCAATGTGCCGGGAGCTGAGCTGCAATTCACGGATTCCGATGTGGATGCCATTGCCGCCACGGGGGCTGAGGCCGCTTTCCTTGCCCTGCCCCACGGCGTATCTGCCTCGTACGGGCGCGGGCTCGTGGACGCGGGCATACGCGTGATTGACCTTTCGGCCGATTTCCGTCTGAATGACCCGGCGGTGTATGAGGATTTCTACGGGAAGCCCCACCCGGATGCCGAGTTGATGCAGGAGGCGCCCTACGGCATGCCGGAGTGGCATCGGGCGGAGATTGAGAGCGCCCGCATCGTGGGCTCTCCGGGTTGCTATCCCACCAGCATCATCCTGCCGCTGGTGCCGCTGCTGCGTGCAGGGCTGGTGCTGCCGGAGGATATCGTGGTGAACAGCGGCAGCGGTGTCTCCGGTGCGGGACGCAAGGCTGATGTCACCCTGCTGTACTGCGAATGCAACGAAAGTATGCGCGCCTACGGTGTGCCCCGCCACCGCCACCTCTCCGAAATCGAGCAGGAGCTTTCCCTCGCCGCCGGCACGAATGTCACCATCACCTTCACCCCCCATCTGATGCCCGTCAACACCGGCATCGTGACCACCACCGTGGCCAAGCTTGCCCCCGGGGTCACTATCGACCAGATCACCGCGTGCATGGAGCAGGCATACGCTCGCGCTCCCTTTGTCCGGCTCATGGGTCCGAACAAACCGGCAGATACGAAGAATGTGACACGCACAAACTTCGTAGACATCGGCTGGGCTATCGATACCCGCACCAACCGCATCGTGCTGATGAGTGCGGAGGACAACGTCATCAAGGGCGCCGGCGGTCAGGGGGTGCATGCCTTCAACATCATGTTCGGGTTCGACGAGACGGACGGGCTCTGGATTATCTGACGCCACATCATGAAACCCGTGCTGTTGATAGTGGACGATGAGAAGTCCACGCGTACTGTGCTCAGCGCCGCACTGGAGGACAGCTACGAGGTTTTTGCCGCCGCCAACGGCAAGGCAGCACGGGCTATCATGGAAAGTGAGCCGGTGGATATCCTGCTCACGGATTTGCGGCTCGGCGGTGAAAGCGGCATGGATTTGATTGATTTTGCCCGGAATCAGCCCCATCCGCCGCTCAGCATCATGATGACGGCCTACGGCAGTGCAAGCACCGCCGCCGAAGCAAAAAAACACGGGGCATACTATTTCCTGACAAAACCGCTGAATCTGGACGAGGTGGAGCTGTTGCTCCGCCGCGCCACACAGGCCCGCAGCCTCGAATCGGAAAACCGCCGCCTGACAGACAGGCTGGAGCAAAACTCCGGGTTGGACCGCATGCTGGGCAACAGTCCGCAGATGCAGGATATCTTCAACCGCATCCGCCGCGTTGCCCCCAGCAACGCCTCCGTGCTTATTGAAGGTGAAACCGGCACAGGCAAAGAACTCGTTGCGCGGGCTCTCCACCGCCTCTCCCCCAGACAGGGCGGCAAGTTCGTGGCCGTCAACTGTGCAGCGCTCTCGCCCCAACTCATGGAAAGCGAATTGTTCGGCCATGAGAAAGGTTCTTTCACCGGAGCCACGCAGCGCCGCATCGGGCGTTTCGAAGAAGCCAATGGCGGCACGCTCTTTCTGGATGAAATCGGCGAAATGGATACCGCCACGCAGGTAAAACTCCTGCGAGTGCTGGCTGAACGCAGCATTGAGCGCGTGGGCAGCAACACCCCGATTCCTGTAGATGTGCGCGTGATTGCCGCCACCAACAGAAATCTGGCCTCCATGGTCGAAGCCGGAAGCTTCCGTCAGGATTTGTTCCAACGACTCAACGTGGTCAAGTTGACGCTGCCCCCCCTTCGGGAGCGCAATGGCGATATCGTACTCATGGCCAATGCCTTTCTGCGGGAGCTGAGCGCAGAGAACAACAAAGGCAACATGAGCTTTACGCGAGAAGCGCTTGATTGCATGCGCGCGTTCAACTGGCCGGGGAATGTCCGCCAGCTCCGTACGGCCGTAGAGCATGGTGTTGTAATGAGCAACGGCGTGGAGGTAAGCCTTGCCGACTTACCCGAGTATCTGGCAAACAAACCCGAAATTGCTCAGACTACGCAAAATCCGAAGCCGATAACGTACTTTGAGCTTGAAAGTTTGCCCTCACTTAATTTACAATATGTGGAGCGACAGGTCATTCTTCTCGCTCTCGAACGCACCGGCGGCAATCGCTCTGCGGCGGCTGAGCTTCTGGGCATCAATCGACGTACACTTCAGCGAAAAATGGCTGAAGCACCTCAAGACTTTCAACAATATCTCTGATAGCATTCATGGACAATAACGACAATTCCATAGCCTCTCGGACCAACGTATTCCTGGTAATTCGACTTCTGCTGGGAGTAGCTCTTTCTCTGCTCTGCTTCACCCAGCTTTTTTTCACCTTCCGTGGTCTTGACAAACCGGAGGCCATGGATCAGGCTCAAATTGCCCGACAAATGGCCAGAGGCGAAGGCATGACAACCAAAAGTCTGGCACCGTTCGACATACGAATCAGAAGTCAGGAATCAGAAACAGGGCTCGATTTCAACCATTACCAAGCCACATCCTACGCTCCTCTGCATCCTGCCATACTGGTAGTGGCCATCCGCGCGACAGGCTATCACCATTTCGGAAATAAGCGAATGGTTCCGGATCAGGAAATGGTCTATGACGGAGACAGAGTCATAGCAACTGTCAGCACCCTATTCTTCGCTCTGGCTCTTGTGCTCAGCTATACACTCCTTCGAAAATTATTTGACGAGATTTTGGCCGCTTCCGTTGTTCTCCTGATGGGATTCAGCAAACTATTGCTGAATTTTGCCGTCAGCGGTTTAGCACAACCCATGCTGATGTGTCTGTTCATAGGTGTTGCGGCCTGTGTGTGTGCCGCCATTCAGGCAGACATCAATAACAAGAGCAAGCAAGTACTCCTCTACAACATCCTCGCTTATGTGCTGGCTATTCTGATGTGTCACACCTGCAGAATCAGCTCATGGTGCATGCTGGGTATCATTATTTTCTCCGGGCTGTACTTCCGACCGAAAGGTTTGTACGCCGTCATCGGCGTCTCCATGGGCATTGTGCTCGCGCTGATTCCCACTACCATTCTGCTGCAGCCGGGAGGCGGCATCAGTGCGGCTTTCCAACAGGCCTTTTATGGCGGATTCGGGGTTGGCAACATGGAAGTAATGATGCGCTCTACAGATGAGTTCGGGTTCAATGTAGACAGCACCAACTTCTTCCTGCGATTACTGGGAGCAACGTTCTCCCAGAGCAGCACCATGTACGAGCACATGGGGTCTATTATCGTTACTCCATTCTTTCTGCTTTCACTCTTCAACCGCTATCGCAATCCGATCACGAACGGGCTCAAATGGCTTGTATTCTGTTGCTGGCTCAGCACCTGTGCCGGCATGGCTCTTTTTGGAGAAACATCTATCATGGGAGTTTCCCAGATTTCCGTCATTTTCACTCCTTTCTTCGCAGCATACGGTCTTTCTCTTGTATTTATATTCCTTGCGCGACTGCAAATCGGAGAAAATTTTGCAGCTATCCGGAGCATGGCCATTGCTGTCATCTTCCTGATATCTTCCGGTTTATTCCTGTTTGAATTTCCCCGCGAGCTGCAGTTGGGCATCCTCACCAGCGCACGGGGTATTCCCCAGTTCCCCCCCTACTATCCGAACAAACTCAACGGGGAATTGCACAATATCACCAATCCGCGGGATATCATTGTAACTGACCAGCCATGGGCAGTTGCCTGGTATGCAGACCGCAAGGCTCTCTGGCTGCCAACACGAGTCAACAGCTATACCGATGACTTGGAACCTGTATTCAAACGAGCAGGGCATAGGGTGCAGGGCTTCCTCATCACACCTTCATCCCACTCCATGCAGCGTGGCGGTGTAAACGGAGTCATCAGCAGCGCAGGTGAGTTTGCCCCGCTTGCGTTGGAAGGAAAAATCCTGCAGATAGTTCCCAAGCACAATCTGGCTCTTGCAGAGCTGTTCAACAATCACGGCGACAGTCAGAAAAACACCCGTCCTCTGGCCAGTCTGATTTCGTCTCAAGGAGTGTTTCCCCACCGCAATTTCCTTTTGGGCGCGGAAATGGTGTATTACAGTCGAGACAGGGTCAAATAACCACCATTTACTTTTTCCCATCATGGCTGCACGAAACAAAAAAACTTCTCTCAGCTTTGAACAGGCCACGGCCCGACTCGAAGAAATCATTTCTCGCATGGACCACCCGGAAACCGGCTTGGAAGAAATGATTACCCTCACCGAAGAAGGCTTAAGACTCATTCGCGACAGCCGTGCCATTCTGAAAGAAGCCGAACTTCGGATTCAGCAGCTGGAGAATCCCGATTCTGAATCCAAGACGCCATCCACCTCTTCCCTTCGGAATAATGACGACTTTACCCTCATCTGAGCTTCCCCCTATCCTCAGCCAAATTCAATCTCCGGCAGACGTCAAGGCTCTGACAGCAGAGCAGCTGCCCCAGCTGGCCAGAGAGATACGGCAGACCCTTATTAACACGCTGGCAAAAACCGGCGGGCATCTGGCTCCGAATCTGGGAATCGTGGAGTTGAGCATCGCTCTGCACCGCGTCTTTTCCACTCCGAGGGACAAGATTCTCTTCGATGTATCGCACCAGTGCTATGTCCACAAACTCCTGACCGGACGGCAAGAGAGATTCGGGACACTCCGACAGTTTCAGGGAATTTCCGGCTTCTGCAAGCGGAGCGAATCGGCGCATGATGCGTACGGTGCCGGACACGCCGGAACGGCGCTTTCTGCCGCTCTCGGAATGGCTGCGGCCCGTGATTTGGCCGGTGATGATTACCATGTCGTCGCGGTAGTGGGAGATGGGGCATTCACCTGCGGCACCACGCTGGAGGGGCTCAACAGCATCTCGACCACCACTCGAAAATTCACCCTCATTCTCAATGACAACGAGTGGAGCATCGACAAGAATGTGGGGGCGCTTTCCAACTATTTTGCCCACTTACAGGAGACGGACACCTACGCCTGGCTGCGAAGCCGCACCAAGCAAATCATAGAGAGCATTGCGGGACAGAATGCCAGCAAACAAGTGGCGAAGCTGGTGCGAGCGGCGCACGGACTCATCACGCCGCTGAGCTTCTTCCAGGAGCTGGGGCTTTCCTACTATGGACCGGTGGACGGACACGACACGGCTCGACTGGAAAAACTGCTGCGCATCGCCGCGCGCAACACCTCGCCCTCCATCATCCACGTCATCACGGAGAAAGGCCGCGGCTATGAACCGGCCAGCTGCAACCCGACCAAATTCCACGGAATCGGCCAGTACAATGTGGATGACGGCAGCACCAATCCCGGAGGCATCATCACCTATTCGGAAGCATTCGGTAAAGCCCTTACCGCCATGGCGGCAGATGACCCGGCCATCACCGCCATCACAGCTGCCATGCCCTCCGGTACGAAACTGGATATCTTCCGGGAGAAGTTCCCCAAGCGCTTCTTCGATGTCGGGATAGCAGAGGAACACGCCTCACTTTTTGCCTGCGGCCTGGCCACACAGGGATTCAAGCCCTATCTGGCGGTATATTCCACTTTCATGCAGCGCTGCATCGACATGATTCAGCACGATGCAGCATTGCAGGGGTTGCCTGTGCGTTTCTGCATGGACAGGGCTGGGCTCTCCCCGGATGATGGTCCCACGCACCACGGCTTATACGACATAGCCATGATGCGTTCCATCCCCAATCTCATTATGATGCAGCCCAAGGATGAGGCAGAGCTTGCAGACATGCTCTTCACCATGAACAGCATCAACTCCTGCCCCAGCGCCATTCGTTACCCGAGGGGCGCAGCAGAGGGTGTTCAGATTCCGGAATCACCCCGGCAGCTGCCCATCGGCAAAGCGGAAACTATTGCTGAGGGTACGGATGTCGTCCTGCTGGCACTCGGGAATATGAACGGCACGGCTCGCAAAGTTCGGGAAGAGCTTCAATCGCAGGGCATTTCCTGCGGCCATATCAATGCCCGTTTCATCTGTCCTCTGGACGAGGAGCTCCTGTTGCAGGTGGCAAGTTCAAATCGCCTCCTCGTGACCATGGAAGATCACACCATTGTGGGCGGATTCGGCTCTGCCGTCATGGAGCTGCTCAACGCCCGTGGCCTGAACACTCCGGTTCTGCGCATCGGCTGGCCCAACGAATTCATCGAACACGGCAAGGACGCCCAGCTTCGGGAAAAACACCGTCTCACCCCCACAGCTATCACACAAACCATTCTGTCGCACTATCAGGCATGAGATTTCTACTGACGGGATTACTGGGTCTATTCACGCTTTCGTTGCCCCTTGCCGCCCAACAGCAGCAAGCAGCTTCGGTTGCCAGATGGCTGGCAGATTTTTCCAACCAGCCAAGAGAAACTCGTGCTCAATACATTGACCTATTCCATCGCGCCAAGCAAGCCTATGTCCTCGGTGACTGGATCATCTGCTACACCCTGTTGGAAGAATGTGAAATGATTTACAACAAAAACCCGCATGTATGGAACCTCCGGGCGGTGTGTCTCATCGCGCAGAATAAACTGGAAGAAGCTGAGCAGGAACTTCTCAAGGTAAAAAAAGAATTACCCCACGACGAAACGACGTACATGAACATCGCCAACCTCCACATGGCCAAAGGCGAATATCAGCAGTGCATCGATGTACTCCGCAATATAATTGATTCCATGCCGGATCCGGTATCGCAGAATCTGGTGGATATCCTCACATTCCGCATCTGTCTCTGCCACATCATGCTGGGACAAAGAAAGGAAGCAAAAAAACTGGTCAGTCACCTGACACCTCTCTCTGATACACCGCTGTACTATTACAGTCAGGCTGTGCTCCACATCAGCCGGGGGAATAAAACCCAGGCGCGTCAGGATATACAGGCAGCTGATACCATCTTTGCAAAAGGCAATGCCACCCTGCCCTACCTGCGTGCCATACAAGCCTCCGGGCTGGAGGAAAAGTTCCTGCAAAACACCCCGTAAATGGAAAAGGACATCGGCACCATTCTCCAGCTCCACCCCTTGGGGGAACATGGGCTGATTGTGTGTTGGTGCACTGCGTCCGGTGGCATCGTCCGCACCGCCGCGCGCAATGCGCGCAAACCGGGCAGCGAACTGAGCGGAAGGCTTGACCTCTTCCACGAGTGCGAGCTGCTGTATCGTCCGGCAACCCGGGGGAGTGATTTGCACACGCTCAGTTCAGCAGAACTGGTAGGCCCCCGGCTGGCGCTGCGCAACAATCTCACCCGACTGCGCCTTTGCAGCTACATGGCACGCCTGATGCTTGCCACCGTTGAAAACGAATCCTGCGACCCGTCCTGGCACACGCTCATCTCCGGCGCTTTTGATTACGTGGCAGACCACCAACCGAGCATCGCCATCCTGCACCATTTTGAAAAACGCCTTGCAACTCTGCACGGCATCTACAGTCCGGAACAGCCTGCTCACCATTGCCTGCAACGCCACTTCCAGCACCTCCCGGCAGGCCGTACCGAGCTGCTGGAAGCGCTGAAAAAGG
This sequence comes from uncultured Akkermansia sp., assembly GCA_964471605.1. Taxonomy (GTDB): domain Bacteria; phylum Verrucomicrobiota; class Verrucomicrobiia; order Verrucomicrobiales; family Akkermansiaceae; genus Akkermansia. The sequence continues at coordinate 9,520 of CAYYKC010000008.1, read as the reverse complement.
CTCAAAGCTGACTTTTCAGTAAAATCAGGACTTTTCCTGCTTGCCTTGCCATTGCTGGTTCAGTATAATGCGGGATTAAGGAGAATCCCCGTTCTCTGCTCTCTCATTTACAGACCGCATTATATGAAACTTCGCACTCCATCCCTGTTGGGAAGCCTTGTCTGTTCAGCTCTTGCGCTGGTATCTGCCGCTTTCCAGACCGCAGAGGCCGTTACCATCTATCCGACACCGCAGCACAACGGCACCCGCTCCGTTACCACGGAGGTGAAAGAAGTCCGGGTTATCATGCGCAGCTCGGGAGACACCGACCCCTTGTGGCAGCGCCTTCCCGATGTCCCGGACGGCTACGCCATCAATATCACCCCCGGCAAGCTGACCATCTACGCCAATGATGAAGCGGGCGTATACTATGCCCGCCAGACCATCATCCAGATGCTCTACAACGTACAGGATGCCACTCTGGCTCATAACGATGTCTTTGCCGATAAGAGCCTGCGAGAAATCACACGTCTGGGCGAGCTGCCCATGGGCATCATTGTCGACTGGCCGGATTTACGTTGGCGCGGCGTGGTAGAGGGTTATTACGGAGCCCCCTGGAGCTTTGAATCCCGCTGCTCCATCTTCCGTTTCATGGGGCGCAACAAGCTCAACACCTACATCTACGCCCCCAAGGATGACCCGTACCACCACGGCAGGGGGTGTTACCAATCCTACCCCGCCGATAAAGCCGCAGAACTGGCAGAGCTGGTGCGCTACGCCCGCCACCACCATGTGCGCTTCGTCTGGGCCATCCACCCCGCCAACACCGTCAACTGGAATGACAACGGCGGCAAGACTCAGCTGGATGCCCTCTGCGAAAAACTCCGCCAGATGTATGATTTGGGCGTGCGAGACTTCGGTGTGCTGGTGGATGATTCCAGCGGTGAAATCGGCAAGGCAGAGCGTCAGGTTCAGCTGACCAACTACATTCTGGAAAACTTCATCCGCAAGCACCCGGATGTGAACCAGACGCTCATCATGTGCCCCACCGGATACAACCGCAGCTGGACCAATGAAAACTTCCTGCACACCCTCGGCTCCGGGCTGGACAAGAGCATCCCGGTTATGTGGACGGGCAATACCGTTGTCCATGACATCACGCTGGAGGGGCAGCGCTGGGTCAATGAACACGTGCAGCGCCCCACTTTCATCTGGTGGAACTGGCCCTGCAACGACTTCAAACGCAGCCGTCTTTCCCTTGGCCGCACCTACGGTCTGGATACGCATCCTGACATGAAGAACCAGATGAGCGGCTTTGTCGCCAATCCCATGGAACATGCAGAAGCCAGCAAAATCGGGCTCCTCGGCGTAGCCAACTACACCTGGAACATAGAGGACTTCGAATCCACCACCACTTGGGAGGAAGGCATGCGCCGACTCTATCCTCGGCACCGGGAAGCAATGAAGGTACTCTGCTCGCACAACTCCTACCTGCTGCCCAATGCGCACGGCTATTTCCGTGAGGAATCCGCGCACATTGCCGAAACAGCAAACGCCTTTATCGACAGCATTCACGCCGGTGAACCGGACAGGAAAGCCGGCCAGCTGCTGCAGCTGGAGTTTGACCGCATGGTCAGTGCCGCGCGCGAACTCAAGCACACCCGCAACCCCGTTGCCGGGCTGTGCGAAGAAATCCGCCCCTGGCTGGATCAGTTCGAGCTGGTCGGCGTAGCCGGGGCATCCATCATGACAGCGTTCAACACAGAGGACGAATACCTCTTCTACTACTTCTACGACACTGTCAACGCCCTCTACGACATGCGTTCCGTCACCCGCAACGAATGGTCTGCGCAAGGAGTACGCCGGGTGGATGATGTGGAAGTGGCTGCCTATGCCATGACTCCCGTTCTCAATGCGGCTTTTGCCTACCTGAACGCCCGCGTGTATGCGGATCTCTCCGGTCAGAGTCGCCCGGTTCCCAAATTCTCAGCCTCCATCGGCGATGCCGCTACCGATGCCGCCAAAATCATGGACGGCAGGCCGGACACCTTCTGGTCCAACAACGCACGCCAGCAGGAAGGCCAGTGGTACTGTCTGGACCACGGCTCCCCCATCAGCATCAACAACATCAGCCTGATCATGGGCGGCACCAGACACAATGACTACCCCGCAGAAATCCAGTTTGAAATATCTGATGACGGCACAGCGTGGCAGCCTGTCGGGCGGCCTCAACACGGCAACATGGCCATCATGGATTGCTCAAAATCCCCCCTCCGCGCCCGCTACGTGCGCTTCCGCATCACCCGCGCCCGGAGAAACTGGCTCTCCATCTGCGATTTTGCCGTCAACCGCACGCTGCCGCCCTATGTCTCCAGCACCGTAGCCGGGCGTAACTTCACCGCCTACAGCAACACGGACGACATCGGCATCAACCGCATCATGGAGGTCTTCCCCATGCACCCGGGTGAGGGCATTTCACTGGAACTTCCGCACCCGCTGCGCCCGGAGTGGCTGGAACTCAACCTGGAAAATGCAACCGTGAACCAATGGGCTGATATCGTCCTCACTCTGGAATCCGGCAAGGAAATCAAACTGCAGAAACAGCTCGTGAACAACCGACTGTACATGAAAAAGGATGAACTGCCGGAGGATCGAGTCACCTCACTCTGCCTGACCAACACGAGCGACAAGGCGCAGGACATCAAGATCACCCTGTTCCGCATCGGCACCACGGCAGAAGCTCAGGCCACGGATCCCCGCTGCATCAGCGATGCAGATATCTCTACCACCTATTTCTGCGCCAAGGCTCCGCTGGATATCACCATGCCCGTCCCGGAAGGCACCACGGAACTCATCACCGTGGGCAATGTACGCTGCGGTGTCACCAACGCCACCCTCACCTCCGAGGGCGAACACGTGCGGCGCTACAAGCTCACCCCGGGTGCAAAGGAAGTGCGCATCACCCACCCCAAGCGCCCCCATTCCTTCGTGAACGAGGTCATCTTCAAATAAGGCTCAAGTCCATTATTTCAAAGGCCGCTGCTCTTCACGAGCAGCGGCCTTTTTCAGATAGGCATCAGGTGATGTTTATTTCTCCTCGCTCGGCACCCAGCGGGCATAGAGCTTGCAGACAGCCGGCATGACCACCAGATTGAGGATGGTGGCAGACACCAGCCCGCCGAACTGCACGATAGCCAGCGGAGCCAGCAGCTCACCGCCGGGCTGGTCTTTGGCCCACACCAGCGGCAGCAGGCCGAGAATGGTGGTGAGCGAGGTCATCATGATGGGAATCACGCGCTCCAGAGAGCCGGAGCGGATGGCTTCCTCCGCTGCCATGCCTTCCTGCTCCAGCACGCGGTAGCGGTTGAGCATGATGAGTCCGGAGCGGATGGCAAAACCTATCACCGTCACAAAACCCACCAGCGAGCTAACGGAGAGGATGGGCGGAATGTAGGTCTCTCCCCCCAGCACGGATTTCACCGTATCGGGAGAGGCCAGGAAAACCGCCACAATGCCGCCCACCAGACAGAGCGGGATGTTCACGAGCGAGATGAGAGCCCGCCGCACGCTGCCCAGAGAGCTGGAAAGCAGCAGGACAATGAGCACACACACGGCAGAACCCAGCACGTACAGCAGGTTGCCCGCCTCTTCACGGCTCTTGATGGTGCCGGCATAGTCCACGGAGCAGCCCAAGGCATTCATGGCCGGGTCCAACTTTTCGCGACAGGCCTCCGCCAAATCACCCAGATTGGAATCCGGCGAGGGGTTGCAGGAAATCATGGCCTTACGGCGGCGATTATCGCGCAGGATGAGATTAGGAGATTCCTCACGGTACACATCGGCGGTCTCTGCCAGCCGCACCATTCTGCCTCCGGGTGCCACCAGTTGCAGGTTGCGGATATCGTCCTCGCTCATGCGGAGTTCCGGGTCGAGCCGAAGCACGATATTCCAGTGGTCCAGGTTACGAATCACCTCCCCCACTCTGGCACCGTTCAGTGCCGCAGAGACCTGCTCCGCCGCATCCCGCACGGTCAGATTGTAAGCGGCCAGCACCTCGCGGTTGTAGTCCACATGCACTGTATCCACCAGCACCTCGCGGTTGGCCCGGGCGTCTGCCACCTGAGGCAACTCACCCAGAATTTTGGCCGCTTCCGCCGCTGCCTTGCGAATCTGCGGCAGCTCTGCGCCGTAAATATTGATGGCAATCTCAGAGTTCGAGTTCGAGAGGGCAGCGGAGATTCGGTGGGCCAGAGGGAAGCCTATCATCCCACTGGTGCCGGGGATACCGTGAATCACCTTGTCTATTTCATCGCGAAGCTTGCGCTGATTGTAACCCAGATCCACACGCACCAGCAGCTCGGAAGCACTCACCGGCTCGGCGTGTTCGTCATTTTCTGCTCGTCCGGTGCGCTGGGTGACGGATTTCACGCCCTCGATCTCACCGAGTTTGACCATGACGCTGCGGGCGATACGCTCTGTTTCTTCCAGCGAGGTACCGGGCACCGCGTTGACAAAGACCGTGTAGCAATCCTCATTGAACGGCGGCAGGAAGCTCGTGCCGAAGGTGCTGCCCAGCCAGAGAGCGGCACCCGTGATGAGCATCAGCACCGTGCAGACCCACCCGGCGCGGCGCATGCAGAAGTTCAGCACCGGGGCATAGAGGCACTTAATCAGTCGGGTGGAGGCAGAATCGCCATCCTCGTTCTTGTTCTTCGCGGCCTTGAACCAGATATAGCAGAGCACCGGTACCAGCGTAAGAGCCACCAGCAGCGATGCCATGAGAGCAAGCATGTAGGAAATACCCAGCGGGCGGTAGAACTGTCCTTCCAGACCGCTGAGGAACAGCACCGGAGAGAACACCAGCAGAATGATGACGGTGGAATAGGTGATGGAGCCGATGATTTCCCCCTTGGCATCCATCAGCACCGCGAAGCGGCTGCGGCGCTCTCCCTCCGGCAAGGCGGCATTGCGGCTCAGGTTACGCCAGGCCACCTCCACAAAGATGATGGCGTTGTCCACCACATCACCCACCGCCACGGCCAGGCCACCCAAGGTCATGATATTGATGGCCAGCCCGAACAGGGGGAAGAGAGCCATGCCCAGCAAGACGGACACCGGCATGGTAATGAGCGTGATGAGAGCTGTCCGTACATTCAGCAGCGTCAGCACAATCACCAGCATCACCACGATGGAGGCAATCAACAGCGTTTCCTTGCCATTCTCCAGCGACAGCGTGATGAAATCCGACTGGCGATACGCATCTGCATGCAGTTTCATGTTGGAAGGCAGATTACTCTCCGAAAACTCCCGCACGGCTTCATCCACCGTGCGGGTAAGTTCCATGGTATTGGCCCCCGGTACTTTCTGCACGGAGAGTACCACGGCCTGTTGACCTCGATACCCGGCATTGCCGCGGCGCGGCGCGCCGTCAATCTTCACCTCAGCCACATCTTCCAGGCGCAGCACGCCGCTGGGACGCTCCGGCACCGGGGTACGCATCAACTGCTCCGGGGTAATGATGCGCGATGCCTGCTGCACCGGCAACTCCAGCCCCGCCACCTCCTCCAGATAACCGGCAGAGAGCGTGCTCTGGGCGCGTTCCACCGTCTCGCGCAGCTGCGGCAGAGTCACCCCGGCCTGGCGCATTTTCTCCGGGTCATACAGCACCTGATACTCCGGCAGACGCCCGCCCAGCACCGTCACCTGCCCCACACCGGGGATGGAAAGGAGGCGGTTACGCAGTTCGAACTCCGCCACGCGGCGGACTTCCATCGGGTCAGCGGTGTCATCTCCGGTGAGCGCCAGCAGCATGATTTCACCCGTCACGGATACAATGGGAGCCATTTCCATCTCCACCCCCTCCGGGAGCGATTCACGCACGGTGGCCAGCCGCTCAGACACAATCTGACGCGCCAGATAAACATCCATATCCCAGTCAAAGTCCACCCAGACGAAGGAAAGTCCGATACCGGAGGAACTACTGACATTGCGGATACCGGGAGTGCCGGAAAGCGCAGATTCGATAGGGATGGAGACATACTGCTCCACTTCCTCTGCCGTGAGACCACCGGCCTCTGTCTGGATGGTGACACGCGGCACCTCCAGCTCCGGGAAAACATCCACGGGCAGCTTGCTGACCTGCCACACGCTCAGCGCCAAGAGCACCAGGGTGATGCAGATGACGGTAAGGCGGTTACGCAGGCAGAATTCAATGAGTTTGCTCAGCATAATCAGTGTTCTCCCTCGTGGAATTTACCGTCTGCATGAAAATGCCCGGCGGATTTCTTCTTTTGTCCGTCCGCGGGCAGGAGGTAACGCAGCTCTGCACCGCCTTTCACCACAATGCGCTGACCGGGCACCAGCCCCTCCACAGGAGTCATGCCGCGGCGGCTGGCTCCTGCATGCACCTTCACCATGGCAAAAGTCCCCTCGTTCACCTCGATGAACACCACATCATCCACCCCTACCCGCACCACGGCAGAATCGGGAATGCTCACCTGTCCCTCCCTGCCGGAGCCGGCATACAGATCCAGGCGGCAGAGCTGCCCCGCGCGAACACCGTCCGGAAGCGCCATCGGGGTGAAGTAGAGCTTGCGGGTCTGCTTGTCCATATCCACCTGCTCATCCAGGCGCCAGGAACCCTCCACAGCCAGCTGCTCACGACCGATGGGCATCGTGGCACGGACGCGCTCAATCTGCGGATAATCGCCGGCATACAGCGTTGCCACGATTTCCATGGCAGCCGTGTTGCTCATCGTCACGATAGCGGCTCCCTGCTCTCCCCAGCTTCCCTGAGTGATACCCACATTACGCACCGTACCGTCATTCTTGGCACGAACCACCAGCTCAGCCATTCCGTCCCGGTGCTGCAACTCTGCATCCATGAGCAGCATGCGGAGTCGGGATTCGGCCACGGCCACTCCCTGCACCATCTGAGCCTGCTCCGCGCTCTTGAACTTATACTCGGATTCCAAATCGCTGTTGGCAGTACCGATGGCCTGCAACTTCTCCAGTCGGGTCTTCAAGGTGGCGAGTTCCTCATTGCATCGGGTCAGAGCCGCCTGCGCCGTCCTGAGTTCTGCTTCCTGAGCCCCCACTTCCGGGGACACAACCGTATACAGCACATCACCCTTCTTTACACTCTGTGCCGACTTGACCGCCAGCGAAATACGCCCGGCGCAGGGCAGTGAGTAGGTCTCCATGACATGTTCCGTGGCCGTCATGTAACCATACAGGCTGTGCGTCAGAGCCAAATCAGCCTGCGGAACGGTCTCAATGCGCATCCGCAGCATCTGACGGGAACGAGCATCAGCCGTCACCAGCACGGAGTCGTTGGATTGTTCACCGTGCTCCTCGGCCTCCTCTCCCTCGCCCTGCGCGTGGTCATGCACGCTGCAATTTGCGAGGTCGTGCTCCTCGGCCTCCTCTCCCTCGCCCTGCGCGTGGTCATGCCCGCTGCAATTTGCGAGGTCATGAGGCTCCGGTACTCCGGCGGCTCCCTGAAGATTATGTTCCTCCTGAGCCGAAAGGACAGGAACAAGCCCCAGAGATGTCAGGGCAACGGTCAATAGATAACTTTTCATTGTTTTTCAGTAAATTGAGGGTTCAGATATTGGAGCTGCGTGCGGATTTCCAACAGCTCGCTCAGGCAATCCAGATAGGACATACGGCGCGTAAAATGCTCTTGGCGTGCATCGGCCAGTTCCGGCAGTTGAATTTCTCCCATATCGTAGAGCTTTTGCTGGTGCTCAACGGCTTCTGCCAGAGAGTTAGTGCGAGCAAGTTCCGCGCGGCAATGCTTTTCTGCCAGTTCGCCCCGCTCTTTCAGGGCGGTCGCTTGTGTAAGCAATTCGCGCCAGACGGTGAGCGTTTCCTGTTTTTTAAGAGAACGATCACCCGTAGCCCGCGCAATGGCCTCGCGATTGCGATTCCAGAGCGGCAAGTTGAAGCTGATGCCGGGCCCCACCTTGTCATTTCCATCATCATGCGCATAGGTGAATCCCAACTCCAGCTGGGGGTACTGTTTGCGGATTTCGCGCCGCAGCTCCTCTTCGCCGGCGCCGTAAGAGGCCAGCTGCGCCTTGAGCGCAGGACTCTCCAGCAATTGCTCCGCCGTGGGAGCCGCCACCATGGCAGGCACGCCGCGCGCCAGATACTCCGTCACTTCCAATTCCCGCACAGAGGGGTGCAGTCCCATTTGCTTCACCAGCTCCAAATGCCGACTGAGATGCTCGCTCTCCATTTCCTGTACCTCGCGCAGCAAATCGCTCACCCGGCGAGTAATGATCTGGTAATCCGCAAAGCTAACTTCGCCCAGCCGGTACTGCTCCGTCACTTTGTCCTTTTCCTGCTCGGCCTGCTTCAGACGCTCCCGCAGCACATCCAGCTTCAGCTGTGTCACCTGCACTGTGGTACAGAGAACGTCCAGCGCGGACAGATAGGCGCGTTCCTTTTCGCGCATGTTCCAGTAATCCGCCTCCTTATACTGCTCGGCAATCCGTTTGGAAATGGCCGGAATACCGGTGACCGGGATGGAAATTGAGGGAGAGATCGTACCGTTGGTGAGATGCTCCTGCAACACGCGCTCCAGCTCTGCGGAAAGAGATGGATCATCCCACAGCCCGGCAAACTCTGCCACCGATGTGCTGCGGGCGTGCGTCAGGCGAGCCTGATTCAGCTCCGGATTGAGCAACAGGCCGATGCGACGAATCTCCGACATGCTCAGGCTGCGTTTTCCACTGCATAATTCAGCAGACAGGCGAGCCCACTCCGCCGTCTCATGATTCAGGTCGATGGGCTGCGGTCGGTACCATGCACAGGAACTCAGCAGTCCCGCCACGGCCAGGCAAGTCATCAGACCAATGTTTTTTCTGCCCGCTTTACGGGCCTTTCTGTGTATAAATTTCATAAATGTTTCCATTAAAATCAGATAACGATTAAAAGCAACTGCTCCCCCCCCGATAAGCCACGAGTGCACGACGGAGGGAGAAACGCGCCGTGCACGGCTCAAAACAATCAACAAATCAACGGAAACAGATGACACCCTGACGGTGATAGCTTTCTTCCGGGCGGAGCCCAATCCATCACACAGGATTCCCGGCGCTCAACCGGAGGCAGACAAAGCGGCGCAGTCGGCTGAATCGCAGCCACGACAGCAAGATACAAGCGCACGGGGCGCTCGCCGATATCCATGAGCAGGCGAATCTGCTCGTGATGGTGGTGATTCGAACAATGACAGGATTCTTCCCACAATATCACCTGCCCCTCGTGATGCCCGCTACACGTCATGTGCTGCTGCCCACCGAGGCAAAGAAACTCTTCACGCCCATTGCACACCTCGAAAGAAGTCCCGGCTGCCAACACCGGCAGCAGCAGAAGAATCAATATCGGCATCACTTTCAGGAATCGGGACATTACTCGGACCTCTACTTCACGTAGCACAAGTATAGCGGAGACTAACGCCTCCGTCAAGCCTATTGTTATGCTCCGTAGGGCAAACGCATTTCGATGTCGGGATTTCTTATTGACTTTCCTCTGTTTC
>CAYYKC010000007.1:0-43477 GCA_964471605.1 uncultured Akkermansia sp. | reverse complement strand
AAGAGTGCATTTTTTTCAAAAAGTGTTGCATTTGAACTTGCAATTCACCTTTTTTAGGGGAAACACGCTTTTCCCTTGTGCGGGTATCGGCTTTTCGCTAGAATGCCCCTGCGCATGGATATGTCGGCAGATTTATCATCGGTAAACCGCACGCTGAAAGAAGTGTTCGGTTTCGATGCCTTGCGCCCCGGGCAGGATGAGGTGGTGGAAGCCATCATGAGTGGGCGGGATGCCCTGGCCATCATGCCTACCGGGAAGGGTAAATCGCTCTGTTATCAGCTTCCTGCCCTGTGCCGCTCCGGGGTGACGATAGTGGTGTCGCCGCTCATTGCCCTCATGAAAGATCAGGTGGATGCCCTGATTGCTCGCGGCGTGGCCGCAGCGGCCATCAATTCTTCCATGGGGGCGGATGAATATCGGCAGAGCATGGCCGCGCTACGACGCGGTGAGCTGAACATTGTCTATGTTGCACCGGAGCGCTTCGGTCAGGAAAATTTCCTGCAACTCGTACAGGGGCTGAACGTATCGCTTCTGGCAATAGATGAGGCGCATTGCCTGAGTCAGTGGGGGCACGATTTCCGCCCGGATTATCTTCGGCTGGGGAGGGTGCGCGAAATACTGGGCTTTCCGCAGACGGTCGCCCTGACGGCCACGGCAACGGCGCATGTGCGGGAGGATATCCTGAGCACGCTGCAGCTGCGTGAGCCTGCCATCATCATCAGCGGCTTTGCGCGGGATAATCTGGATTTCCGCATTACACACTGTGAGGGACGCAAGGCCAAGTTTGAGCGGATTCACAAGGTGGTTAAGCAATGGAAGCAGGGAATTATATACTGCTCTACGCGCAAGAACGTGATGCTGGTGTTCGAGGAGCTCGCGGCGGCGCATGTGAACGCCGTTGCCTATCATGCCGGAATGACGGATGAGGAACGCGCCTTCTCGCAGGATGCGTTTATCTCCGGGCGTGCGGATGTGGTGGTGGCGACCAATGCGTTCGGTATGGGAATCGACCGTTCGGATGTTCGATTTGTCGTTCATTTTGAGATTCCCGGGAGCGTTGAGGCCTATTATCAGGAGGCCGGGCGAGCCGGGCGTGACGGGGAGCCCTCCGTTTGCGAATTGCTGTTCAACCATGCGGATTTGAAAACGCAGGAGTTTTTCTTCGAGGGGAGCAACCCGCCCCTGCATCTGGTGCGCTCGCTTTATAACCTGCTGCGCTTCGAATGCAACCCGGAGTCCCATGAACTGCAGCTGACGGTGGACGCTATGGCTGAGCGAATGGGCGGGAAGGACGTTAACCCCATGGCGGTCGGCACGGCGCTTTCCTGTCTGATTCATGCCGGAGCCATTGCCCGTTTTGACATCCCCGGCTCCAATGCGAAAGGAACCCGGGTTCTGGATCCGGCGCGTAACTTTGAGAGTCTGCCGATTGATGCGGCTTCTCTGGAGGAAAAGGCACGCCGTGACCACCAGAAGATAGAAGCCATCACCCGATATTCCTACAGCGGAGGCTGCCGCCAACAGTGGATTCTGGAGTATTTCGGCCAGAAAGATGCGGAGCCCTGCGGACACTGTGATGTCTGCGCCGCAGATGAGGGAGAGCGTGAAGAAGTGCAGGGGAATGACCTGCTGACTGTGCGTAAAGCGCTGGCCGGGGTAGCCCGAGCCTCCCGTCGGAACGGGAGTGGCGCATGGGAGGGTATCTATGGCAGGGGAAAGGTCATGGATATGCTGCGTGGTGCCAAAAGTGCCAACATGACAGCTCACCTCAAAGGCTTGTCCACTTACGGTATCCTTTCACATCTCACAGATGCTCGCATCAAGGCTTTGTTCCGCGCCATGCGGGAAGCCGGATTGATTCAGAGCTCCGGCGGGGAGATGCCGCTCATCACGCTTTCCCCGACCGGCGAGGAGGTCATGCAGTCCCGCAGCGGTGTCCGCATGGCGCTGCGCGGCTGGGGGGAGCATGTGGCAACGCGTCCGGCGGCACAGGCGAACAGAACGCAGCGACTGTTGCAGAGTATGGGGCTGGGGCGAATGGATAAGGATTTATATGAACGGCTGGCTGAGCTGCGCCGTGATATCGCAGAAGAACATAACATGCCTGCCTACCGCATCATGCATAATGAGACGCTGAGAGCCATGGCGACCGTTAAGCCGACGACCGTGGAAGCCGCATCCAATATCAAGGGCGTGGGACCGTGGCTCAGAAAGACCTTTCTTCGTGCCTTTGTGGAGCTGATACAGGATTACGAGGACGTGTGATTAACCATCGTACCCCTGCACTTTGTAGCAGCGTCTCAACAGAAGTCGCCGCGGCTTTGCCGGGTTCTGCGGCGTGAACCAGACCTCGAATGCTGCGCCGAAATACTGGTGGCTTTTGTCCTTGCTGATGACGAAAAGAGGGGTGCCCTGCGGGAATACATTATCCAGACTGTTGTGGAAAGCTCTGTTTTGCCAGATGGGCACAGAACCCGGGAAATCGTGCCGGAATTGCTCATCCGGGTTGACGGAAAATTTGGCAGGACAGTTGAGCAGTCTGATGGTGCGCCCGCTGTCCAGTCGCTTGATGAAGAGCAGGATTGTACCTGCTTCGCCGGGGTTGGCATAGACTTCAGCCTGATAGGCTCCATCCTGACCGGGTGGTTCGGCTAGCCGTAAATCCGGGGTGCTGCCCGTGTAGGATTGTTTTCCGCTGACCATGCGGCGAATGGTGTCCGCCGTGGGCTCCTGCACCAGCGGCTTCAGCCGCTCGTCAACTTCGGCGATGGCGGAGTTGATGGCGCGAATGGCAGATTCTTTATGCGCCGCGCCGCGCCATGCTATCAGCAGATAATGATTGAGCCCCAGGTCAAGGGCAAAATCCGGTACGCTGTCCTTGAACTCGGGAATGGATTCCCCGGGCTTGATGGTGACATAACCCACCGGCAGCGGGTCGCCCTCCACCAATCGACGGAATCCGACGTGTACCAGCCCCGGTATGCCGCCGACATTCGGCGGAATCATGACCACATGTCCGGGTTTGGAGTAGAACGTATCATCCGTGTCTTTGTCGGACCATCGGGGTGATGCTTTCAGATAATCGCGGAAGACAGCGGCATGTTCTCGTTCCAGCAGCTCCAGATTCGGCACTTGTTCGATTGTGTTGATCTGTCGGTCTTCCGTATCAATGGGGATAATAAGGGATGCCGGCCCCAGCAGAACGTCTGTTGTCGGGTGCAGGATATCCGTTTTCTGGATGGGTTCCTTTTCACGGAAAGTTTCAGTTGGCGATACGTCTGCCAGAATCGCCACAAAAACATACATCAGCCCGGCGAGTCCCCAGATGCTCAGCCATGAGGCAAAACGCCAGAACGCCCGAGTGTTGCTCAGTCGGAATATCTGGATGCTGGTGGCGATAAGCATCAGAACCGCAGAAACACAAAGTGATGCCAGCAGGCAGATGCCCGCATAGCGGCAAATAAGCTTGGCATGTTGCGGTGGCGCTACTTCGGGGAAGAGGATGGGCAGAGTGCTCAGAACTGCCACCGAGGCGCAGATAATGTGCAGCTCCGAGGGTGAAACAATCAGGCGTTTGACCGTGTAGAATGTCATGACTGCGGCGGCTCGCTCAGTAACCGGGGGTGTTCCAGCAGGTAGCGGAGCAACACGACGGAGGGACTGCTCTCCCTGATTTCGTTGTATGCGGTGGAAATGGCAGGCATGGCCGCCGGGGAGAGAGGCAAGCGTTTGTCTTCGTGCAGGGTTTGCATGAGTTCTGCGCGGAGAGGCATCCCGTGCTGCCTGCAACACTTAATCGCCTGTTGCAGCATTTCAACGGTGATGATATCCGGCTCGCAGTATCGCAGCGCCGCATCGGTCCGGAGTGTGTCTCGGATGGCGTTCACCTCCTCCGACAGGTTATTATTCTGTATATCAAGTTCATCCGGCGGGGTAAGCCCCATCAGCTTCATTTGCATGCGGAGCGCGGCCTGCGCCAGATTCGGATCGTGCGCTGCGGCACATTTGCGAACATCGTTCATGGCACGGACTCCCTCCTGTGCCGTGAGCATATCCAGCAGCTGAATCATCGGGCCGGCGGCATCGCAGTCAATCATGTCGTCCTTGCTGGTGGGGAGCATGCTGTGGAGCTTCTGGAGAGCAAGCCGCAGATTGCCGGGATTGACCGGCCAGTTGAGCCTGTGCAGATCCCGCAGCAGCAGCCCCGGCATTTCTTCCAGAAAGTGCTCGCCGTGCTCCCAATAGTTCAGCCCGTTTATATAGCCGTACGTCTTTTCCGGCTCCGCAACCCGCATGAAATCGAGACAATCACCCAAAGCCCCGTCGGGGATGTGACTAAGTGAATCCTGTGCCATGAAGTGGCGGAAGAGATTCTCTGCTCGTTGATAGGCCGGTTTGCAGTAGCGGCGCAGCATGTATGCTTTGCTGCCGGGGGTGATGGCGTGCCTCTGCTGCGCGCTTCGTAACCGCATGTAGCGCAGGAGTGCTGCGGTGTCGTAGGGAATACGCAGCGTGAGCTCCCGGGGCAGACGACAGTCTTTTTCCAGTTCATGCATCAGTTCCGGCATGCCATTGATATAGAACATGGCATTGCAACCGCTGTTGTTTTCTGCCAGCGGATTGGCACCGGAATTGAGGAGCATGGCGATAATGGGCTGCAGATGCCTCCGTTGTTCGACTGTCATGGTGGAGGCCAGACGACAGAGCCGAATCAGCAGGGTGTCGCCATTGGCATCTGCTTCATGGGATAAGAGAGGGGTGATGATTTCTATGGGGGCTTTATCAGACACCCCCTGCGCTCCATTTGCAAAGCAGACGGATACCAGGGTCAACAAAGCCATGGTGCACACTCTCATGTCCTCTCTCCACTCTAATGAAAATCCGGCTCGCTGTCAATCTGTATTTTCCTTTTCCGGCACAGAAGTGGGCAGAAAAGCGCTGCGGTGTTGCAGAATAAACCTGGCCGTGGCGCATTCCAGCTCAAATTTCCACACATGGCTGTCAGCGGTGATGTCATCCAGTTCTTCTGCCTGATGGAGGGAGGCGGCGATGTCCCGGTAGGCTTTTGCCGCACGCAAAGCGCCGACTTCCTCCATGGCGGCCAAGACTTCTTCGCGCTTTGCCTCCTCCATGTGTCCGAACCAGATATCTTCCTGCGAGGTGAGCAGTACGGCTTTCTGCAACGGCGGTGAATCTGCCGTCCGTCCGTGCCTTTCCAGCCAATCACGCACGGCGTAGCATTTTGCCGCAGGTAAGCCGGCTTGCAGCAAACGGGCCTGGAGAGCCCCGGCCTGCATTGCCGGGCGGGTATCCTGTTCATAGCGGGTGATGTCAGCCTCCGCATCGGGGCAGCGCCCCAGCAGCTCCAGCATGGCGGCTGCCATATCCTGCTGATTCTCCTTCACCATGATTTCTGCGGTTGTGCAGATAAGTTCTCGCGGCAACACCAGGGACGGCGTTTCGGTTAACACCGCCATAACAGCGAGTGCGTGCGGGTGCTGATTTTTCCATACCAGAGCATCACTCCACAGCGACAGTCCGGCCAGTAGATGCGCGGTGCGCGTGGCATCAATCTGAGCCATCATGCTGATACCGGCACTGAGGGCATCCGCATACAGGGGATGCTGCCGCATGGCGCTGTCCGGGGTTAAAATGCGGGCAATCGTGTCGAAATGCTCTGCCGTTTCAGGGGAAATTCCCTGATGACTGAGGGCGTGTTCCATCAGATGTGCTCGGCATATCTCTCCGGGTAAGTCTTCCGTGGTATCCCAGTTGACGGGTGGGGGCTGCACGTCAAAGCCTTTCTCGCGAAGCGCGAGGAGCAGGCCGGGCTTTGTCAGCAGAAAATCCATGGGCGAGAAACCGGGGTATTCCGGGTCATTCTCTGCCTTCAGGTTGATGTCAGCCCCCCGTTGCAGCAGCAGCTCTGCCAGCGGGAGAGTGGACATCCCGTCATCCTGTTGGAAACTCATCCCTGTCATCAGGGCGAACAAGGGGGAGGCTCCGTTGATATCCTGCATGTTGGCGGGAATTCCCTTCTGCAACAGCAATTCCGCGCAATCTGTGTATTTCTTTTCTCCCGTGTTATTTCCGGCAACGCTGTGCAGCAACAGCATATCCCCGGGAGTAAGTTTTCCATCACGCCGCCTGAACAGTTCTTCCAGAGCTTGTCTCCAGCCGTTTTCGGCCGCAACTTTCCCGATGGAAAGGGCGACATCCGCCTCCGGCACCCGGATGTCATCGAGCTTTTCTGCCCCTTGCAGCAGCGCGAGATAAACACTCTCATAGCCGCAGAGCTGCCCCTCTCGCTGCATGTTGACTGTTGCTCCGGCCTGCAGCAAATGCTGAGTCAGGGCCAGCACTTCGCTCTCCGGGCAATCCGTCTCCATGGCCACCGCCAGCACCAGCGGAGTGGCACCGGGTTCTGCCAGCCCACAGAAGCCCTCACTTTTCAGCGTTGCATGAGGGGATGCGCCATCCAGCAGCAGACAGCGAGCCAGTTCAGCATGTTTGTACAGACAGGCCAGATGCAGCATGGTCAGACCGCTTTGCTCTGTGGCATAACGGGCATCTGCTGTTTGTGCAAAGTGTTGCAGTAATTTGTCAATCTCTTCTGCTTCTTCCTGACTCATGTCCCCGTTTTGCAGGGAAATCACCATCTCTTCCTGCATCAGAGAAAATTCATCACTGGCTTTCTGCGTTGCCTGCCCGACGGCGCGCCGTTCGCAGCCGGGTTGCAGCAGGAGTATAGCCAGCAGGGCAAGTATGCCATTAGTCGATATCCGCATAGTCCCATTGTACCATACAGATGAGCTACCGCAAGCCAATTTCCCGTCTGCCTGCATACTCCACACCTATCCCGAAGATACAGGAAAAGTGTCCTGTGGTTTCATAGGTTGGGGTAAACAGGAGGCCTGTCAGGCGGGCATGAAATAAATATCTCTGCTCCGGTATTGCCCTCTCATGGTATTCTGTGGTAGAGCTGTGTCCTATGCAGGAAATTCCATATATTTTGGGTCTCACCGCCGGGGAGCTTTCCCCGTGGCTGAGTTCTCGTTTTGATTTGCAGGCATATCTTCGCGGTGCTGCCAGGATGAGCAATGTGCTTACCTTGCCGTATGGCGGGGTGCTTCGCCGCCGGGGAACGGAGTATGTGCACCGGGCGGCCGCAGCAGGCAGTAGCGCTGTAAAATTGTTTCCGTTCCGCTATTCGGAATCGGACGTGCTGATGCTGGAGTTCTTTCCCGGCGGAATGCGGGTGTACAAGGATGGGGAATTATTGCAGTACAATGGGGAACCCTATGTACTGGAGACTCCCTGGATTGCACCCGCTGTGGTGAAAGGTCTCCGCTTCACGCAGATAAATGATGTGGTGTATGTCACGTCTGTCATGCACCCGCCCATGATGCTGGTGCGGGATTATGATACGCACTGGTACTGCCGTGAGGTGAAGTTTGCTCCCTATCCGCGTGAAACCTATTCTCCGCAAAATGATGAGCTGCATGTGGAAATGGAAGCGAATGATACCTACGCCACACTGACGCTGGATGCGGGCAGCTCTGCCACTTTCCTCGCTTCCATGGTAGGGACGGAATATCTGATGGCAGATGCGGATATTCCCACGATGACGCTGTTTCAGGGCGAGGCCTTTGATCGTCAGAATCTGGCGAACTTTGCCGAGTTTTATAAGTACACGGTGCCCGTCGGAACGGGCGGATACGTCAAGAACGGGGCTTCCAATATGTACCGCTATTACACGTGTATCCGCGAATTCAATGCCACACACTTCAATGGAAGTACCGACCCGGATGACTACCCGAACTTTTTCCTCCCCGGCTTCATGTGGCTCAACGCTGACGGAAAACCTTATGAGGTGTGTGCCGACTGGGAAATCCGCACGAATGGTGAGTGGAATGCCACCTGGGAATTGTGGCGCAGCTACGATACCCCGGAGCAGGGGAGCGATTACGGCCTCTGGAACTGGACGCGTGTGAAAACATTTTCACAGAATGATTTTTCGGAGCGGCAGAACTGGGCTCTGACCGGTTCTGAGCCCTATCCCTGTCGGATGGTGCTGGTCTGTCGCGGTTCCCGGGCTCTATCCATTGACCCTATGCTTTATTTCCGCTCCATGGGGGGCACGCGTGAGTACCAATTCAAAATCATTTCCGTGACGAATGCGCGCAAGGCCAGAGCGGAAGTGGTCGGCAAGTACCTTTCCGGCAACAAGAGCTTTTCCACCCGCAGCTGGAGCTTCGGGGCGTTCGGCGGCTTGATGTATTACCCGCGTTTTTCGGCATTTTACCAGGGGCGGCTCTGGTTCAGCGGTATACCGGGGATGCCGACCACGCTGCTGGGGAGCTGTGTCGATGATTTTACGAACTTTCGGATGGGCTCCGACGATGATGATGCCTTGCATCTGACGCTGGCTTCTGACAACCAGAGTGAGATATGCTGGATTTGTGCAGCGCGCGAACTGCTGCTGGGAACGACGGATGGTGAATGGGTGCTCTCATCGTCATCCGGGGCATCGCTTACGGCAACTACCGTGGGCTTTCATCGGCAGTCATCCGTGGGGAGTGCGGCGATGGCTGCTCAGGCGGTCGAAAATACGGTGCTGTTTATCCAGCGAGGAGGAAAACGCCTGCGCGAGATTTCTTACAAGCTGGAATCAGACGGGTTTACCGCCACTGATTCCAGTATTCTGGCAGAGCATCTCCTGCGTGCCGGGGTGCAGGAATGGTGTGTGCAGCGCGGGAGCAATTTCTACATCTGGGTGCTGATGCTGGATGGCAGCGTGGCGGTGCTGACGCTTAACCCGGAGCAGAATGTGACCGCCTGGCAGCGAATGGAGTTCACGGGACGCCGGGTGGTGCAGCTGGCAACGCTCCCGGGTGTTTCCGGCAATGAGGATGAGGTGTGGTTGGTATTGCAGAACCCCGTCAGCAATCACCTTTCGCTGGAGCGTATCAGGGAAAACTCTGCCTATCTGGATGGGTTCAAATCCGTCACGGTGCAGTCTGCCGATAAACTGACGGGACTGGAACATCTGGCCGGATTACAGGTAAAATTCGCTCCGTCAGGAAGCGCTGCTGAGGCTTTCCGCGACGGAATCGTGTCGGCAGACGGCAGTTTATCGGTGGCCGGAGCTGCCGTGGGATCGGTCTATGAAGTGGGCCGAGTCTACTCTTCTGAGCTGCAGACGATGCCGATGGAAAGCCAGAACAGCTTCAACACCGTTCGCCAGCTGAGCAGGGTGCGGCTGCGGTTGCTGGAGAGTGACCTGAACTTCCGCTACAAGTCCGGCGGCTCGGAGCGATGGGAGGCGTATTCTGCCTCCATCGACAGGCTGGCGGTGCCGTTCACCGGCTCTGTCCGGCTGACTCAGATGCCGAGTGCGGATGTGGGGCAGGGCTTCTCGCTTCAATACTCCGGGCTCAGGTCGTTCTGTGTGCTTGGGATGACGATAGAGGTCGACTACCACGGCCGATAATCCGGCGGTTTGCGGGCAGGGGGCTTACTGTACGCTGCGCAGGGCCAGTTCAAAGGCACGGATGGTGCTGGACGGGTTGGCCAGCCCCTTGCCTGCGATGCCGAAAGCTGTCCCGTGGTCGGGGCTGACCCTCAATCGGGGCAGGCCGATGGTGGCGTTGACCGCATTGTCGAAATCCAGCAGCTTCAGGGGAATGAGTGCCTGGTCATGGTAGGGGGCTACCACGGCATCGTAGAGCCCATCTGCTGCATCCCGGTACACGCAGTCCGGGACACAGGGCCCGTGGAAGATGCCTGCTCCCGCCTGCTGCAATTCCTCCACCGCCGGAGCTATGATGCGGGCTTCCTCATCCCCGAACGCACCGGACTCTCCGTTGTGCGGGTTCAGCCCGGCCAGAGCTATGCGCGGTTCACGTATCCCCGTGCGCCGGAGAAAATCTGCCAGCAGGCGACCGACCCGCACCAGCTCTGCGGTCTGTAACATGCCGGGGACATCATGCAGCGCCACATGTGTGGTGGCCAGTGCCACGGTCAGCCGCTTACCCGTCAGGCACATGGCAAAGTTCGTTACGCCCAGTCTGTCGGCAAAGAATTCTGTCTGACCGGGGTAGTGAAATCCCAAGCGGTGGAGACCTTCTTTGCAGATGGGTGCCGTGACAACGGCATCGATGCTGCCGTCACGGAGCGCTTCTGCCGCGCGTTCGAGCTGCTCCAGCGCGGCGCGTGCCGTTTCTTCCGTCGGTTGCCCGGGGGTAGCCGCTATTCGTTTCCCCATGGGGCGGTACTCTGCGTGCTGCGGGAGGCGGGGGAGCGCCGCTCCGATGACCTCCGGACCGATTCCGGCCTGGTCTCCGAGCGTGTAACCAATGACGGGCTTCTGCAATCGGCTCATGCCTTGTTTTCCGGTTTGGCGGGTGTTTGTTTCGGCGGCAGCTGCGGGCGGTAGGAGCGTTCCGTGTTGATATAGTGCTCATTCGTGCCTCGCTGCTCAAACTGAAGCTCAGAATTCACGGAAATATGGTAGACGGCGGTCACAATCAAGGCGAGGATGACCGGTATTAGCAACAAACTGCCCAGACACGTCTTCATGCCCCCTATTCTAGCGTTCCTTTCCCGTTAAATCAAGCTTCAATCCGCCAAAAAGCGGCTTGCATACGCAGAATGAGCGTGACAAAAGTCTTTCTTGTGATTATATAGGAGCTATATGCACTATACACCATACACTCTTTATCCGATTGGTGCCCTGAGCGCCCGCGCAGCTGCTCAGCCCCGCGAGGGTGTCCTGCTTCGTGGCGATAACGGTGGTTATGCCTGTCTCCAACCCTGGACGGAGCTGGGGGACTCCCCTCTGGAATATGAGCTGGACGCCCTTCGCGACGGCAACCCGCTTCGTCTGGGTCAGCGTGCCCTCAAGTGTATTGAGATTGATGGTGACGCACGTGCCAACGGCGTGAATCTTTTCGAGGGCCTGCGTGTGCCCCGCAGCCATGCCACGCTGACCGTCAGCACGACCCCCTCCCAGGTGTACAACCTGCACCAGCGTGGTTTCCGCGTGGGTAAGCTCAAGGTGATTCCCAAGCTGGCTTCCACGGTGGAGCGCCTCGTGAATCTGGCCTCCATGGTGCCGGAGTGGAAGTGGCGTGTGGATTTCAACTGCACCCTCTCCCCGGAGGATGCTCTGAAGTTCTGGGACATGCTGCCGCCCGCCATGCGTGAGCGCATCGACTTCATCGAAGACCCCTGCTATTATGACGTGGAGGTCTGGCAGAAACTGCAGGATGCCGGTATTCCTCTCGGCTACGATATGCCGGTGCAGAATGAGAGCATCATTCCCCAGCGCACCACAAAGCCCATGATGCGTATCGTGAAACCCGCCCGCCATCACAGTACCACGGGTCTGCCGGTGTTCACCACGTACATGGATCATCCTCTGGGTCAGTGCTGGGCTGCGTACAATGCTGCTGTCTTCTACAACGATAAGCCGGCTGAGGAAGTACCGCTCTGCGGCCTGGTGTCTCACCATGTGTACCGCCCCAATGCTTTCTCCGAGGAGCTGGGCATGAATGTGTCGCCGGAGTTCAATGCGCCTTCCGGCACGGGCCTCGGCTTCGACAATCTGCTTGCCGCGCTTCCCTGGCGTACGCTCTGATATTTTTCCTCTCTGTGAAATATAAAAGAAGCGACACCCTCCGGTGTCGCTTCTTTTTAATAAATTGAGGTGAGGCAGTATCAGAGCTTCGGTTTCTTGGGCGTCGGCTTTCCTCCCTTGGCCTTGAAGGTCGTGTTGGGCAGCCATGTCTGGTTACGACCCAGGAACGCAATCTTGCCGCGCACTATCAGATTCTCGCCATCGCGCCAGACTTCGCAGCCGTACACCTTACCCTTAACCGGGTCCAGCACCTCGCCGCCGGAGTAGGTATCACCGTCCTTTTCCAAATCCCAGATGATATCCAGCCCCAGAACGCTCGGAGAACCCGGAATCCTGGCCTTGGCGCTCTTGTTCTTCAGCAGCTCAACAACGCGTCCATAGTATTTACCCTGGTATTCGTAAATCTGCACCACGCTCTTGGCATCCTTGGTCTCGTCATCAATGGTTGTCCAGAAGCCAACAATACCGTCAGCCGCCTGAGCCACCATGCTGCACAGTGCCAGCATACCTGTAATCAGAATGTTTTTCATGGTCTTTCTTTTTTTTGGTGTTGTATGTAGAGGCAACTCTACCGTAAAGTATACTCTAGCTTTTGTCAAGCAATTTTACAAATAAAAAATCCCCCGCAGAAAAACTCAGCGGGGGAGGAAGAAAGAGGAAAATCAATCTGTCAGATAAGCTCCTTGAGTCTGTTGACCGTGATACCGGGTACGGTGATGGTGGAACCGTCGGGGCGTCTCAGAACCGGGGAGCCATCGTGAGCCACCCCGCAGAAGAATCCGCAGATACGTTCGCTATCAGTAATGGCAACCACCGGGCGGCTGCTGCCCCAGGCTTTTTCCAGCATCGGTTTGAGGGCCTGCAAACCGCCGTCCATGAACAGCTTGAGCACCTCTGCCAGCTTGTCGCCCAACTCGGCACGAAGCCCACGCACGGTGGGGCAGGTGCGCACCAAATCCTCCAGACGCACCACCGGGTCGGTGGTGCTGCCGCTCAAATCGCGGATATCATTGTGCATGTTGATACCGATACCGATGGAGGCCATGTTGGCACTCGGGCGTTCCACGAGAATACCGGCGAGCTTGGCACGGCCGACCAGCACGTCGTTCGGCCAGCGCAGACGAAGCCCCTTGATGTTGTATTTGGCAAGGGTTTCCATGATGGCAGCGCCCGCCACCATCGGCAGTACGCCCCAATGCAGATCTGCGCGTGCTTCAATCGGCACGTTGTAGGTAGCCCAGAGACCGCCGGGTGTACCATACCAGGCGCGGTTGAAACGACCGCGTCCCTTGGTTTGGCTCTCACAGTTCACGACACTCCACGGCGGCAGCTTGCGCGCCACATTGAAGGTTGATTCGCACTCCGCTACTTCCTTGATTTGCCAGTTAATGCTCACGCAGTCTATCATACAACAGCCTTTTGCCCACGTCCATACCAAAAGCGCAAAAAATGACAAAACACGTCGCTTTTTTTTGTTCCGAAAGCAGGATTTTCCTGTTATGCTGAGGCTGTGCTGAGTATACGGCTGATGAAATCTCCCTCGCGGGAGGCAGAGCGTTTGTATGCGGAATCCTTTCCTCTGTGCGAGAGACGGACTTCGGCACATCATCGCGCCATCGCGGCGACAGTGTCGGATTTTTATCCGATGGAACTCTATCAAGACTCCGGCGCGTTCGTCGG
This sequence comes from uncultured Akkermansia sp., assembly GCA_964471605.1. Classification (GTDB taxonomy): domain Bacteria; phylum Verrucomicrobiota; class Verrucomicrobiia; order Verrucomicrobiales; family Akkermansiaceae; genus Akkermansia. The sequence continues at coordinate 30,156 of CAYYKC010000007.1, read as the reverse complement.
CATCCTTTATTACTGGCATTGGCCGCAGCATGAGCTTCTGTTTGTGGAGCATCTGGCCATCGTTCCTCTATTCCGTGGTCGGGGATATGGGCATGCGGCGCTGCGACATCTGCATCAGATGAATGCTTGCATTATTCTGGAGATAGAGCCTGTCGCGGATGAGTCAAGCGCCCGCCGTCTGGCTTTTTACGCGTCTGCGGGATTTGTGCGGCTATCCTTTGAGCATGTGCAGCTCCCCTATCAGGTCGGCGGCTCCCCTGTCCCGCTCGAGTTGCTTTCCCTCCGAGCGGACGGCACTCCGGCTCGGGCTGCTCAGGTGGAACTGCTGGAGTACCTTCTCCGAACCCGCGTCATGCTGCCTCCTTCAACCTCCTGCAACACTCATCCTCCCGAATTCCCATGATACGCCCCGCCGAAGCTTCTGATGCCGCAGCCATAGCCGCCATCTACAACGAATACGTGCTTCATACAAACATTTCCTTTGAAACGGAAGCTGTTTCGGAGGATGCGATGCGGGAGCGCATTATTCAGATAGCCGCTCACCACCCCTACCTGGTGGCAGAGGAGGACGGGCTTATCATCGGTTATTGCTATGCCCACCCCTGGAAAGAGCGGGCTGCATACTTTCGCTGCCGGGAGACCACCATCTACCTGCATCCGCAGCATCTTGGCCGGGGGATCGGCATGCAGCTCATGCAGGCGCTCATCGACCGCTGCCGCGCGGCCGGTTGTCATGTCCTCATCGCCTGCATCACCGCAGATAATTTCGCCAGCCGAGAGTTCCACCGTCGCCTCGGCTTCTCACAGGTTTCCCACTTCTCCGAAGTCGGGCAAAAACATGGCCGCCTGCTGGACGTGGTGGATTACCAGCTGATTTTGTAAGTTGTTTGCTTGCGAGCAGGGGAGAGTCATGTTGCCATTGTCCTTTCTCTGCTCACGGGTTTGGGGTGGGAGATGCTTTCTGAGATTCTTGCCACATGGGCAGGATGACGTCTTCCGTGTATCGGATGTTCTGCTCCAGCTTTTTACCGAGGCGGGAGTCGGGGGCAACGGCGTGCGCCTCCTTCATGGTGCGGAGCATGGCCGGAACATCCAGCAGAAAGGCGTAGCTGTCGGATTTGGCGCGGAGGGCTTCCTGCCGCACATCCCTATCCAAATCCTCTCTGGCGAGGAAAGTATCCAGCGCAGCGATGTGGCCTTGGATGAGCTGGGGTTCGAATTGCCCTCGGAAGGAGGCGAACAGTTCCCGCAGCTCGGCCATTTGCCGGATGCGTGGTTCGCTACCCCGGAAATAACGACGGTAGCCCAGGGTGTCGTTCGGGTCATTTTCGGCAATGGTTTGCAGCAAATCAGGGTATTTATCACGGCAGGCTTCCGGCAGGAGGTTGAGGGCCTCTGCGAGCGCTCGGGCAGACTCTGCTCCGGTGAGCGTTTTGGCTCGCTTCAGCGCCTCATTGCGGGTCCTGAGCGTTTCGAATGCTTTGTCCAGCAGGGTAAGGTAGTCTGCGGTGGTGCGCGTGGTGCCGGAGATTGTGGCAAAGGGATAGCCCTGTGCATCCAGCAGGACGGCGTAGGGCAACCCCTCGGCTCGATAAGCGACTAAAAGCGCCTCTCTCTTCTGCCTTTCCTCAGGAGATATTTTCTGCACCAGCTCAGGTGTGCGGGGATAATCGACCTCCACAAGCACTAGCTTATCTTTCATCGCATCATTGAATTCATCAGAATCCAGTATCTTGTTGCGCAGGTGTATGCAGGCTGTACACCAATCCGTTCCCGTGAAGTTCAGCATGATACACCGCCCGTCCCTGCGGGTGACGGCAAGTGCATCATCAAGAGTGGAAAATTCAGTCAGAGCAGATAGCGGCGCGCACAGCAGTGTCCACAGAGCTATGAGGCGTTTCATTCTTTCCATTGTAGCCAAAGCTCCCGCATCTGCAAGAAAAATCGGCACATAAGTGCCGATTTGGGGAAAATCAATGATTGCGGTGGCGTAACTTCATGCAATACTTCACACGCGGGCCTTCGGGGGTGTCTTCCGTGCTGGTGTCAACCCCGTTGCACAGGAGATTGATGACGGCCATGCGCTTGCTGTCATCGGGCGGCAGAACGGATTCCATCCCGGGCGGCAGCAGGACTTCCACACTCATCTGGCGCGTTTTTTCCGAGTAGCGGAAGAACATGTCCACGGCTCCTTTGTCGAAGGGGATGAGCCGGAAGAGCGATACACCCAGTTTAAGCGCTTTCTGCATGGTCTCACGGGTCAGGAAGTACTTGTTGCAGTACTGCTGCCATTCGGATTTGAGGGCATAGCGGTCGTAATCCCGGCTATGGAAGCAGAAGTGGAAATCGCGGATGCGATTCACAAAAATGCGGGTGAGCTCGCGGGTGGGGTGCTCAAAAATCTGCTCCGGTGTGCCTTCTTCGTAGATGGTTCCCTTGTCCATGTAAAAGACGCGGGTGCTGACATCGCGGGCGAAGCTCATTTCATGGGTGACGATGGCCATGGTCATGCCCTGGCGGGCAAGGGAGCGGATGACGGAGAGCACCTCGCTCACCATGGTGGGGTCGAGAGCCGAGGTCGGCTCATCAAACAGGATGATTTCCGGCTCCATGGAGAGGCAGCGGGCAATGGCGGCGCGCTGTTTCTGACCGCCGGAGAGTTCTTCCGGCATGGAGTGGGCTTTTTCCGCCATGCCTACCATCTTCAGCAGTTCCATGCCACGCACCTCTGCTTCTTTGCGGCTCTTTTTGAGCAGCTTGACAGGACCGATGCAGACGTTATCCAGCACGGAGAGGTGATTGAAGAGGTTGAACGACTGGAACACCATTCCCATTTTCTGCCGGATCCGGGCTACGTTTACCCCGTGAGTCAGCAGGTCTTCTCCGTCAATCACGATGCTGCCGCCGGTCGGCTGTTCCAGCAGGTTCAGACAGCGCAGAAAGGTGCTCTTGCCCGCACCTGAGGGGCCGATGATGGAGATAACCTCACCGGGGTGAATGTGGGCATTCACATCGTTGAGTACGTTGAGCTTGCCGAAGCTCTTCTGAAGGTGATTAATCTGAATCATGGCTGTTCTTCATCGTTGGTGGTGGTGGCATTGAATCTGCGGCCAATCCAGTCCAGCCCTGTGCCGAAAATCCAGGCAAGCAGGAAGTACAATACGGCGGCCATAATCAGCGGGAAGAAGGGGTCGAAGGTGCGGCCTCTGATGATGTCGGAGGCCTTGGTCAAATCCTGAATGGCGATGTAGCCCACGATGGAGGTGGTCTTGATGAGTGAAATAAGTTCGCCCTTGTACACCGGGAGTACTCGCTGGACGGCCTGCGGCAGCACGATGTAGACGAAGGTACGCAGCGGTGTGAAGCCCATGGCAATGCCGGCTTCAGTCTGTCCGCGGTCGATGCTGGAGATGGCGGTGCGGAACATCTCGCTGACGTAGGCGGCAAAATTGAGCGCGAAGGTGAGGATGGCCACGGCTGTGCCGCCGTTTTTCCAGTTGGCAAAGACCACATAATTCATCAGGAGAAGCAGCACCAGAATCGGGGTGCCGCGCATCAGATCAATATAGGTTCTGGCAATGCGTTGCAGCAGGGGGGACTTACGCATGCGGAGATAGCAGACCCCGGCTCCCAGTACCGTGCCCAGCAGGGCGGCCCAGATGGAGATGTAGATGGTGAGCTTCAGTCCATCCCACAGCAGCATATAGCGTTTCTCTGCGATGATGTTGCGGTGGAAGCTGCGCTTGATTCCTGCCCAGAAGCCGCGTGTTTCCTGCGGCGCGACTGGTGCTCCGGCTGCGATGGATTGGACATCGCCGGCGTTTTTGGTCAGCACGGCGATGCAGGAGCCGCTGGCGTAGTACGGGTCGGAGAAGAGGACGTTTTCAGCGCGTTCCTCCGTCACCAGCAGACCGGAGGCAGACATATCCACCTTGCCGGAAACGGCGGCGGGAATCAGCCCGTCGTAGTCCATGCTCATGATTTCCAGCGGGCGGCCGATGTGCGCGGCAAAGCGCATGATGAGTTCAGCGTCCAGACCAACGATTTCGCCGTTGCGGACGAAGACGGTCGGTTCGGTGCAGGGCTCCATGCCCACGCGAATGGGCTCTCCCTCTGTGGGGATGTTGAGCTTGGGCATGGGGGTAGTCTCAAAGCGGTGAATCCAGTTGTCGCAGATGGTTTTCAGCTCGCCGCTTTCTTTCAAGCCTTTCAGGAACTCGTTGAACTGTCTATGCAGTTCTGTCTGCTTCTTGTTGAAGACGACGGCCATGTGGTTTTCCGGCACCGGGCTGTTTTTCAGGATGGTGACGTTGTTGAACTTGCGGGCCAGAGCATAGCAGATGATGTCATCCATGATGGCGGCATCGCACCGCTCGTTCTGCAGCGCCTGCATCATATCAGCCTCCAGATTGTAGCGCTGGAGCTCCAGATGCGGGTAGTGTTTCTGTATATAGATATCCTGAACGGTGGAGCTGGGTACGGCAAGCTTCTTGCCCCCCAGATCATCAATAGAGGAGATACCCTTGCCCTCTGCCGCTGTGGTGCAGATCCCTGTCAGCAGCACCAGAAAAGCTATCAGAAATGAAACAATGTGAACGCACTTTCTCATCATCTTTCACACCCGGGGTTGACACGCCCCGCGCGCGCATTGTACCATCTAATTTTCAGTATGCAAGCATAAATGTACCCCTCTCTCTATTTTTCTAACGAAACGGTATCAATCAGAGCAAAAAACGCACGTCTCAGCGAGACGTGCGTCGGAATGAAAAGTCGCTTTTCAGGAGAGCTCAGCTGCGGGGGATTTCCCCGTCCGGGTAGATGAGTTCCTTGGGTGCGGGTGCGATAGATTTCACCGTCATCATCACCTGATCACCACCTATTTCCAGCGGCAGACGCAGCGTGTCACCCACTTTGTGACCCAGCAGCTTGGCGCCGAGCTTGGAGCTGTAGGCAATCACGCGCTCCTCCGGGATGGAGTCCCATGCACCCAGAATGGTGTACACCACTTCCTGCCCCTTATCGGTGACGAAAGTGACCTGAGTACCCATGGCTGTTTCCTCGCAGGAGACACCGCTGAAGTTGGTGGGCTCTGCCTTGGCCAGCAGGCGGGAGAGCTCATCGGAACGGCGCATAAGCACCTGTCGTGTTGCCTTGGCATCCTGATAGCCGCCGTTCTCGCGGAGGTCGCCCTCGGCGCGGGTGACTTCGAGGTCGTGCTTGTTCTTGGGAATGCGAACGTTGATGATATCCTCGTATTCAGCCTTACGGGCGGCGTAGGAACGCAGGGAGACGAACATGGTCTGCTTCTCCTTGGCCGTGGCGCGGGTGAGGGCAATCTCCTGCAGGGTGGGGTGAATCTTCATCATGTTGGCCAGCAGCAGGTTGCGGTCAAGGTCGGGCAGGACGGATGAATCGTACAGCGACTTGGCAAAGGGACGAGCTTCCTGATCAGTGATGCCGGAAACGAGGTCGGGAGCCAGTTCTTTGTCCTCCAGAAGCAGATTGCGCAGACGGAGTGCACGGTTGGGGCCGCCCTCAGCGCTGTCGCGCTCGATGGTGCTGATGATGGCAGAACCCAGCGCCATGCGGGCTTTGTCCACCACTTCCTTGGCAACGCCGTTACGCTCGCGGCAAATCCAGATGAGCACCTCAGGGCTGAGACTCTGGCGGGAGATACCGTTGACGAGGTCATTGAAAAGCTGTTCCTTGCCATCGCGGGCGATGATGAAATCAGCTGCAGCTGCGGTTACCTTGGCTCCGCCGAACAGGAAAATGTTGGTGGCGTAGGGCAGCCAGCTGTCGCCGATGGCTTCCGGCAGTGCTTCGTACACCTTCTGCTGGCGAGCTGCAGACAGTTCGCCGATGTAGCCCACAATCTCTTCTGAGGTGATGTTGCTGAGCTTCTGGGCGAGGGTCGTCACGGTGTCAACACCTTCTGCCGTGAGTGCCGCATCCATCTGTGCGCGACCTGCCTCATCGGCGGCCACTGCTTCCATGATATCATCGCGGATGATGATGAGCTCCAGAACGTGCTGGGGCTCGGTGTGGTCGTGGTGGATATCCTCCTCCATGGCCTTGATGAGCTTGGCAGCGATGGTGTATTCGCCCTTCAGAACCTCAAGGCGGGACTGATCGAGAATGCGAACGCAGGCTTCCAGTGTCGTGGCCTCAGTGTAGTCATCCAGCAGAGCTTCGGCTGCGGAGGTGGCTGTACGCAGGGCAATGGCCTCACCGCGCTTGGTCGGCAGGCGGAAAGTGGGGTTGTCGCGCATGGCGGCGCGGGCTTTCTCCCACCAGGACTTCCAGGATTCCTCTGGGATGACGCGTCCGCTGAGGAACTTCTCCAGATCCTCCGGTTGCATGGGAAGTACTTCGTCAATGCCTTCGCGCAGGGAGATGTTGGAGGTGAGAATCATGCGGATAAAGTCCAGCATGGTGTCCTTGTCTTCTGCCTGTTTGCGGCAGTTCTCCGGATCATCAAAGCAGGTGATGAGGAAATGACCCTCAGGGATGGGCGTAATCTGGTTGAAGGCAAGCTTCAGTCCCAGTACAAGGCCTTTGTTCTTTTCAAAGTCAATCTTAATCTTGTTTTTGGCAAGAGACCAGACTGCAACCTTGCCGACGCCCCAATCCTGATGTAATACATACTGCCCGGGTGCAAATTTGTCAAGACGGGCGGCAAAATCAGCCGGAATCTTCCCGGCGTTTACGAGTTTCTCAAGGTCGGCATGCATACGTAAAGCCATAATACCATACCTTTTGTCAAGGTCAACCCCCGAATAGCTTTTTTTTTCAATTTTTTTGTTATCAACGCCCGATTTTTCGATTTAAGGGATGATGAGACGCAGGAGTTTCTGCATGTCATTTTCGTCATAACGCTGGTCAATCGGCAAGGGAAGCAGGGTTCTGGCGAGGGTGTTTTCGGTGCTGTGAGCTGGGGTGGTATCAATGACTTCCTCCCAGAACAGGGATAGAGCCACCCCGGCATCGATTAAATCGTCCCGCATGCCGGGAATGCCGCAGACAAAGGGGTAGTACATGGGGGCAGAGTCCGGATGATCCGGCAGGTTCAACCTGTTGAGAGATGCCAGTGCCCGGTGCAGGGTGTGGTAGTTGGACAATCTCTTTTGGGATACGGTGTGAAAATCGATGCTGCGCAGCAGCCTGCGGGTGAGGGGGCTCATGGCGAGCCGTGTTCCGCACAGAGCGTTCTCTGCCTGTTGAGCGGAGGTTGCGGCGGAGAGAATGCCGCTTTCGATTCGTTGCAACAGATGGAGAGCTGTGGCAGATGATGGAGCCGTTTCCTCCGGTCGCCGTATCAGCGGAAAGGGGGCACAGGCAACGCCCCCGTCCGGTACACCCACAAACTTGCGGGGACTGTAGAAGGTAGGGAATTGCTCCCCGGATGCCCTGAAGAGTGCCGTGGTGGCATCCACAATGACCTGACCGGGAAATTGCTCTGCGGCATGGAGCACATGTCGCGCGGTCAGGCCGAAATAATCAACTAGGATGATGATATCCTCTTTTTGGGCATCATCGGGCAGAATGGGGGAGAGGTCTGCCCTGCATCCGTAGGTTTCCGTGTTGAATCCGGTAAGTGGCTCCTCCAGGGTGTGGCAGATGTAGCGGGGAATGAACACACGGCGGGGTCTCGGCATGTTGTCGAGGATACACGCCAGCGCTGTGCGGCCACTGTTGGTAAAGACGCAGTATTCCGATTCGGTAAAGGGAAAGTTATTGTATTCCGGGAGTTCCAACCCGAAGAATCCGCCCATCATATCCTGCATGAGCGGAGTGTAGCTGTTTGCAGTCGGATCGTCAAGCTCGGATTGACAAGGCTCGGGCGGCAGGGTATACTTCCGCGTCATGAGAGGGCTGTTGTTCATGTGTCTGGCTTCTGGGCTGCTGTGCGGCAGCTGTCGGCAGGTGGTGCATACCATCAACATGAAGCAGATATCTCCGGAGGTACGGGTTGCTGCGGCACAGCCCGGATGCTGGTATGCCTGGCTGCCGGAGCGTTCCCCCGGGTTCTGCCTGATAACGCGCCACGCCATTGTCTGGCGGGATTTGCAGATGAATCTGGGGCGTTGGCGTGCACGCCATCCGGAGTCTCCGCACCGTGTGCTGATGGAAGCCCGTGGTGATACCTTCATCCTTCATCGCCGCTATATCTGGGACGGCATGACCTGGGGCTGTACTCGCCCGCAGGATTTGCTGCCGACGCTCCTGCATGATGCTCTGTATCATGCCTTGCAGAATGGTGCACCTGTGAGTCGCCGCGAAATTGACCGCCTTTTTCTGCGGCTTCGTCGGCAGAACGGCAAGCGATTTGCCTACGCGGAGTATCTGGGTATCAGAATCGCCGGCGGGCTGTATAACGCCGCCGGCGATAAAGGGTCGCTGCTCATAGAGGAGCAGGGGGCTGCTCCCGCAGCTCTGGAACCGGACCGCCCTGAACCCATGCTGGGGGAACAGGGCTGAAGCCTCTTACTGCTTGCTTGAATCGAAGTCTTCCGGCACGGTGAAGAAGCGGTTGAGCTTCTCATCATTGCCGAAAATCTCGCGGGCCAGCGCACGTATCTCGTCGGCTGTCATGCTCCGTAAATCCTGCATCAAGTCGCGCAGCTCGGCCAGCCTCTCCGGCTCTGTCTGGATGCGGGCAATGGCACCCTGCCAGTATTCGGGAGTCTGAAGGGATTTTTCCGTGGCGGAAATAATCGGTCGGATGGCGCGCACGAAATCATCATCGCTGATACCGCCGTCCATGGCCAGATTGCGTAGAATCAGCTCCATGGCGGTGTTGACCTTGATGCGGTTACCTTTCACCCCGGCGCTGGCCGTGCTGATGGTGGCGGCGTTGTCGTAGGCAGAATTAAACTTGGTGCGCACGATGGGGGAGTATGTCTCACCCAGTTCTGCGCGGATGCCGTCGAACAACTTTTCGCGCACAATGGCGTTGAGCACCTGGAGCCGGCGGTTGCGGCGGATATCACGACCATTGCCGACGTGGCGGACGTGGGTGACAATCGTCTTGTCCAGCTCCGTGGAATAACGCAGGAACTCGTTGCGTCCCCAGTCGTTGAACTCCACGCGCCGCTGCTCGTCCGTGACGGGGGAGAATTCGCGATTGCGTTCCGGCATGGCACCGAAGGTGCGCTCCAGCACCGGGATGATGTCCTCTGTCTTGAAATCGCCCACCACCGTCACTTCCATGGCTCCCTGTTGCAGGGCCGGGGTGATGGCTTCTTTCACCTGTTCTGTGGTCAGGCTTTCCAGTTGCTCCTGCGTGGGCATGGTGAAGCGGGGGTCGTCTCCGTGGAGAATTCGGGCACTCTGGTAGGAGAAAGCACCCTCCGGGGTGGTGCGGAGCCGGTTGTACACCTGGGGCAGGCTGCGGCTCAGCATCACCTCACCGGTTTCTCTGAACCCGGGATGCAGAATACCCGCCACCAGCAGTTGACACTGAAGCTCAAAATCCTCCGGGGTACAGCCACCGCTGAAGACGTGGCGATCCATTTCGGAGGAGAAATTGAGGCTCACGTGACGTCCGGCCAGAATGCGCACCAAATCATCGTTGCTGTGAGCTTCCAGCCCACCCTGGCTCATGACGGACTCGGTCAGGATGTTCAGCCCCGGGGTGTGCACCATGGTGCGGGAACCGCCATCGATGCGGGCCGCCACGGAGATGGTATCCTTTCGGGTGGAGATGGGTTTGATGTTGACGCGGATGCCGTTGCTGAGGGTGAGCGTCGTCACATCGATATCTTCCAGCCGGGCTGACGCAACCACCTTGCCGGGGGTACCGGGATTATCATAGGCAAAGGCTTCCGTCTTTTCCTCTGCCGGGGGTGTCACCTGTACAGCGTGAGCAGCATCATAGACGGCGCGAAGCTTCTCATCCGTTACCTCTTCCGGCACATTCCCGGTGAGAGAGAGACGAGTGCGTGCGGCATCATAGGCATCCTTGAGGGCGCGACGGCAGATATCCGGGTCGGCTGCAATGCGTTCCAGCGCCAGTCTGAGCGAGCGGGTGTCCTCTTCCGGCGCGGTGAATGCGGCTTTCTCGCCGATGGCTTCAATGAGAGCATCTGCCATGGCGTTGCAGGTGGTTGTGGCCCAGCGTTTTTCATTGACCAGAGCTGTCGACAGGCTGGAGCGGACGATTTCGGTGAGCTCCTGCTCGCTGAAACCGAAATCACAGGCTCGGCGCAGTTCCTGCTCCACTGCAGCGAGTGCCTTGTCCCAGTTCTGCGGCTGGGCTGAAAGAGTGGCGGCAAAGAGGTTCGTCGATTCAAAAATATCGCTTTCTCCCACATCTGCTGCCATGAACGGGCAGTCCTCCTGCCGCGCCATGCGGGCCAGACGCTGGTTGAGCATGGCACAGGCAACGGTGAGCGGCATGTCCGCGATGCGCTGCTCTATGGTGTCTGCCTTGAACTGCCAGGGATTCACAATGCTGAGGCTGATGTTCACATGAGCCTGCTCCGTGTGGCGGACAATCATCTCGTCCGCTCCCACGTTGGCGGGAGTGCCGATTCCCGGTCGGTCGGGCGGAGTGCCGGCATCCGCCATGCTGCTGAAATTCTTTTTCACCTGTTCCAGCATGTCTTCCGGCTTGAAATCACCCGTCACGACCACGGTCATTCTGCGCGACAGGTAATTGTCGCGATAGAACTTCCTCACCTGCTCGCAGGGAATATCGCGGATGACTTCCTCCAGCCCGATGGGCATGAACTCCGGCACGCGCGTCCCGTTGCACAGGAAACCCAGCGTGGCAATGAGAGTGCGGTAGCTCTGGGAATCGCGGGCTTTCAGCTCGCTGATGACGATGCCTCGCTCGTGGTTGATGGCTTCATCCGTCAGCGTGGCTCCGTCGGCAAAATCGCGCATGATGGTCAGCGCCGTGTGTACCGTCTCTTCATCCAGTTGCGGCAAATCCAGCTTGTAAACCGTCTGCAGCAGCCCGGTGTACGCATTCACATCGCCGCCGAAGCCGAGCCCGAGCTTCTGCATGACAGGGATGAGCTCGCCTCGCTTGTAGGTGCGGCTGCCGTTGAATACGAGGTGCTCAATGAGGTGAGACAGGCCGGAAGTGGCCTTACTCTCATTCAGCGATCCATTATCCACATAGAGACGCACGCTGCCGCGCCCCTCCGGCTCTGAGGTCGGGCGAATGATGTAGCGGATTCCGTTGGGAAGTTCTCCTGTCACCAGTTGGGGGTCCTGTTGCAGAGGCGCGAGGCTTTGGGCTGTCTCTCCGGCAGTTGCTGTCGGGGCTGCTGCTGGTGCATCCTGAGTGACGGCCGGTACCGGCATGCTCAGCGCCAGTGCAAGGAGAATATGTCGCGTGGTCATGGTGTTGTAATTAGGTTAGAATGATTACAGAGAACAGTAAAAACCAGTTGCTCCCATTTGTCAAGCTTTCTGCGTTGCCATGCGTGTCCTATCGGATGGTGGACGTGAAATCATTGTCTGTGCGTGAGATTGCTCTGTCGAGTAGTAGCTGTGGGTTTCTCTTAGTTCGCAAAAGCGAACATTGCAAAATCGCGCCAAAAATAGCGCGTCAGAAAAGTGCGTCAGTATACTTGTCATATCATATATAATGCTGTATTATCATACTAGTATGAGTCAGCAACCTGCAGAGCGCGCCTTATTGTTAGATGTTTTCCGTATAATTTTGTGTATAGGGGTAGTCGTGTATCACTATACTCCGGAGCGTCCGAGTAGCGGACCTTTTATGGTGATTGGCTTTTTTGTTATGAGTGGTTTTTTGTTGGGGCTGTATTTTGATAAGCATTCGGAACTTGATGTGATAGATTTCTATCGTAAAAAGTCAAAACGTCTTCTCCCGTTATTGATAACAGCTTTACTGATGGGCGTGGGATGTAAGCTCGTAAAGTTTGCTGGTTGTTTAGATGTTAACTGTTTATTCCCTCCCTATACGAGTGAACAATGGGTGAACTGCAATATTGCCAAGTTGGTAATGTGGTATAATACCCCATTGTGGTATATGGTAGTAGAGATTGGAATGCTCTTGTTTGCTCCAGTATATTTTGTTATGTATAAACAGAAGAGCTGTATAGGAATATTATCGTTGTTGATTGGCTCTATTTGTGTATCTGTTTTTTTATATTCCCAATTACCTTGTTCCCCGAAACCATTTGCAGGAGAATTGTACTTTTCGACCCTATACCGAGCATGGCAATTTATAGCAGGTTTGGCTGCAGCACAACTGTACTGTTATGTGCAGAGGAAAAACAAATGGTGGTCTTATACTGAAGCCAAGTATCTAACTGTTCTTTTGGGCGGGATTTTTCTGGCCCTGTCCTTGTGTTTTATGATTGTCAAACAAGGGAGGGATCTTGCCTATTGGAACTATGATATTCGCTTTGATATAGCTTGCGTGGCGTTTTATTTTTGTTTAATTCCGTTGTTATTTCATAAGAAAATAGAGTGTTCTGGCAGGTGGGGAAATATTATTGCCTATGTGGCCGCATTAACGTACCCTATGTATCTCACTCATTGCCTTGTAGCTATCGTATTGCAAAAGATGCCTCTTCCAGAACATGTATGTACTGTTCTTGCATTCATTGTGAGTATAGCTGTGAGTGGATTGATGTTGAAAATGCAGAAAAAGTTTTTCGTATAACAAAAAACGGTTAATGCTTTCGTATGTATTCAACAGGCATATTTATTGAAATTAGTCGACGAGTCCAGGTGACGTAACGATAAATTGCATATACACAATCATCTGGGAAAGAATATGAGCAAATTTTATGTGGGCAAGTATGCCCCGAATCATCTACCCACAAGTACTTCCGTCAATCCTTTAACAGAAAAGCGCTCTCTTCCTGTCGCTCCTCAAGCGGCTGAGTGAAGTTCAGCGTCTTGGCTTCCGGAACCTGACATTCCACACCTCCCAGAGAAAGGATGGAAAAGTATATGTCATCGTGGGATAGATATTTCCTGCTGTTATCCTTAATGGTGTTCAGTATTTCCTTTTGTTTGTCAGCATATATGTCCGAAGCCCACAAAAACGCAAAGACGTGCCGTTGTTCTATACGATTAAGTGCTCCTCCGTGCATGTAACAGTCATCCTCTCCGAAAGATTGCCCATGGTCGGATGCATATAACATAACGGCATCGTGTCCGCTTAAAGATTCCACTACGCGATTGAGCAAATCATCTGTCTGAAGCAGGGCATTATCGTATTGATCGATGGTTCTACTTTCACCAAACTTGCTGAACTCTGAATCATGCGCATAAGGTGCATGCCCGGATCCATCTTCAATCACGATGATTTTTTTCCCCCCTTTGGATGCCAGTTCTTTGACTTTATTTTCTATTTCAACACTGTTTTGGAACATGAGCACTTCATCCAGCTTATTGTCAATAGCTTCATAGATGTTAGGAATATACTCCCAATGAGTTGTTCTACAAAGTAGCAAATGTGTAGAGAAGCCTGCTTTTTTCATTATCCCCAAAAAAGAGGTGTGCGCAGCTTCTCTGCGGGAGCAGGTTGCATCCGTTAACATACCATATATGGAAGCAGCTGTAGATGTCGCGTATGATGCAAAAAAGGGAAAGTTGATTATATTATTTTTGTGAGTAGACAACTTGGGCAGAGTCATACGATGATATCCATTCCAGACAGCATGGTCACTGCGATAGGATTCTCCGATGAATAATATGACTGTCAGATCCTTTCCCATGTTGTCATTCAGGGAAATAGAGATTTCATCTGATTGGCGTAACTCGGACGGAGTATACCATTTGTACACGTACCAAGGGAAATAAATCTGGCGATAAAAGGGAATTAAAACACGTTTGGCATACGCCGGACATGTTGTGTTTTTGATAGTCTCCACAATCGATTCCTTTTGCTTTTCAGAATAAGTTAAGCTTTCCGACCCGAAAAGTATAGGTAATAAACGCTCCGGACAACGATGTTCCAAGAGCAATACAGCGGCAGATGTCACAGAAATGTACATCAACGCAAACAGAAGTATCCATATGCTGCGAATACTTTGAAACAGGAAAGAACATTTTTTACAAAAAAAGTATATACCTGTTTCAAGGGTAATAAAGGTAAATACAGCTGCGATAATCATCCATGGATCGACTAAGCCGCCCAATTCGTTCCAGCTTGTAGCTAGTAGTGCGCATACTTGCTCAGAGTAGTCTATAAAACCGTAACCGAACTGAATGTAAAGCGATATGATCCAGAAAAACAGGATGAATGGGAGCAGGATATAGGCCACTATTCGGTTCTTTAAAACAAAAATGAGTAAGAGCAATATGGATATAAAAGTATGCCCGATCCAGCATATTCCGGACAACCACAACGAGGGGGGTGTGATGGTGCGTAGTGTGAAGGAACCCGCATCTGCTCGTAATTTCAGTAACACAATTGCCAAACAGCAGGTAATCAGGATTCCCCAACTTACAAGCGCTTTTTGACCATTTGTTTCATCTTTAATAAACTTTGGCATGATATGATGTGTTATGCTTGGAACAGTATCAGAAAAACAGCGCGAACGGTGAACCCTGAGCGTCGATACTCAGAATCTTTTTTATAAGGTGAGTCTCGCCGATTTTGAAAAGAAAGACCGATATGCTCTCTCGGCCGATTGTACAGATAATCAAATTACTGTCAAGTACAAGTTATGTCCGAATGCGCCTTCGTTTTATTTTTGCTTTATGCTTGTTAAGAGTTTTCGGGAGGACTCAGTATCATGCAGCAGACAAATTGTGTGCCCCCCTTAGTTACTTATCTGTTGTTCATTCAAAATCAATCAGCTTACGGCCCGAGATTTGTGTGAGTTTTTACTATTTAGAATATAGCAGAAGCTAAGCGAACAAATAGCCAATAATGCTAATTCTGCAGCTAACATTATCCAATAGGAGATAGGCGTTGAATGAACGAATGCAATCTTAATTAATGCAAGTTTGTCGCGTAATGCCCCTTCTCCTGACAGTAGTTCGAATAAATCCAATGGTATTCCGGGATGAAATAGGGCAATGTATGTGAGCGGTAGTGAAAAAACAGAAATCACGTAACTTCGCGCAGACAGCAAAAGAATCACATACACCGGTAAAATTAAAGTAAGATGTAATCCGCTACAGCTTACGGCTATGATTGAAAGAATAATAGCCATGCTGTTTTCGATTATGTGGATATGCCTTGTTGTTTCGTTTTTCATGTAAAAGGCTACATATTGTATGATTGAATGACTTTGCTTATGTCCTCCTGATTTTCGGGGGAATTGAGCAAAGATGGCCTATGCTAGACGCGCATTCAGCATATAGTATTCACAATGCGATGTACAGAAAAAAATCGCAGTCCGTTTATTATTCGTGGTTTGTTAGTAGCAACGTTTTTCGTTAGGTAACAGCTCTTTTAAGGCAATTTTTCCTTAACTCATTTAAAATGACAACTTTCAGGTACATCGCATTGTGAATGCGATGAGCATGATGATCACTTTTTTTTCGAAAAAAACTTGCGGATTACGGATTTTAACGTATTAATAGAGATAGAGCATCATGAAGAAGCGCACTCGCACCCTTTTGTCTGTTATTTTGGCCTGCCTGCTGCTGCCGACGTCTGTGGTGGTGGGGCATTGGGTGTATGATGCATCTCCGGGCTGGAGATTCATCGATATCAAGTTTCACTCATCCTGGTCGGAGCCGGAGCGTGCGGCCATACGTCGTTTAGACGAAAAGTTAAGGGCCAAGTATGCCGAGCTGGGTTCTTTCGAGGACCTTGTTTCTTTTGGTGAGGCTTTAACAGAGAGTCGAAGACGGATAACGGAGGCTGTTCAGTTGTTGGAGAAAGTTGCGGTCTGCGGTCGCGGGGATGTGTACGGTACGAATGGATTCCAACCGGCATGGTACGCCGCGTGGATGGGTGAGCCCTTGTTAGTTAAGGCTTTGGTACAGCGCGGAGCCGACCCGAATAACCCCTGCCTGTTTCCCGATTTGTTTGATCCGACATCGATTTTAAGAAGTGATGTGCTGTGCGCGGTCGTCATGCATGGTGAGTATTCTGCTGCAGATGAGTTGCAACTGGGAGCAGAGGATGCGCTGGAACTTACCGAATGGCTGTTGGTAAACGGCGCAGATTGGCGGAAAAGTCCGCAAGAGATGCTCTCCTCATGTGTGGTTGCGGGAGCCGCGACGATGAGTGAGAAAGATAGTGAGTTTGCTGCTGAACTGTCGACGCGCATGTGTATCCGGATGAATGGGTTGCCGGATGACAAAATGTATGCGTTGGTAAGCGTGTTGATGAACAGGAGCAGAGGATGCAGTCTGCCTTATTTACATCGTCTGGCAGCCGCCGGGCTTCTGCCGCGGCGCGTTCTGGAGCGCGATGAAGGGAGTGTGCTGTGTTTCCTGCGTCCCGGTAATCCGTACGCAGCAGAATATCTGCGCTGGCTGTTGGATGATATGAAGCTCGATGTTAATTACAAGGGGATCGTTCCGCCCGCCCCGGTACGGAGGGCTGGTGAGGATGATTTTGTCTATGAGTTTCGTTTGAGAGAGCATCAGGAGAAAAATCATCGGATGTACCCGCTGTCGTTTATGTTGCGAAACACGATTGCTCCGAAAGATGAGGCTGAGCGGGAGAGAATCCTGAAGTGTCTGGAGTACTTGTTGCAGCGGGGTGCACGGTATTGCCGGGCCGATTTCGGTGAAAAAAACATCCCCGGAATCCGCGAATTGCTTGGTAAATACCCCGAACAGGAAGAAAAATAGCGGAAAAAATCGCCTGTTTTTGCTGATTTCATGCGGAAAACGGGCGTTTTTGTCTTTACTTAACAGGTAGGCGGGCGTATAGTCTGGAGAGAAATGCACGCTCCCAGTCTCTTCAAATCTCTCCGCGAGTACAACCGCAAGACATTTTTAGCTGACCTGACATCCGGTCTCACCGTTGGTGTGGTGGCTCTGCCGCTGGCCATGGCTTTTGCCATCGCCTGTGGTTGCTCGGAAATTACCCCCTCTACCGGTCTGGTAACGGCGGTGGTGGCTGGGTTTATGATATCGCTGCTTGGCGGCAGCAAGTTCCAGATTGGCGGCCCCACGGGTGCTTTTGTGGTGATTATTGCCGGGGTGGTGGCGAGCTTTGGTTTCAGCGGGTTGGTGATGTGTACGCTGCTGGCCGGGCTCTTTCTCATCCTTTTTGGCGTGTTCAGGATGGGGTCACTCATTAAGTTCATCCCATTCCCGGTGACCACAGGCTTTACCTCCGGCATCGCCGTGACAATTTTCTGCACCCAGGTGAAGGATCTGCTGGGATTGCAGATAGACGAAGCCGTTCCCGCAGAGTTCATATCCAAATGGGGATGCTATTTCGCTCACATCAACACCATCAATCCCTGGGCCGTGGGGCTTTCCTTGCTGACTATCGCGGTGATTCTGGTGGTGAAGCGTTTCTGTCCGCGACTTCCGTTCATGCTCATTGGCATGCTGGTCAGCACCGTGGTCTGTTGCGTGTTCAACTTGCCGGTGGAAACCATCGGCTCGCGTTTCGGCGAGCTGCCGCACGGTCTTCCGATGCCGAGCCTGCCAACGGTGGATTGGGCGCATCTGCCGGCGCTCATACAGCCGGCTTTTGTCATTGCACTGCTGGCTGCCATTGAATCGCTGCTGAGTGCCAGTGTGGCAGATGGTATGACCGGCTCCCGCCACCACCCGAACACGGAGCTGGTGGGGCAGGGCGTGGGTAACATGTGCTCCGCGATCTTCGGCGGCCTGCCCGCCACCGGTGCCATTGCCCGCACGGCTACCAACATCCGCGCCGGTGCCAAGACCCCCGTTTCCGGCCTGATTCATGCGCTTACGCTGTTGCTCATCCTCATGCTGCTGGGACAGTATGCGGCCATGGTGCCGTTGGCGGCTCTGGCGGGCATTCTGGTGATTGTCTGCTGGAACATGGCGGAGGTGTCCACTTTCACCCACCTGCTCACCGGACCGCGGCAGGATGCCGTGGTGCTGGCGATTACGTTCGTTCTCACCGTATTGATTGACCTCGTGGTTGCTGTGGAGGTGGGCGTGGTGCTGGCCTCTCTGCTGTTCATCGGGCGTATGGCTCAAATCAGCAACGTGGAGAGCGTCAGCAATGTGTTCGATGATGATGAAGAGGAAAATCCTGCCCGTTCCCGCTATCTTCGCGAAATCCCGAATAATGTGGAAGTCTTTGATGTGCAGGGACCGTTCTTCTTCGGCGCTGTGGAACAGTTCAAGGATCGCGTGTTCCGCTCTGAGGAGCACGATGTGGATTACATCCTTCTGCGGCTGCGTCTGGTCCCTGCGCTGGATGCGACCGGGCTGCATGCTCTGGAGGATTTTCAGGCATATTGCGGACGCCGTGGAATCACGCTTCTGCTCTGCGGTGTGCAGAAGCAGCCCATGAAAGTTATCCGCCGCGATAAGCAGTTCATTGATGTCCTGACCATGGAGAATGTCTGTGAGGATATCGATGCTGCCCTCGTGCGTATCAAGGAACTGGAAGCTGTGCGGAAAACCATAGAAATAGGCGGTTGATTTCCCATCCGGCGAAAACATGCTTGCGTCCGGGGGACTGTCATGGTAGACTGCCGATAATCGCCGACTCCGTTACATGTCGAAGAATATCCTCGAGGTCTCCAATCTCCACATGCACTTTCCGGTGCGTGAGGGGCTCTTCACCCGCTCGGAAAGCGTGGTGAAAGCCGTGGACGACGTGTCGTTCGCCATTGCTCCCGGGGAGACGCTCAGCCTGGTGGGTGAAAGCGGATGCGGCAAGAGCACTATCGGACGCTGCGTGGTGCGCTTGCTGGAGCCTACTTCCGGCCATATCCGATTGATGGGAAAGGATATTACGCATCGTGCCCAGTGGCGCATGCGGAAGCTTCGACGGAGGGTGCAGATGGTGTTCCAGGATCCGGCGGATTCGCTTGACCCGCGCATGGATGTGCGCCATATCATCGGCGAACCTCTGGAAATTCACGATATCGGCTCCCGTCAATGGCGGAAAAAGAAGGTGGATGCCCTGCTGGATCTGGTCGGTTTGCCCTCTACGGCGGCAAATAAGTTCCCGCATGAGTTTTCCGGCGGACAGCGCCAGCGCATCGGGATAGCCCGTGCCCTTGCTCCCGGCCCGCAGCTGCTGATTCTGGATGAACCGGTGAGCGCCCTGGATGTCTCGGTACAGTCGCAGGTTCTCAATCTGTTGCTGGAGCTGCAGTATGAGCTGAATCTGGCCTACCTCTTCATCTCGCATGACTTGTCCGTGGTTCACCACGTGTCTGACCGTGTGGCCGTCATGTACCTGGGTAAAATTGTGGAAATGGGGGATGCCGACCAGGTGTATTATGACCCTCGGCATGCCTACACCCGCGCACTCTTGTCGGCCATCCCCATGCCCGACCCCACCGTACGCCGCCGATTGCCGGCCTTGCCGGGAGATGTGCCATCGCCTATCGACCCGCCACCCGGCAGTGCGTTTGGCCGACGAATCAACCATCCCTATCTGGAGGCTACCTACGGCATGGACCTGACACCGCTGGAAATTGAGCCCGGCCACTGGGTCGCCCCCGACCCCTGCGCCGTCTCCCTGCACGACCTCAGCAAGCTGGGGATTGATATCTACAGATGAGCGGGTGTCTCCGTGAAAGCTCGCCGTCGCGAGTGAGGGGGAGGCTCACAGCACTAGTGCCATGATGAGCATGCCGGTGGTGACGCCGTAGATGGAGAGATGGTGGTGTCCCCATCGCTCTGCCATGGGCAGAAGCTCGTCAAAGGAGATGTAGACCATGATGCCTGAGACGAGGGCAAAGAGAATGGCAAGCATGCCCGGCCCGATGAAAGGCATGAGTATCAGCATGCCGACCACGGCCCCTAGCGGTTCTGCCAGCCCGGAGAGAAACGACCAGAAGAAGGCTTTGCGGCGATTGCCGGTGCCGTAGAGCAGGGGGAGTGACACAGCGATGCCTTCCGGGATGTTATGAATGGCCACGGCGAGCGCCACGGCGGCGGCTATTTCCGTGTTATCAAAAGCTGCCGCAATGGTGGCGATGCCTTCCGGAAAGTTGTGGATGGCAATGGCCAGCGTGAACAGGAATGCAGAGCGTTTGATGCCGGCCGAGCCGGAGAATTCGCCCGTGGAGCGCGCACAGTCCAGGCATCCCTCAGCGGGTATTTCGTGCGGGTTTTCATCGCTGGGAATCATGCGGTCGATGATACAGGCCACGGCCATCCCCCCGAAAAAGGCAGCTGTGGCCATCCATCCCGCGAGCCCTGCTTTTTCCAGAAGTCCTCCGGCGTGTGGCATCATCTCCATGAAAGAGATGTAGACCATCACCCCGGCGCTGGCACCCAGCGCAAAAGTGAGCAGCTTCGTGTTGGTCTTGCTGACAAACAGAGCCACAGCCGCGCCGATTCCCGTGCTCAGCCCGGCCAGCACGGAAAAGGCAAAGCCCATGACCAAATTGTTAGAAAAATCCCAGCTCACGAGCCGAGTTTACCCTTGTACTGAGGTGTTGTCAATGACCATGTGTGCCTATTTTACACGATTGTCGTATCTAATGTTCATTTTTCGCTCGCTTTGCCCTGCTGAATATGGTAGAGTTAACCGTAATCTGCCATGAGCGAATCTGATTTTATTTACGATAATGTCGATGAGTACCTGAAGCTGGGTAAAACCATCCTCAGCCCGACCATGTATCTGGGCGCGGGGCTTCAGCCGTACTGGATGCGGGCCGCTGCCTATGAACCGGTGAACGATGCTGCCGGTGTGCTGACCCCGGAAGATACCGGGAAACTGGTGGAAAGCTGCACCACCCCGGAGCAGCGTGCCGAACTGGAGGCCAACGGTGCCATTGATTTCATTGCCGAGTCACCCTCCGGCAAGTACCATGCCTATATCTATCTTCAGGAAGAAGGCCAGCTGCTCATTCTCATGAGCCTGCATGTGGACCTATTCCTCAAGCAGGGCGTGGACTGCAAGTGCTCCGATATTCACCTGCCGGCGGCATGCCCACCCTCCTGGCGTCGCAACGGTACGCTCCAGCCCATGTGGGAGGGAGCCCCCGCATTCACCCGCGAGGATGCCAAAATCCTGGTGGAAAGTTTCCTGGGTGAGCGCGAGTGGGAGCGCCTCAAGGAGCTGGGCGACGTTGACTTTGCCTATCAGAATGAACATGGCCGTTACCGCGCCTCCGTGGTGAATCAGCGTCTGGGCTACGATATCTGCTATCGTATCATCAACAGCAAAATCCTGTCGATGAAGGATATCAACCTGCCGGAGGAATATGTCGTGCCGCTGACCCGTTTCACCAACGGACTCATTCTGGTGACGGGCTCCGTCGGTTCCGGCAAGTCCACCACGCTGGCATCCATCATTGATTTCATCAACGAGGATCGCAAGGATCATATCATTACCTTGGAAGACCCCATCGAAGCCATCTTCCCCTGCAAATCCTGCCAGGTGAACCAGCGCGAGGTGCACAAGCACACCGAATCTTTCGCCCGCGCTCTCCGTGCGGCTCTGCGTGAAGACCCGGATGTCATCATGGTGGGTGAAATGCGTAACCTGGAGACCATCTCTCTGGCGCTCACCGCTGCCGAAACGGGTCACCTGGTGCTGGGTACGCTGCACACCAACTCTGCCGCCAGCACCATTGACCGTATTCTGGACGCTTTCCCTGTGGAAGAACGTGAACACATCCGCATCATGGTGTCCGAATCACTGCGCGGCGTTCTCTCCCAGCAGCTGGTGCCGAAGAAAGACGGTACGGGCCGCGTGATGGCTCTGGAAATGCTCGTGAACACCTCTGCTGTGGCCAACTGTATCCGCGAGGGCAAGACTTTCATGATTCCGGGCATCATCCAGACCGGTAAGCAGCAGGGCATGCGCCTCATGGATGATTCCCTCCAGAATCTCTATACCTCCGGCATCATCAGCGCCCAGGAATGCCGCGCACGCGCCACGGACAAGGTGATGATGGATCGATTCCTGGAGGCTCATCCCGAGCCGACGGAAGCACCTGCCGCTCCTCAGGCATGAGTAACACCTTAACTCTTTACTTTTCTGACAATGAGCAATCGAATTGATACCTATTTCCAGTACCTGGTGGACCAGGGCGGTTCCGACCTTCACCTCTCCGAGGGTGAGGCACCCAAGGTGCGTGTGCACGGTGAAATCACCCCTATCGAGGGGGAGGGTGCGCTGAGCCATGAGGATATGATCGAGCTGATGGAGCCCATCTGCCCGAAGCGCCTCTGGGAGAGCTATGTGGAGGACGGCGACGCCGACTTCGCTTATGAGATGAATGAGAAATCCCGTTTCCGCTGCAACTATATGAAGCAGCAGCGCGGTTATTGCTGCGTGTTCCGTCTCATTCCCACCAAAATCCTCACCATGGAGCAGCTCAATGTGCCGGAGCAAATCAAGCGCTTCGGTGAGATGCGAAACGGCCTTGTGCTGGTGACCGGCCCGACCGGCTCCGGTAAATCCACCACGCTGGCCGCTTTGATAGACTACATCAACACCAACTTCTCCCGCCACATCATCACCGTGGAGGAACCCATCGAATTCGTGCACCCCTCCAAGCAGAGTATCATTACTCAGCGCGAGGTGCCCACCAACTGCGCTTCCTTCGCGGACGGCCTGCGTGCTTCTCTGCGCGAGGATACCGACATCGTGCTGGTGGGCGAAATGCGCGACCTGGAGACCATCTCTCTGGCGCTCACGGCGGCCGAGACCGGTCTGCTGGTGTTCGGTACGCTTCACACGAACAACGCCCGCAAAACCGTTGACCGTATCATCGACGTGTTCCCGGCGGAGCAGCAGGCACAGGCTCGCACCATGCTGGCCGGCTCCCTGCGCGGCGTGGTGGCTCAGCTCCTCATGAAGCGCTGCGACAAGCCCGGCCGTGTGGCGGTGAATGAAATCCTCTTCGCCACTCCTGCCGTGGGGGCCATCATCCGCGAGGGTGCCACCCAGAAGCTTGCCGACGTGATTGTGGGCGGCAAGGCTCTTGGCATGCAGTTCATGGATGATGCCATCTGGCAGAAACTCCAGCAGGGCATCGTCTCCCCGGAGGAAGCCTATATGAAGGCCATCGATAAGGCCCGCTTCAAGAACTTCCTGCCCAAGGAGTCTGCCGGCCTCGCCAATGCCGGCGGCGCATAAGATATTTCTGTGATAAACTCAGCAAAAACGCCTTCCGACTGTGGCCGGAAGGCGTTTTTTTACCGAAATACGGCGTGCAATAGTGGGCTACACGCCTACTATCACCGGCGGGGATAACTTTGCGGCCAGCTTTTCAAACTCCACTAAATCCGCATATCGAGTATACCCCTCCAGTGGGGAGCCAATACGCGTATCTCTCTGCTGTATGGGGCGAACCCACTCTTTCAGCTCCTTGGGGACAATCATCCACTTGTAGGGAGTACCTTCCTTGACAAACTCATTACCGGCTGCATTCATCGATCCATGATCCGTTCGGGAAGAAAGAGACTGTGCTTTGATATATGAGCGTCCCTTTGAATCCCGGCTGCAAATGACGATATAATCATTCTTGTCGCACACAAACACCCTCATCAGCTTACAGCCCTTCCTATTATACCCGCCTTGCTTCATGCGGGTAGTCCTGAGTTTGTCTTTCCAAAGCACCTGCGGGCACATAACATTCACATGCCCATTATCATAGCAAAAGAGCAGCCTTGCCGGCTTGTTCTTATGCCATGAATATATAGGAATGTTATAGAGAACGTCTATGTAATCATGAGGTTTTACATCCCGGGTAACATGAGCCTTTTCGTCATTATACAGAACAATCCACCCTACTGTTTTGCTTTGATTCCTGAGAACTGTTTCTTCTCCTCTCTTCTGATAAGCAGCCAGCACCTCTTCCAATGTCATTTCCCTGTGTGTGTTCATTTGCGAAAAATAGTGAATAGTTTTCTGTAAATCAGAGTGAAAATGTGCTTCCAGCTCAGCTCGCAGACATCATCTTTCGTTGGTACATCTGAAGTTACATCGGCTTCATTTCGTGAAGTTTCTTCTTCGCGGGCAGAGATTTCTGCGAAATCCGTCTGCCGAATGATGGACTCTGCGCAGAATTCATGGCCGGTTTGCAGGGAGAACCCATAGGATTCTTCATCTTCCCATACTCCAAACACACAGGTAGGCATGCAGCCCTCTCCCGACCAATAGGCCACATAGCGCACAATCTCCTGAATGATGACTTGAGGCGGCGGGGGAGAGCTTTTCTTCTCCTCTCCTACCCATGTTTTTTCCTCAGCTTTAGCAGCATACAGAACAGAAGTTTCTGTTTCTGCCATATCACCGCACCCGTTCAGCTCCGCTATCCTGTTTCGCTGATGCAGGAAATGCAGCTTGGGTGCGGTAGAAACCTTCGCCTTGTCGTCTTTCTGTTGAGGTGGGATTTTTTCTCCCAGCTTCTCAAAAGCAGCTTGTCGCCCGAGATATCTGACTGCCAGCTTCAGATATCGCTGCCCGACTTTTGACTTTGCTATTTCGCTTCCATAATCAGCCGCCTTCCTGAACAGCTGAAAAGCTTCCTTTTTATTCCCCTTAACTTCTGATTCCTGAGCCCTTTTGAGCAATTCATCTGCGTTGTCACCATGAGCTTTCTCATTCCTGGGCTTTTCTGCTGTTTTATTTTGCTTCTCCTGTTGAGCCTTGTTCTTTTGCTGAGGCTTGCTACGGTCTTCGATGAGAGTACGCGTCTCTTCAGAAGGGATGCTGAGAGGTGCTGTCATCTTGGGCTTTTCTAGGGGGACGCTGTCTTTGCGTCTATCGCGTATGATACCTACCGAGTCGATGATGTCTTGGTCTTTCAATTTTCGCAGCATCCGCTCAACTCCTCTGGTTCCTTCCGCTGATTTTTCTCGAGAAGCAATGGTAAAGTAAAGCTTTGCTTTTTCGTATTGTTGCTGATGTTCCAGAGCATAGGCTTTTTCCAGAGCCTCTCTTGCCTTTGCTGTGATGGTCATAAGGTAGACAATATAGTTTCGTTCTCTGTTATCCTATCAGATTTTACATAAGGCGGAAAGGAATCTCCGATCGAAAAATTTCATATGATAATCCCAAAGTTCTCTTCAGAGACTGTATGCCGGAGAATGCACCTTTATTACGCAAGGTCGGACCTATGCAAATTTTGGCAATTGCATGACGGTCAAATTTGAGCGGTATGTATGGAATAATAATACCGTTAAGTGCTCTATGTTGAACAAGTTTCTTTTCAGAATCCGAAAGATGTAAAATAGCCCTCACTTCTTCCTCTTCGGCATATTTTTCATGCTTGAATCTGCAACCAACAAGCTGCGTAAAAGAAAAAAACAAATCATTGATGATTAATTTTTTATCAATTTCTCCTTCTTTAGCAGTTTCAGGATCTTTAAAAGCGTTATACAGCAAATCAATAAATGATTTTACCAGTTTAGATTGTTCCTGTTTATCGTATGTAACAGGAGTGAATGATAAAGCTTTTTTTAGGTCAATAATATTTTTGTATCCTCTTTATCAGTGACACTTAAATTGAGAATATCATTAAAAGTAATAGAATATCCATCAGGCTGCCCACCTTTGGAATAACACGTCCACATGTTGAGAGCATCATAGTTGCGAGTAAACGACAAGATGAAAATATCATCTGGGCATGTATACATTTCTTCAGAGCACTTGATGGCTTTCTCAACCTGATTGTATTCACTAACTAAATCATAAAAATCTCTATCCCGTAATCGGAATGTTTTCAATTCTTCCTTTATGATATCATGAATAATCTGGAACTCTGATGGGTCGTTCAAGCAATTCCATTTTGTTAGCCATAGTTCACCATTTTGCAGAATTGAACAAAGCGCGTTTCCGCTTGTATAGTGATACAAAGGAAATGGTGCAGATTTAGACAAGATGTGGCTCAGCAACTCTGACAGCTGTCTCGAGTATTTCTCATGTACCATTTTATTTTCAATTTCTGGCATATAACATTCCGATTCTTCAGTCATGCCACTTAATTAACTCAACGAATGCATACTGTCAAGCAAATCCTGATAGCTGGCTACCTCATGATATCTCACATTGGCGGTGGAAATGGAGTTAAATAGCTTTTTGGCACACTCAATCTTGGCTTTTTCTATGGTGGATAAGTCCATGGATGACATGGAGCCTTTGGTCTCAGCGATGAAGAAGATATGCTTTACGCCTTCGCGTTTCATGGCTACGGCCCAGTCAGGTGCATAGTTACCCACGGGAGTCGGTATTTTGAACGAACGAGGAAGTTTAGCGTACACGATTACCTCATTGGCTTTATCAAGGTCTCGGGCAAATTTGTGTTCACCCTTGCTGTCCCAGAAGACGTAATCGGTCACGTGTTTCTCAGCATCATAAGCTCGGTCAAAGTCCATCTTGCCCTTTACGGTAAAGATGTCGCTGTCGTACTTACCCTCCGTCATGTTGTAGTGGATGTGCTCTACAATCATGGTTGATTTCTGCTCTTTGATGATGCGTACCACATTGCGGATAAAGTCTTCGGGGTTGTTCCTGAACAGGTAAAACTTACTCTCGTTGATGCCTTTCAATATCTTCACCGCCGTGCGTCGGGTAAGCTTAGCCCCCTTAGCAATATCTCCCACCAAGTCATACTTCACAGAAGAAGTGCAAACTGTGGTCAATTCAGCATTGCTTGACCGAGTAGCGCCGAACTCTTCAACTTTATCCTCATCCTGCATGCCCTCCACCATCACATAACGGAGCCGCTTTACCTCCAGCCCGGTATTGATACAAGAAATGACCTTTTCAATCAGTTCGTTACTGTCGTAACTCACCGTATACACATACTGGTGATTGATTTCTTTCCACAATGCTTGGAACTCAGCCTTATCAAAGTTTGCATTCAGCTTGTTATCAGGAGTGGTCGTCTTTACCTCCACAACCATATCATCCAGAGCTTTCGGGTCAAAGATGGCATTTATCAGGTTATTGACACCCTCTGCAATGGGCTGCAGCTGCTTCGGCAGCGGTTCTACAGTTCCCTCTGCAACCGCTTCTCGATAGGCCGGAGTAATGTTGTTGTTTTCGTCTATGTAGCCATTATCCTCCATATAGACTATTATGCGGCTGGCTTCTTTTTCGGTAACGGTGTGTATTTCTTCTCCCACTTTAATGTGTTTCCCGCAGAAATAACCGACAGTTGCTTTGATAGCACGTTCGCGCAGCACCTCGCGGGTTTCACGCTGAAGAGCCTTGGTGAAGTCGCCATAGCTTTCATTGGCAATCACGGTCAGTTTGTTTACCTCGTGAACTTCTTCCCCCAGCAGCTCGGCATCCATGCGTGTACCATGCTTATCCACACAGATACGCAGGCCTCGCCCCACTTCCTGACGCTTGGCGGTGGTGGAATCACTATGGCGCAGAGTGCATATCTGGAACACGTTCGGGTTATCCCAGCCCTCGCGCAAGGCTGAGTGGGAGAAAATGAAGCGAGTGGGCTCTTCAAAGCTCAGCAGCCGTTCCTTATTGCGCAAAATAAGATCATAGGCGGATATATCATCCGACAACCCGGTCTTATTTACCTTGCCATCTATTTCTCGTTTCGTTTTCTTGTCGATGGAGAAATATCCGCGATGAGCGTCTTCCGCAGAGTAGCGCTGCACGTAGTCATTGTATTCTGCATCAAACAGAGTCAGCTCTGAGCTAATCACGCTGGCATACTCTTCTTCAAAAATCCGCTGGAATACACCTTTCACTTCCTTCCCGGCATCATCGTAGCTTTTGTATTTTGCCACTTCATCAATGAAGAACAGAGACAGGCACTTGATGCCGCGCTTGAACAGTTCCCGCTCCTTGGCAATATGTGCCATAATGGTCTCGCGAATCTGTACGCGCTGCATATCCAGCTCATTGGTGTCACCAATAACTTCTCCATAGCGAATCGTCGTGCCGTTGAGGAAAGTTACAGCTCCTCTCGGATGGATTTCTGAAATGATAAATTCCTCGTATTGTGCCAATCCAGACTCCTGCTGTAAACTATCGCCCACACTGAATGTCTTTGTCTTGCGGACTATCGTGCCGGACGCGTTTTTTGTCTCAAACTCAATGCGAGCCATAGGTGGCTTCTTGGGCGAGAGCTCTATCTTATCCAGATACAGATAGCTGCTGATGCCTCGCAGATTCTTTACTTCAAAGCCTTTCACATGGATGCGCTTTACCAATCGCTGACGATAGGCATCCAGCGCGTCCAGAGCATAAATGGTATCGTGCTTGGTCTTGTGCGTGGCCGAATAATTGAGCACAAACAAGGGATTAAAGCGGCTGATGCCCGCCTGCGTGGCAGTACCCTCCATCTTTTGGGGCTCGTCCATGATGATGATGGGGTGGTTGGCTGCTATCACATCAATGGGGCGGCGGCTCCCGAACTCATCGCGCTTATCGTAAATAATGCGGCTATCCTTGCTCCTGCCACCCTCTTTCATGGAGGCAGCAAAGGCCTGCGTGTTGATAATCATCACATTCAGGCCGGAGTCCGAGGAAAAGCTGTCGAGCAGTTGCAGGTTGCTACTGTCGTAAATGAACCAGCGGGCTTTTTTACCGTAATGCTCCATGAAATGCTCCTCCAGCATCCTGAAGCTTTTGGCCACACCCTCGCGGATGGCGATGCTGGGTACCACGATGATATATTTGCTCCATCCGTACTGCTTGTTCAGCTCGAACATTGTCTTGATGTAGACGTAGGTCTTGCCTGTACCGGTCTCCATCTCAATGTCGAGATTCACCGTCCCCATCCCTTTGCTCAGGCTTGTGGAGGGGGTAATGTCATAGAGGTCCTGGACGGCATTGATATTCTTGAGTAACGTGGCCTTGTCCAATTCTATGCGGTGGTTGCGATAGCCGGAAAAAGTCAGTTCTTCAAACTCCGGCAAATCCTTATCCAAAATACCTACATCTCGGCGATATTCGGATATGTGATGCGAATGCTGCCCGGCAAACACCGCTACCGTATTGTCTACGGCATCGCTCTGGTATTGCTGAATCTTAAACTTGAATTTCATAATACGCAGTGCTTAAAGAACTCGGCAATTGGTGTCCGGGGAATAGTGCTTGAAAATCTGCTCGAAGTTGTCAATCACGTTGTCGGTTGCCGCCGACGCATCACGCATGACAAAATAGACAGGTTGCAGCTTGGCGATCTCTGTGATGGTGCTCTCGTTGATTTCGCTATCAAAACAAGCAACAAGATAATTTCCATCCACAAAATGCACCGTCTTACCTGCAATCTGTCGGGCTTCAATCTTGGCAGAAAGTTCGATACCCAAATCTAGCATCACTTGGAACAGCAAATCTTCGTTGCTGCGGTCAGGCTTCACGTTCTCGTCAAAAAGGGTTTTCTGCTCCGATTCTTGCGGCGTGTAATAGACATCTGCCATGTTGGAGCTATCCAGCTTTAACACTCGGAATCCGATGTCCAGATTTTGCCCCTGCAATCTGGCTTCTTCTTTAACTTTCTTTCCTGCTCGCCGGATGCGTTCTTTGCCTATTTCGCAAATGTTATAGTAACCGTCCTTGAAGGCTTCACTCTTCTCATCTGTTTTCTCAGGCAGCTGTACCATAATAAATTTTCGATTGCCTCCGTCTTCTGCGTTCAGCCGCATAACTGCGTGAGCAGTTGTTCCAGAACCAGAGAAGAAGTCTATAATGATAGAGTCTTTATTGCGAATTGCTCCAATAAAGGTTCTCAACAAATCAACAGATTTAGGATAGTCAAAATATTTTTTGTCATCGAATAATTTTTGAACTTCCGAATATCCGTTAGAAATATTTGTAATAATGTCTTTGAGAAGAGTATTGTCAAATTCACGTATTCGAGTGTATATTTCATATCCACCTCTCGATGTGTTCAGAACAATTAAGTCATAACACTCATTAGCGATTTTTTGTTTAGACCATCTCCATGCATGATACTTGTGAATACCGTCACCATTTTCATGAGGAGGAAGCTCAACAAAACCGGATTTAACTTCTCCGATATCGCCAGTTATAATCTCTTCTGTTTCGGGATTATAGAAAATAGAAAATACAAGATTGGGACGAGTTTCTTCATTGAATTTTCGATTGTGGTTATAAAGAGTATCGCCTACTGCAAAAGCACC
>CAYYKC010000006.1:0-46929 GCA_964471605.1 uncultured Akkermansia sp. | reverse complement strand
CTTTCATCTTGATGGCGCGCAGCAGTCGAGGTTCATATTGCACTTCATCGATGCACAGGGGACTTCCCATTTCCTCCAGAAAACCGACAGGGTCTTCTTTGGCACGCATCAGCATGAGTTCGTTATCCAGTGTCACGTAATGCATTCCCTCCGGCAACAATTGTCGGAGCAGGGTGGACTTGCCGACTTGCCGTGCCCCCGTTACCAGAACACAGGGGAACACTCGGTGTAATTCCATTACCTTTGCTGCCATCGTACGCTCTATTTCCATGGGGCTGTCTCCTCTCGCCCGCATTTTGCGGTATTTGTTGCCGATTGTCAAGGGAAGAAATGATGAAAACCATGCAATTCTGCAATACGGCTGCGGATTTGCATGGTTTTCGTGCAAAAATGAGTAAAAATACCATGCAATTCCGCAATGTGTCTGCGGATTTGCATGGTTTTTCTTATAAAAGATTATTTATACTCCGCAGACACGTTCACCCAAGGGGCGTAGGGCGGCCATCAGGAGGAGAGCCGGAAGGAGGGAGAGCAGGGTGACAAGCAGGCATATCCATGCATCTGTGGCGGGCCACATGCTGAGGGTCGCCCAAAGCCCGAACACAAGGATGCCGCACGGGCCGCTGCTGTACCACATCAGCCTCTGTCGCAGGCTCGTGAAACGGAAGGTGCGGAAGAGCAGCAGGGTGGCCGGCGGCAGAATCGTCAGAAGGCAGAGCCAACAGAGCGAAGAAACAATGAGGGCTATTTCTTCCGCTCTCGTCAGAGTGGGGTACAAATGTCTGAAACGCGGTAGCAGGACGTAGCTGCTGTGCGGGGGAGCATCACTCAGCTGCATGTACAGCAGAGTCTTACCCTTTGTGGTCTCGGCAATCATCATGTCCTGAATGGCGTATCCGCTTTCGGAATCGCTGCGGAGCATGGTCAGCGATTTCTCCGGGCGGAAGACGCGCAGCAATTCCTGTTCGGGGAGCGTGTGATTCAGGAGTTCTCTTTGCTCGGGGGTCGGCTCCGCAGGGCTGCAAGCGAAAGCTTCCGCTGTGGTATCAATCCATTCTGTAGACGTTTCGAGGGTGAAGATGAATTGCTGACAGTTCAGCCAGTGGCAGGAAGGAACGGACGGTGCGGGCCCCAGCCAGGGGGATAACTCTGCCCACCGCTGAACGGGAGACAGCGTCTTATCCACATGAAGCGGTACACCCCAGGACCCCGTGAGCAACAGAGCCACCAACAGCAGATACCATGCTAAGTAGTGCAGGCGCATCATTTCTCCCAGCCGCCGCCGAGGGCGGTGCAGAGGCGAGCCAGTGTCATGCGAATTTGCTGGCGGGTGGTGATGAGGTTCAGCTCCGCTGCCAGCCAGGCGCGTTCGGCGGCGGCCACGTTCAGGAATTCACCCTCGCCGGCGTTGTAGCGCTCCAGCGAGAGTTGAGCGGCTTCCTTGTTCGCGGCGCAGGAGGCTGCATACTGCGGCAGCTGGTTGGTGAGGCGGGCATAGTCGATGAGGCACTCTTCAACCTCAGCAAAGGCGGCCAGCACGGTCTTGCGGTAGCTTTGCATGGCGGCCTGTTGCTGGATTTCCGCCTGCTTCACGCTTTCGTTGAGCGAGACGCGGTTGAGCAGGGTCTGGCTGGCAGATGCGCCCAGACTCCAGGTGGTGTTTTGGAAGAAGTTGGCAAAGTCCGTTCCGGCAGCGGAGGAGGTGCTGCCGGTGAGCGACAGCTTCGGGAACAGATTGGCTACGTTCACGCCGATGTTGGCGGTGGCTGCGTGCAAATCACGCTCGGCGCGGATGATGTCCGGGCGGCGGCGCAGCAGGTCGGAGGGCAGCCCTGTGGGTACGCGCGGGATGAGGTTGTATACCCCCGCACCCGGCATTTGCAGGCTGACGCGGTCTACCGTTGTCCCCAGATAGGTGGCCAAGGCATTCTCGCACTTGCGGATGTTGGCTTCCAATGCGGGAATCTGCGCGCGGGTGGAGGCGATGGTGGCGCGGGCTTCTGCCAAATCCAGCGAGCTTTCCATGCCGACGCCGTGGCGCTTGGCGGTAATGTTGTAGGTGCGTTCCTGATACTCCAGCTGTTCGCGGGCGATGCGGAGGCTCTCCCGCGCGGAAATCCAGTCAAAGTACGAGACGGCGATGCCGGAGGCCAGCGCGGCGCGGGTGGCATTGGCCGCCGCCCTGGAAGAGCCTACGTTGGCAAAGGCAGCCTCTACCTGGCGGCGGGTCCCGCCCCAGATATCAGGTGTCCAGGAGGCGGAGAGCCCGCCGTTCCAGCGTCCGTGGGAGAGGGAGGTGTTGAAGCTGCCGCTGTTGGTGCCGCCGAGGTTGACCCCCACGCCGGGGAAGAGTCCGGACTGCGTGGAGCGCAGGGCAGATTCTGCCTTGCTGATGGAGAGGGCCGCCGTTATCATGTCCGGGTTGGCGGCGAAGGCTGTCTCAATGAGCCCGGAGAGCTGAGGATCGTTGAAGCTCTGCCACCAGCGGGTGAGGGTGTAGGCATCCGTGCCGGGCGGCAGGGCATTGACCCAGGTTTCCGGCAGTGAGCTGTCCTGCGGGCCGAGGTAATCCGGCCCCAGCAGGCAGGAGCTCAGTAGCAGGGTGCTCAGAGAAAGTGTTGTAAGCGTACGTTTCATGAATGGAAAAGAAAAGGTTACGTTTATTCGTGGCGCAGGGCATCGATGGGATCCATGCGTGAGGCTTTCCAGGCCGGGTACCATCCGAAGACAATACCGATGACGGCGGCTACGGTGACGGCGAGCCCCATGGCGGCAGGGGAAGTTTCTACCGGCCAGCCGTTCTGGGAGCTGACGAACTGCGAGGCCCCGTGCCCTACGGCAAGGCCGATGAGTCCGCCGATGAGACAGAGTAGCACGGATTCCAGCAGAAATTGGTACATGATGTCCTGCGGGCGGGCACCCACGGCCATGCGCAGGCCAATCTCGCGGGTACGCTCCGTGACAGAGACCATCATGATGTTCATGATACCCACGCCGCCGACAACCAGCGAAATCATGGCCACGGCTACGAGCAGACGGCTCATATTCTCGCTGGTGGAGGTCATCATCTTGCTGAACTGAGCGCGGTCACGCATCTCGAAATCATCCAGCACGCCGGGTTCCAGCATGTGCTGGCGGCGCAGCACGGTGGTCATCTCATCCATAGCTGCCTTGGCCGCCACGCCGTCTTTAATCTGCACCAGCAGGGAATCCACCGTGCGGGTGCGCAGCGGGTGCGGGGCGTTGGAGAAGGGTTGCAGGTCGCAGCCGGGATAGAAGTTCACGGCAGAGGTGGAGAAAGTGCTGTTGGCAGAGATGGTCTGGGTGCTGTTGGCCGCTCCGCCCTTGGAAATGACGGCTGAGCCGGAAGCGCCCATCAGACGCGTGCGGATGCTGGTCCAAGGCAGGATGAGACAGTCATCCTGGTCGTTGCCCATGGCATCCGCGCCTTTGGAGGCCAGCACCCCGATGATGGTGAACACCACGTCCTTGATGCGGACATCCTGCCCCACCGGGCTCTTGTCGCTGAAGAATTTATCCGCAATCGTGCTGCCGATGAGACAGACGCGCGCCGCTTCTTCCACCTGCTTTTTGGTAAAGGCGCGACCCTTCTGCACCGTCCAGCCCTCGATGTCCAGATAGTGTTCGTTGCCGCCCTTGATGGAGTTGGGACTCCAGTTCTCATTGCCCACGATAATCTGGCCGCTGGCGCGGACATAGGGCGAGGCCAGCTTGACCGTGGCGGTGCATTCGCGCATGATGGCATCCGCATCTGTCGGGTAGAGCGAGGCTCGCCCGCCCATGCCGGAGCTGACACCGGAGGTGCTGACGGAGGCGCCGAAGATGTTGATGACGTTTGCGCCCAGCGAGGAGAAAGAGGCTGCAATCTGCTTCTTGGAGCCCTCGCCGATTTCTGAGATGGCCACCACGGCGGCGATACCGATAACGATACCCAGCACGGTGAGGGCGGCACGCATGGGATTGCGCACCAGTGCCCGCAGGCAGGTGATGAAGAGGGTGGTGAGCTTCATTTGCGGAGAGTGGCTGAGAGTTCGTCCGATACGCCCTCCAGGATGAGACCGTCACACATGTTGATGGCGCGGTCGGTGAAGGCGGCGGTCTTGCGGTCGTGGGTCACGATGATGACGGTGATACCTTTTTGCCGGTTGAGGTCGCGGAACATGTTCATGACCTCCACGGAGGTGGTGGAGTCCAGGTTGCCGGTGGGCTCGTCTGCCAGCAGGATACCGGGGTTGTTGATAAGGGAGCGGGCAATGGCCACCCGCTGCTGCTGCCCGCCGGAAAGCTGAGCCGGGGTGTGGTGCATGCGATCCTCCAGTCCCACCATGCGGATGAGCTCCAGTGCCCGCTGGCGGATTTCCGCTGTCGGCAGGGCGGGGTGGTGGTAGTAGGCGGGCATCATCACATTCTCCAGCGCAGAGGTGCGGGCCAGCAGGTTGAAGTTCTGGAACACGAAGCCGATACGCTGATTACGCAGGCGGGCTCGCTGGTCGGCATTCAACCCGGACACGTTCTTGCCGTCAATCCAGAACTCGCCGCCGCTGGGGTGATCCAGACAGCCCAGGATATTCATGAGCGTGGATTTGCCGGAGCCGGATGCTCCCGTGAGCGAGACGAATTCGCCGTCCTCAATACGCAGGGAGATACCCTTGAGCACCGGCAGGTCAATCTCGCCCAGGTGGTACACCTTGGTGATGTTTTTCAGTTCAATCACGGTTGAAAAGTCGGGATGGAATGAAACTTACATGGGAGGACCGCCGCGCTGTCCGGCGTTCTGGTTCTGCCCGGGCTTGGCCTCCACTCCGCCTGCGGTGCGCTGGCGGCGCTCCGGGCGTTTGGGGGCAAAGGGGTTGTTGGAGCCGCCGGAGGAGGCGGATTCCTCTGTGGTGACAGCCATGATGCCGGTCACCAGCTCCGTGCCGGGCTCCAGCGTTTCGCCGTCTGCGGGCACCACGATGGTGCGGGTGCCGTCCGTATCCATCTTGCGGACGCGAACGGGCGCTACGGTCTTGTCTCCCACCTTGCGCCAGATGAGTGTCCGCTCGCCTTCCTCAGCCTGTTTGGCGGGGGCGGCGGCTTCATCCTCTGCCGCCACCTCCACGGGCGGTGGTTTCGGGCGTGATTTGCGGAACTGCTCGTCAATCATGTCGGGCGAGGGGTGGAAATCGAATACGGCATCCGGCACCATGAGGGCATCTTTCACCTCCTTGACGATGAAGTTGGCATTGGCGCTCATGTAGGGTAGCAGCTTGCGGTCAGGGTTCTCAATATCCACCTCCACGATGTAGGTCACCACGTTGGAACTCATGGTGGCGTTCGGGCGAATCTTGTTCACCACGCCGCTGAAATTCTCATTCGGCAGGGCATCCACCGTATAGCGTACCTCCTGGCCCGGTTTCACTTTGGCGATATCGGCTTCATTCACGCTGGCCCAGATTTGCATCTTCGAGAGGTCGCGAGCCACGAGGAAGAGGGTGGTGGCGTTCATGCTGCTCACCACGGTCTGGCCCACGTTCACCTGGCGTACCACGATGGTGCCGTCCACCGGGGTGGTGATGCGGGTATAGTCGCGGTTGCGCAACTCGCTCTCCAGCTGGGCCTGTGCGCTCTGCAGCTGGGCGGCGGCACTGGCCTGCTGAGCGGTGGCGGTCTGCAGCTGGGCCTCTGCGCTTTCCAGCGAGGCGGCGGCAGTCTCCGCTGCATTCACATACTGGTCATAGCTCATCTGGGAGAGGGCATCACCCACACCCAGCTTTTTGGCGCGCTCCAGGTCGCGGTCGGCCTTGTTCTTGTTGGCCTGTGCCTGGGAGATGGAAGCTTTGGCCTGGGCGAGTCCGGCTTCTGCGGAAAGAATCTGGGCTTTGGCCTGGGCCACGCTGGCTTCGGCGCGTTTGATATCCAGCTCCACGATGGTGTCATCGATTCGGGCGAGCAGCTGGCCGGCCTTGACTTCGCTGCCGTAATCCACGCGATTGCCGTTGGCATCGGTGCCGAATTCCTTGATTTCTCCCGTCACCTGGGCACCCACGTCCACCAGTTCCTCCGGTTCCAGCGTACCGGTGGCCTGTACCTTGCTCACAAAGTCACCTCTGGACACCTTATCGGTTTTGAAGCGGAAATCCTGTTGGGCATTTTCTCCCATGCTGAGCCAGACTGCTACTCCGCCGCCTGCCACCAGGGCCGCTGCTCCCCATTTATAAATCCCTTTCACGTTCGTCTGTCGGTTTGGTTAATGAATGATAAGATTTTCTAAAAAATAAAAACGTAGTCAAGAAGCCTGATTCTACACCGATGACAGCGCTTTTTTGCTGATTATCTGCGGGAGCGCCCGTCGTCCCAGCCGCTGCGCGAGTGGCGTTTTTCCTGCTCTCGTTTCTGTACCTCCTGAGCGGCGGCTTCCGCAGCGGCTGCGGCTTCTTTCTCTTCGCGTCGGAGACGTTCCTCCTCGCTCAGCTCCTCTGCCGCAACATCTGCGCTGCCCTCCTGCGGTTTGGCCAGTGCCTCCTGCATGCCCGATTTGATGCTCTCGAAAAACTCCCGTACGATGGTGGCGGCCATGTGACCGCCGGAGATGCGCTGGTGCGGTTTGCCTTCGTAGAGTGCAGCATAGGCGTATCGAGGTTCGTCTGCCGGCATGAAGCCGGCGAACCAGGCGAGTCGGCAGTCATCGGAGGGCCGCCCCCACTGCGCCGTACCGGTCTTGCCGGCGTTGGAGACATAGCTGAGCTTGGCGCGACGCCCCGTACCGCCGTTGACAACGGCTTTCATGCCTTTGCGGACGGTGGCCAGCGCGCCCTCCATATCGCTGAGGTTGGTCTGGGAGGTCGGGGTGAACTGGTAGACAACGTTGCCCTCCGCATCCAGCACCTGTCGCACCAGCTGCAGCTTGGGCAGGTATTTACCGTTGGCAATGCCGGAGATGGCGTGTGCCACCTGCAGCGGTGTGGCCAGCAAGGCTCCCTGGCCGATGGACAGGTTGGCGGCATCACCCGCCATGAAGCCGCGCCCGTAGTTGCGGTGCATCCAGGATTCGTCCGGCACATTGCCTGCTTTATCCGGCAGGGGAATGCCGGCGGTGGAACCGTAGCCGAAGCGGCGGGCTACATCACAGAGCCGTTGGGCTCCCAGATGGGGATTACGGGTAGCCGCTACCTGATACATGAAGGGATTGTTGGAGAGCACCAGAGCCGTGACGCAGTTGATGGAACCGGTGAATTTGCTGTGGTTCTTGAATTCGTGGTTGCCGATGCGGACGCTGAATGGGCAGTTCACATAGGTGCTTTCCTCGATGATACCATGGCGCAGTGCCGCCGCGACCGTGATGGTCTTGAAGGTAGATGCAGGGGGGTAGACACCGGCGAATGCTCGTGATACCAGCGGGGTGTTCGGGTCGTTTCTCAGCGCATCATAGTCCTTCTGCGAGATGGCCGGGATGAATTTGTTGGGGTCGAAATTCGGAGTAGAGGCCAGCACGACTATCTCGCCCGTGTGGACATCCACCATGACGAAAGCGCCACGGCCCAGGGTGTTGTCGCGCAGGGATTGCTCGGCAGCTTTCTGCCATTCCAGATTGAGGGTGGTGACGATGGTGCCGCCGGGCTTGGGCCTGGTCTGCAACTCATCCAGGATTTTTTTACCACTTTCATCGAACATGAGTCGCCAGACACCGGGTTTTCCGGTGAGCTGTTTGTTGAATTTGAGTTCCAGTCCGGCACGGCCTTCCTGGCGCTCGAAAATAGGGTCGTTGTGGTTGATGGGGCCGGTGGGCAGCTTGGCCTTAGCTCCGGTGTAGCCCAGAATGTGGCAGGCTGATGTGCCGGAGGTGTAGTTGCGGATGTAGAGAGGGATGAGATGAGAATGCTCAATTTGTTTCACTTTTTTGCGCAGCGGTGCCAGCTCTCGTTCGCGGACGGTCGGGCCGATGGCCAGCGGCAGCCAGCGGCGGTTGCGGTAGTGATCCAGCAACTGTGCATCGGTCTTTTCCTGTACCTTGAATCCGGCGGTCTCAAACTCGCCGATGGCTTTGCGTGCCACGCGGAGGATGTTTTCCTCGCTCTCATCCTGCAATTGACCGAAGTTGATGGCCGGCTGGTAGGCGACCTCGGAGCAGGCCATGACATGCCCTTCTCGGTCTGTTATCAGTCCTCGCGGTCCCGGTACTGTCAGTGACATGGTACGGGCGTTCGGGCGTGTGGCGGCATAGGCCACGCGGGAGGGATCATGTACCGTGGGGTCCATCACTTCCTCATCCGTCTTGAGCGGCGGGGTGGCCTCTGTATCAGTTGAGCCTCCGATTTCCACATTAGTGGGAGAATCCGGTGCGACTGTATCCTCATAGGATTCAGCCTGCTGCACACCTTCCTGCACGGTTGTTTTCTCTTCGCCGCCCAGTCTGACGGTTTCCACCGTTTCTTCCACCTCATCGGCGGGGATGGCCTCCGCATCATCCGGCATGGCGGCGGCCGCCTGTTCAGGTGTCAGCACCTGCAGCGTCTGCGCCCCCGCAGGCAAGACCATCCACGGCATCATCAGACAGATTGTAGAGAATAAAAGCTTTCCGCGCAGCATAACACCCGCATTCTACCCCATTTCTCACCGCTCTGCAATCTTTCATTGCGCTTCAGGATATTATTTATGGCGCGGTTTTGTATTTCTCCAGCCAGTCGCGGTAGAGGGTCGGATTGATTTCGCTGGGGCGGATTTCGGCACGGTTGCTCCAAAAGACGGCAGTGTGGAGTACGGGGATACCGCAGGCGGCGAGGTGAGAGTCGATGGCGGCTTTGTGAGCCAGTACTTCCTCGCGGGTAGGGGAGTGGACAACGCCCATAATCTGTGCCCCGCCGAAGACGGCGCCGCCGCTGCGCCAATAGCAGTGGGTCATGCAGATGTGACGCCCGCATTCTGCTCCGGCGCGTTCTTCCATGCCCTCCGGTACGGCCCAGTGGAAGAGACCGGCGGCCCCGGTACCGGCACGGCGGTTGCGGGGGGCAGTGTGATCCAGGAAGGTAGCAAAACGGCCGATGACCTTGCGGGTATCCAGGGTGGTGGCAATATCGCAGTATCGCTGCTCGCTCATACCGAGGGCTGCGGCACGGGATGCCCAGGGGGTGGGGCAGATTTCTTCCGGGCTCAGGCTTTCCTTGAGACTGAGCAGTACTTGCCATTCCTCCGGGGTCAGCACGGGGTGCTGCGGTACCTGCATGGCGGGCGGCTCCGGCAGCTTGTCACCCGGTTGCAGTCCGGCGCGGCGGGTGTGACCCACGGCCAGGGCGAACATGCCCACCACGGGCAAAGGTACGCAGTCCTCTGCGCCGATGGCCCGGGAGAGGATGGCACAGTGCTCTTGCATGGAGCCATAGCCGGTGGGGACTTTCAGCGTGGTCCAGAGGCGGTAATCGGCGCCGGGCGCGGTGGGGTGCTCGCTGCTGCGGAGGACAACATGCCCGGTGAAGGGGTCGTTGTCCCGCAGCCAGACGTAGGCGCTTTCCAACTTATCTTCCGGCACTTTCCAGGCAATGAGGGCACCTTCTGCCAGACTGGTGGAGAGGAGTGTCTGCCGCACGCGGCGAATGGTGCCCGCAGCAAGCATGGTGCGGAGGCGCTCCATGACCAGCGGAGCAGCTACACCCGAGAGCCGTGCAATCTCATCGAAAGGCCGTGCATGAAACCCGGTGACGCGGTCCTCTGCCACGCAGAGGATGCGGCGGTTGATGGGGTCATCGCAGGCGGAGGGAATCATTGAGGGTTGACTGTGCCGCAGTGGGTGAAGAGGGAGTCGCCGAACTCTGTGCGGGCGAGGGTGGCGATGGCCTGTGCCTGTTCCGGGGTTTCCGTGAGGGCAAAGATGGAGGAGCCGGAACCGCTCATGAGCGCCACGCGCACGCCTTCCTGTTGCAGCAGCCACATCTTCATGATACCCAGGATGGGGAATTTTGCAAAGACGGGTCGCTCCAGCTCGTTGATGAAGGTGATACCATCCGCTTTCTGCGCGCTGTAATTGACTGTCTTGAATCGTTTGGAGCAGGTAAGTGCCTTGTAGGCAGAGGGGGTGGAGACACCGAATGGCGGTTTGATGAGTACCAGGGGGCTGCTCCAGTCGGCCAGCTCCGGAACGGGCTTGACGATTTCGCCGCGTCCGGTGCAGCGGCTGATGACCGGGTTGAGGAAGAAGTTCACATCACTCCCCAAATTGGCGGCCATGGCGCCCAGTTCTTCCATATCGTAGTTGGTGCCGATGATTTCGTTGACTGCTTTGAGGGTGATGGCGGCATCCGCAGAGCCGCCGCCCAGCCCGGCACCGTGGGGAATGCGCTTGGTGAGGGTGATACGCTGCTTGGCCTTGCGACCGTATGATTTTTCGAATTCGCGGACAGCTTTGATGACCAGGTTGCTCTCGTCTGTAGGAACCCCGGGAGTATCGCACAGCAGGGTAGTGGTGCGTGAGTTGTGGAAGTCCAGTTGGTCATAGAGGTCAATGGCTGCCATCAGGATATCCACGTTGTGGTATCCGTCCTCACGAAGCTTGCTTTGAACACGCAGGGAGAGATTGATTTTGGCCGGGGCTGTGTACGTGGTCATGGCTGTATATTACACGATTTTTTGCCGCCCGTCAATCACCTGTCGCGTAAGTGACGGAAACACACCGCCGGACGCGGTGAGCAGTCTGGCGGTGTGTTTGCTGTTCCGGTTCTTTAACCCAGGGTAATCTGTCCCTCTGCGGCATCCACTCGGATGGTGCTTCCCTCCGGGTAGCGGCCCTCCAGAATGGCGAGGCTGAGCGGGTCGAGTATGTCCTGCTGGATGGCTCGCTTGAGCGGGCGGGCGCCGTACACCGGGTCATAGCCGTGGGCTGCCACCAGGGCTGCAGCGGCATCGCTGAGCTCCAGGCTGAGGTTACGGGCGGCCAGACGCTTGCGCACGCGTTCCAGCTGGATGTTGACAATTTGCCGGAGGTCGGATTCCTGCAGGCGGTCGAAGATGATGATTTCATCGATACGGTTGAGGAATTCCGGGCGGAAGTGACCGCGCAGGGCATCCAGTGCCTTGGTGTTACGAGCGGTGGCATCCTGCTCATTGAGAATGAACTGGCTGCCGATGTTGCTGGTCATGATGAGGACGGTATTGGTGAAGTCCACGGTGCGCCCCTGGCCATCCGTAATGCGACCGTCATCCAGTACTTGCAGCAGGACGTTGAATACGTCCGGATGCGCTTTCTCTATCTCATCGAACAGCACCACGCTGTACGGGCGGCGGCGGACGGTCTCCGTCAGCTGTCCGCCCTCGTCGTAGCCCACGTACCCGGGAGGCGCTCCGATGAGCCGCGCCACGCTGTGCTTCTCCATGTACTCCGACATGTCGATACGCACCATGGCCGCTTCGTCATCGAAGAGGAATTCCGCCAGCGCCTTGGCCAGCTCGGTCTTACCCACGCCGGTGGGGCCCAGGAAGATGAAGGAACCCAGCGGACGGTTTTCGTCCTGCAATCCGGCACGGGAGCGACGCACGGCATCGGAAACGGCCTTCACGGCTTCTTTCTGGCCGATGAGTCGTTTGCCGAGCCGCTCCTCCATGTGCAGGAGCTTTTCTCGCTCGCCCTCGGCCAGTCTGGCAGCGGGGATGCCGGTCCAGGTGGAGACGACCTTCGCGATATCGGCCTCGGTCACTTCTTCCTTGAGGAGACCTTCGCCGCTGCTCTGCAGTTTGTTGAGGGCCTCTCTTGCCTCTTTGGCCGCGTTTTCGGCAGCCGGAATTTCTCCGTAGAGGATTTGTGAGGCGCGTCCGAGGTCGCCTCGGCGCTGGGCCTGCTCGGCTTCGGTGCGCAGGGTGTCAATCTGCTTCTGGGCTTCGCGGGCGCGGGTCACCACGTCCTTCTCACTCTGCCAGCGAGCCAGCATGGTATCTACTTTCTCGCGGGTGTCGGCCAGATCGCGGGTAATGCTTTCCAGACGCTTGCGGGAGGCATCGTCTTTTTCCTTTTCGAGCGCCTGGCGTTCCATTTCCAACTGCATGGCTGTGCGGTTGAGTTCATCGATTTCCGCCGGCATGGAATCCAGCTCAAT
This sequence comes from uncultured Akkermansia sp., assembly GCA_964471605.1. Lineage (GTDB taxonomy): Bacteria > Verrucomicrobiota > Verrucomicrobiia > Verrucomicrobiales > Akkermansiaceae > Akkermansia. The sequence goes on along the minus strand of CAYYKC010000006.1, from coordinate 34,849 downwards.
CTTGAGACGCGCGGCGGCTTCATCCACCAAATCAACGGCTTTGTCCGGCAGGAAGCGGTCGGTGATGTAGCGGTTGCTGAGGGTGGCGGCGGCCACCAGTGCTCCGTCTGTGATGTGGACTCCGTGGTGTACCTCGTAGCGTTCTTTCAGCCCGCGCAGGATAGCGATGGTATCGGCCACATCCGGCTCAGCCACCATGACGGGCTGGAAGCGGCGCTCCAGGGCTGCATCTTTTTCGATGTACTTGCGGTATTCGTCCAGGGTGGTGGCACCGATGGTGCGCAGCTCACCGCGTGCCAGTGCCGGCTTCAGCAGGTTGGCAGCGTCCATGGAGCTGTCACCGCCCGCGCCGGCTCCCACCAGTGTGTGCAGCTCGTCGATGAAGAGGATGATTTCACCCTCAGAGGCGGTGACTTCCTTGATGAAGGCCTTGAGCCGTTCCTCGAATTCGCCGCGATATTTGGCACCGGCCAGCATGGAACCGATGTTGAGACTCACCAGCCGCTTGCCTTTCATGCTTTCCGGCACGTCGCCGTTCACAATGCGGCGGGCCAGCCCCTCCGCAATGGCGGTCTTACCCACGCCGGGTTCACCGATGAGGACGGGGTTGTTCTTTGTGCGGCGCGACAGTATCTGCATCACGCGGCGGATTTCCGAATCGCGGCCGATGACGGGGTCAATTTTGCCGCGTCGGGCGCGTTCTGTCAAATCTGTGCCGTATTTTTCCAGTGTCTGGTATTTCTGTTCCGGTTCCTGGTCGGTGATGCGTTGGTTGCCTCGAATCTCTTTCAGCGCTGTCAGGTAGACGTTTTTGTTCAGTCCGCAGCCTTCCAGAAGACGAGTCAGGTCGGCATCTGCCTCAAAGACACCCAGCACGAAGTGCTCCACGCTGAGGTAGTCGTCTTTCATGTTGTTGCGCTGCTGCTCGGCGGCATTCAGCACGCGATCCAGGGCAGGACCGATACCGGCACCGTTTGCTACGGCTCCTTGCTGGCGCGGTTGGCGGGCAAGACGGTTTTCCAGCTCTCGGCTCAGGCGGTTGGCATCCACTCCGGCTTTTTGCAGCACCGCGCTGAGCACGCCGCCCTCCTGCCGGACGAGAGCCAGCATCACTTCTGCGGGGTATATCTCCGCTCTGCCGGCTGCCGCCGCCGCTTTCTGCGCAGCCTGCAGCCCCTCCATAAACTTTGTAGTAAGGTTGTTGGTCATGCCGTGTTGACGCACTCTCTCCCGATAATGTTCAAAAATAATTATGCGAAGTTGTTATTTTTTCTAAAAGCTTGCCAAGAAAAGGCAGTTATGGTAAAACTGGGCGAGGTATGAAGTTTTATATAGTAACCCCTGCGTATAACGCAATAGAATGGCTGCGACGCTGTGTGCGTTCCGTCGCCGACCAGATAGGGGAGGGTGTGGAAGTTCACCATCATGTGCAGGATGGAGGTTCGGCAGATGGTACCCCGGAGTGGCTGGAGAACTGGCAGAAAGACCACTGTGGGATTAACGGCTATACGTTTACATTCGAAAGCGGGAAGGACGCAGGGATGTATGATGCGCTCAATCGGGCGTGGGAAAGGTTGCCGGAGGATGCGGATGTAACGGCTCACTTGAATTCGGATGAGCAGTATCTGCCGAATGCTTTACAGCAGGTGGCTCAGGAATTTAGGCGGAACCCTGATGCGGACATTGTATTGGGAACATTCATTATTCTGAATCCGGATGGAAGTTATCACTGTCACCGGCGTCCTGTTCGTCCTCATTCATGGAGCAGTTTAACGGTTTGTGAGATTATCACCTGCAGTTGTTTTCACTTGGCTGATACATTCAGAAAGCACGGCGTGCGTTTTGATTCTTCTTACAAATCCATCGGTGATTTAGTTTTTTTCAGCGATATCATGAAGACCGTGCCGCGAGTGTGTGTACGGCCGGAGCTGCTGACTTCGACTTATGCTATGACCGGTAGCAATTTGGCCTGGACTTCGGTAACGGAAGTAGATTTCAAACGATATAATGCGAAATTACCGAAAATCGCTACGATGACAGCAGGGTTGGTACGTCGTGCCGTTAATTTTACTCGGCGTATCGTGGATTGCTTTTGCTCACCGCCCAAAGAGCTTGTTATTTATCAGCGGGATGATGGGGTAAGGTCGATGCAAGCGGTAGAAAAACCGACGTGCATTTGGAAGGTGCTGCGCTGAGCAGGAACTGACGCAGTAAAAAAAGTGACAGGCGGTTCATGGTGCACATGAACCGCCTGTTGATTATCGGAGAAGAACTTACATCGTCATGCCGCCGTCGCAGACGATGACCTGACCGGTGATGTAACGCGCCTCGTCGGAAGCAAGGAAGAGGGCACAGTTAGCGATGTCCTCCGGTTTGCCCAAATCACCCAGAGGAATGCGTGCCAGCATGGCTTCCTTGGCCTTCTCCGGGATGGCATCGGTCATATCCGTGGCGATGAAGCCGGGGGCAATCGCGTTGACCGTGACCTTGCGACTGGCAATTTCCTGCGCCATGGATTTGGTGAAGCCGATGACACCGGCCTTGGAGGCAGAGTAATTGGCCTGACCCACGTTACCGGTCATGCCGACGATGGAGCTGAGGTTGATGATGCGGCCGGCCGGGCTTTTCATGAGTGTGCGCTGGAACGCCTTGACAAAGAGGAATACACTCTTGAGATTGGTGGTGATGACGGCATCCCAGTCGCTTTCCTTCATACGCATGAGCAGACCGTCTTTGGTGATGCCGGCGTTGTTCACCAGAATGTCGATAGTGGGGTATTCGGTGAGGATTTCCTTGACGCAGGCTTCCACGGCGGCAGCATCTGCCACATCGCAGGGGAACGCTTTGCAGCTGCCGGGGTATTCGGCATTGATGGCATCAGCTGCATTACCGCAGGACGCGGGATTGCGGGAAATGAGAATCACCTTGGCACCTTCAGCGGCGAAACGCTGGGCGATGGACTGACCGATGCCGCGTCCGGCGCCGGTAACAACTGCTGTTTTGCCTGCAAGTCTGTTCATAACAGTCCCATTCTAGCGAAAAGCTAGAGCTAAGGCAAGAATTATTTTGATGCCTGTGCCTCATTTGGCCATGGCAATATGCTTCATGAAGCCGGGGAAGAAGCGTCGCAGCGGGTAGAAGATGCCCAGACAGATGGCGGTGATGAGGAAGGGTATCCAGAGGCATTGGGTCGTGGTGAAATGCCCGCCATAGGAGCCGGTGAAGGCGAGCCGCAGGGCGTGCAGCACAATGTAGTGGGTCACATAGATGAAGAAAGCCGCCGGGCCGAATGAGGCAATAAATCCGCAGAAACGGGGCAGGTATTGTTCGCAGAGCGCCCCGATACCCATGGTGCAGGATACGCCGAGCAGTACCAGCGCACTGCTCTGCACCGGCGGGTAGAAGCCGAATCCGTACACCGCCGGCAGCAGGATGAGTGCCGCCAGCACCGGTGCCCAGGCATAGCTGCGGACAAAGGCGGTGAAGCGGGCAAAGTCGGCATACCGCCGAATCCACAGTCCCAGAGAATAGAAGCCCAGTGCCATCACGCTTTCGTAGAGGCGGAAAGGCAGCCACCACACGCTCCAGCTGCCGTGGCTGCGGGCGGTTTCGGCATCGCGGGCACAGAGTACATCACTTCCGGCAAAGCAGAGCAACACCAGCACCAGCAGCACCTTGGAGGGAAGCCGTTGCAGCAGCGGGCTGAAGAGTGCTAGCAGAATCAGCGTACGCAGAAACCACAGCGGTACGTTGTCAAAGTCCCAGTAGCACCAGTTGAGTAGCCCCATCTCGCGTGGAATGAGCGTCCAGCTGAACCAGCTGAAATCACCGGCAAGAGTTTGTCCCCAGTGCATCATGGGTTGCAGCAGCAGGATAGACGCAACGGCTGTCCAGAAGATGAAGGGCAGCAGCAATGTTCTGGTGCGTTTCCAATCCAGCCATTGTCCGGCAGCCGCTTTGTGCGTGAAGTAGCCGGATACCAGGAAGAAAAAGAAAATCAGACTCCGATAGTTGAAGAGGTCAATGATATAGTTGAAGCTGCCATACGGTCTATCCACATGGCGCAACACCACGAAAAATGCCGTATACACGCGGCAGAAATCAATCCACTGAATGCGTGCAGACGGCATTTGTTCGGTTTGGTGGTTCCTTTTAATCAGACGGCATCTTCTTCATCATCTGCCACCTCAATCATGCGGCGCAGGCGGCGGTTGAGGAAGGGACGCACAATCAGACCGTACCCCAGGTAGCACAGGAAGATGAGAGCCGGGGCAATCCAGGGGAAGGTTACGAGCGCACAGACGGCCACGACCGCCATGAGCATGGCAACGATGGTACCGCGCTTCTCGAAGTTGACGTGCTTGAAGCTGGGGTAGATAACGCGGCTCATCATCAACAGTGCCACCAGCGTCATGATGCCGGCCATGATGTATTGCCAGAGCTGGGGTATCTGGAGGTTGCGGTTGGTGGTGAGGTCAATGACCAGATACATGGTGCTGACCACGGCACCGGCTGCCATGGGCACCGGAAGCCCCACGAAGTCCATGCTCTGGTTGGGCTTTTTGGGCTCGGCTGCCATGCAGTTGAAGCGTGCCAGACGCAGGGCGGCACACAGCAGGTAGATAACGGCAATGGCATCCCCCAGATAGGGAACCGGTAAATCGAACAGCACGGCACGAGCCAGCAACATGGCAGGAGCTATGCCGAAGGATACCACGTCTGCGATGGAGTCGAACTCGCGCCCGAAGGGGCCGTCTGCCTTGCACATGCGGGCCACGCGACCGTCCAGCAGGTCGAAGATGCAGGCTGCAAAGATAAGGTAGGTGGCCTGCTGGTAGTGGGCGAAAGCCTCCGCCGTGCCGTCATCAAAGGCCATGCCCTTGAAGATAGTCAGAATGGCAAAGAAGCCGCAGAGCAGGTTGCCTGCCGTCAGCATGTTCGGCAGGATGGGAATCTTGGGTTCATCCGGATAAACCGGGGGCTGAGGAGTGGCCATAATGTGTAGATACGTTTATTCCGTCGTATTATGCCAGAGTTTCTGCCGCTTTGGCAAGAAGATTCTGCTTTTCTGCAAGATTCTTGCCGGAACCGCGGGCCATGTCGGCCTTTCCGCCGCCCTTGCCGCCCACGATGGGAGCCAGCGTGCGGATGAGGTCGCCTGCTTTCAGCCCTTCGGCCTGAGCCTGTTCACCGCAGTAGGCACCCAGAGAGAGGGAACTGCCATCATCGACCACCAGGAATGCGGCAGCGGCATAATGGCGCTTGCGAAGTCCGTTGAACAGCTCGGTGAGCAGGTCATTGCCACCCTCGGCGCAGACAACCACGTTGCCTCCGGTCAGCTGTTCTGCCAGCAGGGCATCAGCCATGCCGGCTGCGGCTGCGGCCTGTGCTTTCTTCAGCCGCTTGTCGGCCTCCAGTGCTGCCTCTTTCAGCTTATCGCAGTATGCGTTGAACTCATCCAGCAGGGCGTTGACCACCCGGATGTCGCGGGACTGCACGGCCTTCATGGCCGGCTGAGAATTGTTGGTGGGCACGGGAATGGTGGGTTGCCCCATGGCGGTGAGTTTAGCGTTGGCAGAGGCCAGCTTATCAAGCATTTCCTTACCTTCCGGCATGCGGGAACTGATCATATCGCGTACCACGGCAAGCCCGGCTTCACCCACGGCAGCCTCAATACGACGCACTCCGCTGGCGATAGCGCCCTCGCTGCGAATCTTGAAGAAACCGACCTTTCCGGTGGAGGCGGCATGGGTGCCGCCGCAGAGCTCCATGGAAACGCCGTTGAAGGCATCCGTTTCGCCGCCCATCTGCACCAGACGAACCACATCGCCGTACTTATCACCGAAGAACTGGCAGATTTCCGGGTGCTTTCGGATTTCGGTCATGGGATATTCGTTCGTCAGGATGGGGAGGTCTTCCTCCACCCACTGGTTGACCAGCTCTTCCACGCGGCGGAGGTCAGCCTTGGAGATGGGGCCGCTGTTGACGTCGAAGCGGAGGCGGTCGGCATCCACCAGAGAGCCTTGCTGGGCGATGTCCTCGCTCACGAGGGAGCGCAGCGCCTTGTGCAGCAGGTGGGTGGCGCTGTGGTGAGCCTCCAGGGCGCGGCGACGCGTAGTGTCCAGCGTCAGCAGGACGGTGTCACCCACGGCAGGAATCACGCCGTCAACCGTAGAGATGAGGTGGGCGCGGGCATTGCCAATCTGCTGAACTCCCAGCACGGGGGCGGAATCGCCGCCCTGCGACAGGGTGCCGCCATCGCTCATCTGGCCGCCCATTTCGGCGTAGAACGGGGTCTTATCCGTGATGACGAAGAGCATGCCGTCACTCTCGTGAATTTCGGTAACAGTAGCCTCGCAGACATCTTCCGTGTAGCCGGTGAACGCCGTGATTTGCTCGGTCTGGATGTCCAGAGCACGCACAATCTGCTTCTTCTGCGCGGCTTTGGCGCGCTGGCGCTGCTCTTCCATGAGGGTTTCAAAGCGCTCGGTGTCGATGCTCAGGCCGCGTTCGCGAGCCATCAGCGCCGTCAGGTCAATCGGGAAACCGTAGGTGTCATACAGCTTGAAGGCAAAGTCGCCGGAGACGGTACCCGTGGCCGCCACTTCCTTATCAAAGAGCTCCAGACCGCGGTCGAGTGTTTCGTTGAAGCTTGTTTCTTCTCGCAGCAGCACCTCCTTGATGGTGGCAGCGCGGCCAATGAGTTCCGGGAACACGCGGCCCATTTCTGCCGCCAGGGTGTCCACCAGCAGAGAAAGGAAGGGTTTTTCCAGCCCCAGCGTGCGACCGTAGCGCACGGCGCGGCGCAGAATGCGGCGCAGCACGTAGTTGCGGCCATTGTTACCCGGCAGAATGCCGTCTGCAATGGAGAAGCTCAGCGTGCGGATGTGGTCGGCAATCACGCGGAAAGCGATGCTCTCGCGCAGCTGCTCGCGGTTCTCTTCCGTGGCGTCTTGCGGGTAGATGTCGGCGTAGGTACGGCCGGAAATCTCCTCGATGCGCTTGAAAATCGGGCGGAATACATCCGTGCTGTAGTTGGAGACTCGGGCGCTGAAGTCCGTGAACCCCTTGGTGCACTGAATCATGGCGCAGGCGCGTTCGAAGCCCATGCCGGTGTCTACGTGGCAGGCGGGCAGGTTGCGGAATGTGCCATCGCTCTCTGCATTGTACTGGATGAACACGAGGTTCCAGATTTCAATGCACTGCGGGCTGTCCTGATTCACCAGACGGCCCTCGGTCTTGCCCTCGGGGGTGAGGTCCACGTGCAGCTCGGAGCAGGGACCGCAGGGGCCGGTCTCGCCCATCATCCAGAAGTTGTCCTTCACGCCGCCGTTGACGATGTGGACCTTCGGATCCAGTCCCTTGGATTCGAAGAGCGGTGCCCAGGTGTCCCATGCTTCTTGGTCAAACTCGCCGGGGTCGCCCTTGGATTTATCCGGGCAGTAGACGGTGGCGTACAGGCGCTCTGCGGGGAATCCCCAGCGCTCCACCACCAGCTCCCAGGCCCAGGCAATGGCTTCTTTCTTGAAATAGTCACCGAAAGACCAGTTGCCGAGCATCTCGAACATGGTGTGGTGGTAGGAATCCTGCCCCACATCCTCCAGGTCATTGTGCTTGCCGCCGGCTCGGATGCACTTTTGCGTGTCTGTGGCGCGGGCGGGCTTCCACGGCGGCGTCCACACACCCAGGAAGTACGGCACAAACTGGTTCATGCCGGCGTTGGTGAAGAGCAGCCCCGGGCTCTGCGGCATCAGCGATGCAGAGGGGACGACGGTGTGCTGCTTTTCATGGAAAAAATCAAGGAAACTCTGGCGAATCTGCGCTGCGGTCATCATAACGTCTTGCGAAATGGTAAATAATGCGTTGCGCCAGCATACACCTTTTCCCCGCGCGTGTAAAGGCTAAAGCAGGTACCGGAGATGACTTTGTCCTCAAAAAAAAGACTCAGTAGGCCATTACTGCCCTAAACCCTTGACGGTGATGAGGGTGATTTCCGGGCTGTTGAAGAGACGGAAGAGCCAGCCGCTCCAGAGACGGGTGCTGCGCGAGACGTAGAGCTGACGCTCGCCTCGGGTGTAGTGCCCGGCGACGTAGCCTTTGTTGGCGAGGGCAATGAGGGAGCGCAGCCCGGGCATCATGCCGCCGTGGGTGTGGCCGGAGAGCTGGAGGTCTGCGGTGTTGTCCGGGTGGACAAAGGTGGCGGGCTGGTGTGCTAGCAGGATGGTGGCACTGCCGGGCGGCGCGCTGCGGAGAGCTGCACGGTAATCGGGTTGGCGGGTGATGCCGCGGGAAAACCGACGCTCGGCCTCATCTCGTACCCCGGACAGGTAGAGAGAATCGGTGAGCGGAGTGCCCGCATTGTTGAGAAAGCGGATGCCGCGTGCGCTCAGAAATGGCTCCCACTCGCTCAGCCCGCTGTATACATCATGATTTCCGCCTACGGCATAGACCCCCAGCGGGGCACTCAGCCCGCTCAGCGGCTCCAGATTGTTGCCGAACTGCTCCACCGTGCCGTCCACAAAGTCGCCGGCGATGACGATGGCATCCGGCTTCTGGGCGTTGGTGATATCCACCACGCTCCGCATGAAAGCGGCGTCTGCAATATCATCCGCATGAAAGTCCGCCAGCAGCGCCAGACGCACCGGGGCGGCATCGGCGGGAATCTTCGGCAGCCGGATGGTGATTTCGTTGACCTCCGGCAGTTGCAGGGAGTTGTACATGCCCATGCTCACGATGGTGGCCGTCAGCACCAGTAGTCCCACACGGATGCGGTTACCGATGCGGCGCCAACGCTGTTTGTCTGTTTTCCGGAACAGGGTGAGGCGCAGCACGCCCAGCAGCAGGCTCAGCACCAGGAGCAGGGGGGCATAGAAGAAGATAAGCAGCCAGACCCAGTTGGCGGGGATGAGGATGGCGGGGTCAAGATGCGGGGTGAAGTACGATTCCCTCCCGCTCAACAGGTAGAGAAGCTGGATTTTGCAGGCGGCAACGGCGGTGATGGCCAGGTAGAGCAGTTTCAGCCACCGGCGACAGCTCAGCGGGCGGATGAGCAGCAGCCCGACCACCAGCAAGAGTATCAGGGACAGCGCGCAGGAGATGTATGCAAGCATAGGGTGTGGGAGAAAGAACGGCCGATGCGGAATGGATGCCGCACCGGCCGTTCCCGGGGTGATAGTTACATGTTGGCCTGGTAGAGCGGTTTATTGCCGTTGGCCGGGTTGAGAATGGCGAAGGATTCGCGGTGGATGGAGGGGTCGCTGCGGAAGATGAGGCGGCCGGCGCACTGGCGCTCCAGCTCCATCAGCAGCTTCGCATCCTCATTCTTGAAGCGGGAGAGAACATCGCTGTTCACCACCACAATCATGTCGCCCACCGTCTCTCGGTAGCGCTGGATAGTGGCTTTAATCTGTCGCTGAATCTCCACGCTCATGGTCATCACGCTCTTGATTCGACCGCGGCCATTGCAGTACGGGCACTGGTCGTTCACATAGTCCAACAGCGATTCGTTGATGCGCTGGCGCGTCATCTCCATGAGACCGATGGGCGTAATCTGCATCACCTGCGTCTTGGCCTTGTCGCGCTTGAGCGCTTCCTTCATCGCCTTATAGACAGCCATCTGATCCTTGCGGTGGCGCATATCGATGAAGTCCACCACGACGAGTCCGCCGATGTTACGCAGGCGCAGCTGGCGGGCAATCTCGCGGGCGGATTCCAGATTGGTCTCCAGGATGGTCTTGTCCAAATCCTTGTTGCCCTTGTTGCGGCCGGTGTTGATATCGATGGCGATGAGAGCCTCCGTTTCATCGATGACAAGGTAGCCGCCGCAGGGCAGCAGCACCTGGCGCTGGAAAGTCTCGTTAATCTGTTTCTCAATGCCCAGTTCCTCGAAAATGGGCTGGCGGCAGGGGTAGTGCTGGATGTGGCGTTTGGCTCGGCGGGATATCTTGCCGGCAATCTCCTGCATGCGCTGGGTGGTCTCCAGATTGTCGCAGACAATGTTGTCCACGTTGTCTGTCAGGAAGTCACGAGCCGTGCGCTCGATGAGATCCGGCTCGCGGTACACGCTGACGGGGGCGGGATGAGAAGCGAATTTTTCCTCCACCTCGCGCCACTGGGTCAGCAGCATGGCCAAATCGCGCACGAAGTGGCGGAAGCGCTGCCCCTGAGCCACCGTGCGCATGATGATGCCCATGCCCTCCGGCACGTTGAGTTTCTGCACGATCTGGCGCAGACGCTGGCGTTCCTTCGGGTCATCAATCTTGCGGGAGATACCGAATTGGTCGGTGAAGGGCATCAGCACGATGTATCGCCCGGCCAGTGAGATATTGGTGGTCACGCGCGGCCCCTTGGAGCTGATGGGGCCCTTGGTCACCTGCACCATAATCTCCGAACCGATGGGATAGATGTCCGGGATGTCCTTGCTGGTGATTTTCTTCTGCTGCTTGCGGGGGCGGCCTTCGCGCTGAATCTCTTCCAGTGACGAGTCCAGAGCCAGCGGCAGCGCATCCCAGAAGTGCAGGAAGGCGTTTTTCTCATAGCCGATGTCTACAAACATGGCCTTGAGACCGGGTTCTATGTTCTTGACGCGGCCTTTGAAAATGCCGCCCACGATGTTATCTTCGCCCTCGCGCTCAATGCTGTATTCCTCCAGAACGCCGTCCTCCAGCAGGGCGACGCGGCGTTCCAGTTTCTCCGCATTGATGACGATGGTCGTGCCCTCCTTCGGGTTGCACTGTCCGAGCCCGAAGAAGTGTTTGACGCTATTAATCATTTTGGAAATAAGTGACAAGGTTTTGGTTAAGGTTAAAAGGTTGTTCACCCGGAATCACCTTGTTCTCTCAGCTGCCACGAGTCCTGAAAAAGCAGAGAGCAACACCTCCTCCCCCGACCGGAATCGGGGCGGCAGTGTTGCTCTTGTTTCTGTTGGCTGTGGGGCAGACCGGGCTGCCGTTGCGCTGAGATGCGGTGACGCCTGAGGGTGAGGAAGATGGGTTATCAGTCCTCAAACACGTCATCGTTCTCCTGCAGGTAGCGGCCGGTGCCTTCTGCCACGGCGCTCAGCGGATCCTCCGATATCACAATCGGAAGCCCCGTCTGCTCGTGCAGCAAATCGGCCAGTCCTCGCAGCAGAGCTCCACCGCCGGCCACGGTAATACCGCGGTCATACAGGTCACTGGCCAGCTCGGGCGGGCAGTGATCCAATGTCTGGCGAATGGCGCTCACAATGATATTGAGCTTATCCTGAATCGCTTCGCGAATCTCTTCGGAGCGAATGGTCACGGTCTTGGGCAGACCGGTACCGCGGTCGCGGCCTTTCACCTCCATCTGCAGCTCCTGCTGCAGGGGGTGGGCCGAACCGATACGCACCTTGATATCCTCTGCCGTGCGCGGCCCCACCAGCAGGTTGTGAGCCGCCAGCATGTGGCGCGTAATTGTGTCGTCCATGGCATCGCCGCCGCATTTTTCTGATTTGCTGTAGACGATGCCGGAAAGGGACAGAATGGCCACTTCCGTCGTGCCGCCACCGATGTCCACGATCATGCTGCCGATGGCATCCGAGACCGGAAGCCCCACCCCAATGGCCGCTGCCATCGGTTCCTCCATCAGCTGCACATCGCGCGCACCGGCCTCGTAGGCCGACTGCTCAATGGCCTGGCGCTCCACCTCCGTGATGCCGGACGGGTGAGCAATGAGAATACGCGGCTTGCGCAGCGTGCGCCGCTGGCAGGCCTTCTTGATGAAGTAGCGCAGCATCTGGTGCGCTACGTCGAAATTGGCAATCACGCCATCCTTCAACGGGCGAATGGCCGTCACGGTGCCCGGGGTGCGCCCGATCATGCGCTTGGCTTCCTCGCCCACGGCTTTGGCCTTATCGCCCTTCATGGCGACCACCGAGGGCTCGCGCAGCACTATCCCCTGGTCCTTGATGTAGACCAGCGTGTTGGCTGTGCCGAGGTCTATCCCGATGTCGTACGAGAGCAATCCGGCTAATTTCTTGAAAAAACTCATTGATGATTAAAGATTGTATAAGGTGATGTCGAATGCGCCTGCTCGCTTTGGTCCACGGGACAGCCCTCCTTTTCAGGGGATGTGACTGTTGCCTCCCGTGCCGTCGCGCGCTTTTCCGTATTGATGTTACGCGCATCCACGCGGAGTATAGAGATTGCACTTTCCGCTGTCAAGAAAAAAGCAAATCCTGTGTTTTTATCGCTCTGTCAGTATTTTTCTCTTCTTTGCTTCCTTTTTCTGTTCTCTCCTTATCCTCAAAGCGATATTTCTTTTGAAATCTCTGAAATTATATATCAAAAACAATCAATTTTGCTTAAATAATTGCGGGGCGGGCGGTGCGAACACGAAAAGTGCGTGCGTACACGCGTGCGGGCGGAATATAGGCTTGACCGCGCGTGGGTAATACGGTAGAAAAGAATGTCCATGCTCAGAAGAATCATCACAATAACCGCTGCCGGGCTGTTGTTCTGCCAGTGTCAGACCATATCGCTGGAGGACGATTGCCGTGCCATTGTCGCTCGTGAGGCCGAGATAGCGGCCGAACCGGCGGGGGATTATTTTATCGGGCGGCGATACTACATCCCGATTACGCGCTTTTGGGGATATCTCCGGAAACCCGGGGAGAGCTGGCGCAACGCACAGCTGGTGATGATGGATGAGAGCAGGGTGCACACGCCTGACCGCGGCATGGAGCCGCCGGCACCGAATGCCATCTACGGGACTGACCAGAATGTGGAGTATATCATCCGTGGTGAGTACACCGGGAAGAAGGCGTATGACCCCAGCACCAATCAGGTGCTGCCGATGTTCCGTGCTACCTCCTACGAAGTGCGGAATCCGAAGCCGGGTTTCCTGTTCAAGCCGTCGGAAAAATATGATACCGATTTCGTGACCCTGATGCCGGGAATCATGCCGTCGCCGGGCATGTGCGAATCGATGACCCGCCAATCCGCAGGCAGATAAAACTTTACCGAAAATTCCTTTACACGTTACCTATGGCAAAATCTAAAATTTTAGTTGGCCTTGAGATCGGAACCACCAAGACCTGTATGGTGGTGGGTGAGATACGCCCGGATTCCTCCGCCACCATCATCGGCATAGGCGAGGTGCCCAGCGCGGGTATACGCAAGGGCGAGATTGTGGATCCGACCATGGCGCGCCAGTGTGTGAGCGATGCCTGGCAGCTGGCACAGGACCACGCAGATGTGGATATCCTCAATGTGTTCCTCTCCGTGACCGGTGACCACATGCAGGGTGAAAACAACATCGGTTCCTTCCGTCTGCCGGATAATGAGGATGTGATTGATGAGGAGCATGTGGACAACGCCCGCGAAAAGGCTGAGAAGCTGGAGATAGCGACTGATCGTATCGTGCTCAATCGTGAGCTGGGCGGGTATTCCATCGATGGTGGGGAGCCGACCCGCCACCCGGAGGGACTGACCGGTCGCACGCTGGATGTGAATTGCCATGTGGTGCATGGTGTGCGGACGCGGTTGCAGAATTCGCTGCTGTGTGTTCGCAATGTGCCGTTGGAGGTGGAGGACCTGGTGTTCGCGCCCCTGGCCACGGCGCAGATGGTGCTGACCCGCCAGCAGAAGGATGCCGGGGCATTGCTCATCGATATCGGCGGCGGCACCACGGATTTCATCTGCTACAAGGGTGGGGATGTCATCGCCTCCGGCTGTGTTCCCCGTGGCGGCAACACCATCAACCAGGATATTGTCCGTCTTACGGAGCAGCGCGTGGCTGCCAAGGCGGCAGAGGTGCTCAAGTGCACGGAGGGTAATGCCTTCGGCGATGTGAAGGACCGCTCGCTGGCCCAGTACCGCGATGAGCTGGGGATGCACGAGGTGAGCATCCCCCGCGGCGAGCTCAACCGCTTCATCCGCGACAGTCTGGCCCACACGCTGCTGCGCGTGCGCGAACGCATTCCGCAGGAGGTCTTCGCCCGCAACGGCATGAGCATCTACCTCTCCGGCGGTACCAGCCTCATGCGAGGACTGGATGCGCTCACCAAGTACATCTTCTACAATGTGCCGGTGCATCAGCCCGCCCCCATGCAGCCGGGGCAGAATCACTCCTACCTGGCAGACCCGCGCTACTGCACCGCCATCGGACTCATCCGCTTTGCCCAGCGGTATGATGATGATGCCTACACGCAGGGCGGACGCAGCTGGTGGAGCCGCTTCCTGCGTTCCCTGGGTATCGGTCGCTGAGTGTAACCCTTTTCACCACATATCACTATGCTTCCCTATCAGTCAGTTTCCCGTAAGGAAGACGGTATCGTCATCGTCGGTCTCGGCGGCGCCGGGGCCAACATCCTGCAGCGCTTCCGTGGCTCCAGCGCGGAGAATGTGCGCCTGTGCATCATGTCGCTGGATGAGCGATTGGGGCGCGAGGCCGGTAATGTGGAGTTCATCCAGCTGGGGGCCGGATTGAATCACGGTCTGGGCTCCGGCGGTGACCCGGAGGTGGGTCGACTGGCTGTGGAGGAGAGCCGGGGCGAGATTGACGGGCTGCTGAAGAATGCGCGCCTGCTGGTGATGGTGGTGGGGCTCGGCGGAGGCACGGGTTCGGGCGTAGCGCCGTTGCTGGCAGAGATGGCGAGCAAGGCGGGCGTGTTTCTGGTATCGGTGCTGGTGATGCCCTTTGCTTTTGAGGGCCGCCGCCGCCGCGAACAGGCTGACCGCGCGTTGGAAAAGATTTCCTCCGTCTCTGACCTGGTATTCTGCTTTGAGAATGATTACATGGAGGACTTGTTCCGCACCCGAAACGGTGCCATGGCCGTCTTTGAGGAGGCCAATACCATTCTCTCCCAGGCAACGGCCTCCATCCCCATGCTGGCAAACTCTCCCGGTATCATCAATATCGGCCTGGATGAGCTGGTGACCGCCCTCCGCAACAACGATTCCCGCTGTATCTACGGCACCGGCACGGGCTATGGCCCCCATCGTGCGGAAGATGCCGCCCGCGCGGCTCTGGAGTCACCGCTGGTGGCCTTCCACAATGCTCTGGGACTGGCTCACACGGTGATTGTTCACATTGCCGGCGGTAACAACATGTCGCTCTCCGAGCTGCGGACGGCCATGGAGACCATCCGCGCGAGTCTGGGCAATGATGAGGTCAACTTCTTCTTCGGCGCAGCCGTCAAGCCCCGTCTGGGCGAGGAAATCCGCGTGAGCCTCATCGCCTCTGTCGATGCCGGAGAATTCCGCGCTGCTATCGAGGCCGAAGAAGCCGAGGCTGCTGCTGCGGCAGAGCTTGCTACATCCGCTGCTGATGAGGATGAGGCCGAGCCGGAGGCAGAGGAGGATGAACTCCCCGATGCGGAGGATGTGAATCTTGCGGAAGATGAGGCCGAGGGAGAATCGGCTGATATCTTTGCCGATGAAGAAGAGGAGGAAGTGACAGTCCCCCCTGCGCCGCAGCGCTATGCTCCCGCCCCGCGCCCTGAACCGGTGGTGAAACCGGTATCCCCCGCGCCGCGACCGATGCCTGTGCCGACGGAGCGCCCCACAGCATCTGCTCCGCAGCCGCGCGCTGTTGCTCCGATGCCGCGCCCGGCAGCGCCCACCCCGCGTCCGGCCACCCCCGCCCCTGTGGAGGTTTCCCGCCCGGCACCCGCCCCCGTTCGCTCGGAGCCCGGTCTGTTTGACGGCTCCGGCAGCCAGGGATTCTTTAATCTGGACGGACAGCCGGTGCAGGGCACTCTGCCCAGAGACTCTGAGGACGAGATGGATGAGCGTGTGCGCAGTCTCTTCTCTGATGATGAGCAGGTTGTCCCTCTGACTCCCCGTCATTACAGTCCGGAGGCTTCCCGCCACCGCCGCATGGCTGATGATGAGGAAGAGGAGAAGGATTTTTCCCTGCGCTACAATGACCTCCGCGACATGTTCCCGGAGTAATATTCGCCCGCTGCATTCCTGAATATGATACCGCCATCTGAAGCAGGGGCGGGTGCCACCCCGCGCCCGCGCGAAGTCTGGATTGATGCCGCCCGCTGCATCGCCATGTTCTTCATCATCTGGCTGCATACGGGAAAGTCACCCGCCTGGAATAGTGATTTGGTGGGCGGGGCGCTCTGCCTGTTTTTTGTCTTTGCGGGGTATTTCATGCCGCGGCAGGCCGGCAGGTGCGCGGCGCGAGCCCTGCGGATGCTGTGGCTGTGGGTGCTGTGGTCGCTGCTTTCTGCCGGACTCTACATGCTCACCAAACAGGGAGCCGTCTGGAGCTGGGAGCGGCTGCTGGGCTGGGGTGAGGGCGCTTATAACACCCCACTCTGGTTCCTGCGTAATCTGGCCGTCTACCAGCTTCTGGTGGCCGGTATGCTTGCCCTGCGGCTCATGCCACGTCATGCCTGGATAATTGTGGCTCTGCTGGCAGCCTTTGCCTACACCTGCGAGTACAGCCAGCACACCACCATCCGCTTTGACTGGATGGTTGCGTTTGTGCTGGGAGGCGCCCTGCGTACAAGCGTCGGACCGGAGGTGCTCAGTGCCTGGCTGCGCAGCCGCGCTCTCTTGTTGACGGTGGCCATCGCCATCCTGCTGGTACAGATACATGCCCTGCCGGCTCTGGGACGTTCGCTGGATATGGCCGTGCGCGTCTGCTCCCTGCCGGTGGAATCACTGGCCTACACCATCCTGTATTCCCTTGCCGCCATGGCTCTGGTGCGTTGGCTGCCCCGCGTGGGCGCGGCCTTTGCCGCTGCCGGACGCTGCATGATATTCTGCTACATCACCCATTCCTTCGCCCTTGCCGTCTTTTACAACTACCCACAGATAGACTTTGCCCGGAATATCTGGGTACCCGTGCTCCTGCTGGTCGTTCTCACTTGGCTCTACACTCATCTCACCCGCTGCTTCCCCCGCGCCATGCGCTTCCTCTTCGGCTGCTGAGGGGAAAATCTTGAGCTCGCGTATGCGGGCGACAGCAGTTTGACAGGGGGGACCGCAGCTGACGCTGCTCCACCGCCTGCCTGACCGATGCCGCCCTGTCGGGTTCATCAGCGGCATGTCCAATACGCCTTTGCCTGCTCCACCCTCGGCAAATTCAAATAGCGTGAGCGCAGCAAATCCGCGCTGCGGTGGCCCATCTCTAATTGCAACATTCCCAAATCCCGGAAATGCGCTGCATGATAACTCGCGAAGGTGTGGCGGCACACATCCGGCTGCCAATGCCCGGCAGAGAATCCTGCGGCACATCGAAGCGCCCGCCAACGCTGTTGCCAGTTGCGCGGGATGCGGAGCGACACCCCCTTCAGGCTCTTCATTTTCCGCAGCGGCAGCGCTCGCCCGCCGCCTGTCTTACTGCCGGAGGCGGGGATGATGACCCGCCCTTGCTCCGGCCGGATGTTGCGTTCGCTCAACCGCGCCACCTCCTGCGGGCGTACGCCGTTGTACAGCAAGAGGTGCAGAGAGAAACGCATCTCCCGGTGCTCCGGCTGTTGCGCGGCTTGTTCCAGCCGCCGCACCTCCTGCGGACTCAGCGGCGCAATCTCCTTCTCCTGAATACGCCTCGTTTCAATGCGACTCACCGGATTCTCCCCACACCACTCCTGCCGCAGCCCGTGGGCAAAAATGCTGTGCAGAATCGCGCGCCCCTTGTTGAAGCTGTGGTCACTACTGCCGAAAGCCCGTTCCAACAGCTCCCGGCATTCCCTCGTGCTCATCGCCCGCAGTGGTCGCGCTGCCACACCCTCCACCCGCAGCATACGCCGCACAAAATGCCGCAAATCCCGCAGCGTGGTGGCTCTGCGACCCACGCGTGCTTCCACACTTGCCCACGCCGCCTCTTCAAACGAAACCGTGTGTTCCTCCGCGCGCACCGCTGCCACCCCCGCTCGAATCACCCGCCGCATCAGTTGCAGCATTTCCGGACGTTGCATCCCTTGTGCACTCGCTCCCATCTCCTCTGTTGCTTCAAGGGTCAATCTGGCTATATCATTCATATTCAATGGTAAATCTTTGATGATGTCTTTTGCTGTTTTCATGTTATTGACGGTAGGTGGGTAAGCATTCCGAATGCTGTAGCAAGGCATATCTAACGGAAATTGTTGTTTTTTTGTAATATTATCAGTCTTATACAGTAAGCTGTGCGTGCAGGCAAGTCTGTTGCTGATGTTTTTCTTCATGCCCCTTGATTTTTGCTCAGCATTGAGAATAATGGCGTTCACCATCCAATGTGGGCTACAGCATTCGGAATGCTGTAGAATATGCTCATGTCGGCAGTAAGTAATCTGAATATTTGTGAGTTTTTTTCCGGAAACGGGACGGAAAGTGAGAGAAAGCGCATGATGATGGCTCTCCTTAAAGACGAAGAGGTCAGTAATACCTATCGTTTCCTGCTGGATACCGAAAGCAAAGGAATCGTTGAAAAGATAGCTGCTACCTGTGTCGAGTTTATTTCAGATAAGTTGTCATCACTATTCGGCCCACCGGCGGGATGCGGCATGACACTGGATACTTCTTCTTCCGGTAGACTTACAGGGCGCATCTTCAACAAGATAAAATCGCTGGGTGTTGACCAAAAGGATATCGAAAAAAAATTAATCAACAAGGCCATTAATGGTGATTATGACGATTTGATGGATTATGTATACCCGGTGTGTCAGTATTTATCTGCTCATTTCAAGGATTATGATGACAATAAATATTTTACATTGCCGGAGGTGCAGAGCGATGCTTTCAAGAAATTGTCCGAAAAAGACGGTGCATTCATCAAAAACTTTCAACCCGAAAAAAGCTCCATTAAAACATGGCTTTCTGTTTGCCTTTTCCGTGATTTAGACAAAAAAAGGCAGGTGATTGACAACGATAGAAGTATACATGTCAGTCTGGATAAACCTCTTGCATCAGGGGATTCGACGTGCACTCTGGCAGATGTTCTCCCTGATAAAGAGTCTCCCTCATGTGATGAGAGAGAAAAAATCCTGCATTATCTGCTCTCAGCCATGAATGATGCTCAGGAGAAAATGATTATCGACTACCGCTGGATAAAAAATCGTCCGGTAACAAGTATTGCAGAAGAATTGGGCTGGTCAACTGCCAGAGTCTACAGAACGGAAAAAGCAGGCTTAGACACGCTCCGTCGGATTGCGCGCGAAATGAAGCTCATTTGATGATTATTTTGAAAAAATGGTCCTACTAACGGATATATGGTAGTAAGGATACACTGCAATCAACCATTTATCACAACCACTGAAATATGAAAAACTCTCCCGGAAATATTTGGGGAACTCCGTCTGATGGCGGAGTCTATTCTCCTGAGGTACAGCAGCATGGTAATTCCTGCGTCTGGAATGCTCAGTATGAGGTTATGAAAGACTACGGATTCACAGGCACGGCAGATGATGTCGTGCAGGATGCCTTTATCAGGGATTGGTACGACCCCGTCAACGGTACATCCCCGGAACACATGAGCAGTGCGCTGGAAGCCTTCGGCGTGAAGTGCGATGTCTATGAAAACGGCAATATCTATGACCTGCTGGCCGCTGTCAAGGATGGCAAGAAAGTCATCGTTTCCGTTGATTCCGGCGAATTGTGGGCAGATAATAAAATATCCAAAGTGGCAGAATGGTTTGAGGATGTATTCGGCGGCAATCGTGGTGCCGATCACGCTCTGGTCGTCAGCGGATTCGATAATTCCGATCCGAAGCATCCCACCGTGGTTCTGACCGATACAGGAACCGGCCAGGCCGCCGTGAGTTACCCGGTCAAACAATTTGCCAATGCCTGGGCGGATGGTCGCTGCCGCATGGTCATCCCCTGCGAGCCGCCTCCGCATGTCGAGCCGCTTTCGGATGCAACGCTCCCGGACTTCTCCGTCATGAGTGTGCAGGAATGGGTGGACAGCCTTCCTCCGGTGGATATGTCTCAATACGAGTCTCTCACGCCTTCTTTCGCCCCCTCTGATTTCGGATGGCAGGATTTGCATCCCTCACACCACGTCAGTTTCGGGGGGAATGGTGCGGATGTAGGGGCATGGGAAGAATCTTTCGTGTCGGGGGATGATGAAGAAATAATGAGTTTCTTATCAGCTGATGAAAATAAATATCCGGCATCTTCCGATGATTTGACACCTGTCCGTCCTGAAATCAACGGAGACATTGATGAGGCTAACCTTGATACAGAGGGTATAGATTTGATGAGCGATTTTAACACATAAATAATAACAATAATTTGAGTAAGTAAAAAAATGCCAATAATGACGACTACAACATCTCTTGCCATTGTATCGCTGATCACTGGATGGAGAAACAGAGTACAGCAAGATAGGCTGGCAATTGCAAACAGGGAACACGGTTTTCGCGTACAGCAGCTTCAGCAAGAATTCCAAAGATCCTTGCAGCAGAAAAACTTTGTGGAAGCAGAACGCTTGCAAAGGGTAATGGCTAATCTGCAATACCAAAATGCATTAAGATTGCAAGAGTTGAATCAAAAAAGAGATTGGGATAGAATAGAACTCGCGGACGTCTGGCCCTTATATTCTCCTCCTTATCATTATCTGCGTCTACTCGAATCATATACACAAAACGGCAAATTGCCGCTTCAGATTATCCTTCCGGCTTCCATGCCGGATGGATTCAAGTCG
This sequence comes from uncultured Akkermansia sp., assembly GCA_964471605.1. Classification (GTDB taxonomy): domain Bacteria; phylum Verrucomicrobiota; class Verrucomicrobiia; order Verrucomicrobiales; family Akkermansiaceae; genus Akkermansia. Next base: position 14,248 of record CAYYKC010000006.1, on the reverse strand, counting down.
GTATACCGGGATATGGATCGGTTTTTTCAAAATGAGTATGGAGACAAGACCTTCTACTATGACGGCGGATGGAAAGAAAACATGAAAGTTCAAAGGGCTCAACAGTGTTCTCTTCAAAAGAATCTGTCCGGATGCCCCACTTTAATCATGATACCCGAGGAGATTAACGGTGAAGGAAAAATCAGATTGAGTGTGACCTATTGGGGGATAGGTGCCATGGATGGTGCTTCTTCTACAGAAGAACTTTTTTCTATTCATAAAGATGATTTCAAAGTAGAAATTATTAAAAGAATGGCGGATGACTTTACTCAGTTATACCAAAATATGGAAACTCCGCCGCTCATTGACAAGCTGATTCGTTTGAGAAAAGAAGAAAATGAGCGATACAGGATTCTGGAAGAACAACAAAAGACGGATTCTAACATAAAACAAATCATTGCCATTGAGTTCAATCAGAAATATCTGATGTTCGCCAGAGACCCAGATATCGCCAGACAAATTAGTAAAAATGAGGTCAAGATGTTCTCCGATATGATGTGCATCGTAGGAGCGATGCTGGCGGATATTCACCGCTTATTGGATTATCAGGAAAAACCTCACGCTTTATCTTTAATTGATAAGTTTGCATCGGATAGCCCTGATAAATTGTTGAAAATAATGGCTGATTGTTACCTAAATACCATAGATAGATTATCATCCGACGCATTTAACTTGCCTCTTCATTACGCATTGGTTGCATCTGCTTTTAACGAAGTCTCGGGCGGACAGGAATATGCAAAACAATTTGCGACAGAAGGTTGGAAGAGTCTGCAGAATCTGTATTCCGAAGAGGGCGGCTCAATAATGGAAGTAGAAACTCATAGGGAAGCTTACTTGATGATAAGAGAGATATCTGATGAAGAATCGATAGGCTCATTAAACCAATATTTAAAAAATAACATAGAGAAAGAAAATATGATTGCTAAGTTAAGAGAAATAATTGAGAATGGTGGGGAGAGAGATTTTTCCCGTATAATTTGCATGGAATCGCCATGTTCGGTAAGAGAAAGACTTGCAGTGTTGAGGGATGTTAGAAATCAAATTTTACGCGATTCTACCATTTGTCAGCAGGGACAAAATGGTGAAATTATAGCTGATCGGCGAAGAAATATATTGAACAAAATTGATGATGAAATTAAGTTAATCATCAAGGAAACAGCGAAGTTTAGCAAGATAGAATCGTTTTCTGATATTTCCGATTTTGATTATGATGCGGCAAAACATAGCTTCTTACAGCTGTTGATGCAAGATAAACTGTACTTGGAAAGTGTAAAGCCGACGGTTAAAACAACGTTATCTGATTTAGCGGATTATGGTGTTCTTGTAAAAGAAGTTGTTAATGATTGCAATAATAGTAAGTATACAGCAGTATTATTAGGAGAATATCAAACAGGTAAAACAACAACACTAGATGCTATATTCTGTGAAGGCTCCGGAATCGGTGCCATAGGGAAGGGGGTAAAGACCTCCGCTGTTCCGCTTTATGCTGCATATTCAGAGGAAGAAAAAATAGATATAGTATGGCGAACAAAAGAAGAATTACAGGATGTTATTGGAGCCATAAGGGATCAGGTAGATACAGTAGATAACGCTTTCGATGAGACAAATAAAGCCGTATTATTGGAAAGTATAGAAAAAATTAGGACAACAGGTACGCTATATACAAAGGCTTCAAAGGAAATACAAAATTTGACCATAGCGTCCATTATTCTCGAATATTGGAATTCAAGAGAGTATCTGGAGTTGCTGCAAAAAGGGAATTTTTCCATTCAGGAAATAAAAATGATGAGTAGATTTCCTGAGGATATGGAAGAGACGTGGACACAATCAGGTGCAAGGGGATTTGATATAAAGGAGATTGCCTTTGTTTTTATACGACAGATTAATTATTATTGCCCCTCACAGACACTTAAAAAATTGAATTGCACGATTGTGGATTGCCCTGGTTTGTTTGCTAGTGGATATGATACATCTGTTACGAATCGTGTAGTTGCAAGTGCTAATGCGTTGATACTATTGCTTCCTAGAGATCGTTCGGCAAATAATGAGACATTTAGGGAGCTTCTCGCGACGATTAAGGAGGAGTACCCCCAAGCCCACCATAAACTGATTTTTGGTAATAATTTGAGTTTTTGCGAGAAAAATTCGCAAACAATTCGTGATTCTAATAGGGAATTTGTTAAACAATATTTTTCGTCCAGTATTGATATTGTCTGTTATGATGCGCTGTTGTCTCATTATGGTCAACTTAAAAGTGCGTACGATTCTGGCACTTTGTCTCATGAAATAGAAAAGAAGTTTATTGAAGACTATAAAAATTTTTGCCAAGAATTAGGCGTTGAGGAAGATGAGTTAACGGAAGATTTTGAAGAGGTGTGGAACGACCATATAGTTCGCTATTTCCCTCGGCATAGAGGGTCTTCCCTTACGGCAGCCGATGTTTTTGATAAAAGTAGAAAAGAAGAGTTGTTGAAAGTAACTTCGGATTTCGTGCATAGAAACAAAGCCTACTCCATTATTGTTACAGAAGGTGTCGAAAAACTTACAAAGAGATTGGACGCTTTACGTTGTCGGGTAAATACGATGTACGTCGAACCTTATCTGGTTGGAAAGGATCAACTTCAAAAGGATTGGGATGCACGTGAGAAAATAGCACAAAATATAGATGACACAATTGTCAAGTATTTGACAGAGATTTGTTTGCGTGCAGAAAAACAGAATGGGAATCAAGCGCTATCCATAAGGTTGTCGGACAATGAGTATGCTAGACTGTTTTCTGAGCAGTCAAAAAAGAAATTAGCAAACGAAATATCAGAAGGTATATTTCAGAACCTGGGAAAGATTGCAGGAGCAGCTACCAATAATCAACGCTTGAGAGATGTTGTTACGTCGGTAGTCGAGGCGCGGTTCCAAAAGTATATTCGTGGTATTATGACTGCGTGGAACTATCAACTCGTAGATGAGAATGGCCCTTTGAATGTCGATATTTCGACTTATTTGACGCTTTTCGAAAATCAGTTTGATATATACTGGTCAGAGGCTTTTTCCTCTGACGAAATCATGCGAGGAATGCGAAAGCGTTACATTAACGTGCCTAAGGGTATATTCGAGACTGTGGAGCTCGAGGATGGTGAAATAAAGTTGCGATATGGAGCGAAAGAGGTAGAGGAATTATGTGAAAGAATTAGGCAAATGTATGTTGCCTCGAAAGATTACCTCCCTGTTGCTGCGACTGGTGCATTGGCGGTGACGGCGGGAATATTAACAATTGTTGTGCCAGGTGTCGTGTCTGCCGTCACAAGTATAATAAGCATTATAGTTTCTGGTTTTTGTTGTGATCCTACGGGCACGGTCCAATTTGCATTAGCTGCAATAGCGGGCGCTGTGGGCTTATTTGCCGGCGTTGCTACAATTTCCTCGTTGGCGAAGAGGGGTTATGATGCATTTGTAAATAAAGTTAAGAACTATTTTATTAGACAAATATTGCCAAGGATTGAGAACGCTCTGAATAGCGATGCATTCAATCAAGCAATGAGAAAAATGGTCTCGGAACGTGTTAATACTCTCATGTTAGCCTATATGTCAATGATGCGAGTAGATATGAAACTGTTGATTAAGGATAAGAATAATGCATTATTGTCATTTGATGATGCAGACGATCTGGAGAATCGCTGTTTTGAGGCAATTGAGATTATTGATTCGTGTAATAAGCAAATAACGGAGTATAACAAATTTATTGACACCTTAAAAAGGAAATCATCATGATTGTTTTCGGATTGGTGGGAGTACACCAGAAAGGGAAGTCAACCTTAATAAATTGCCTTTTAAAAAGAGCAATTGCAACGATAGGTACAGGAAATGCAACTACGCATGTCGCTGTATTTTATTCCTATTCTGAGAATGAATATATTAAATGCCAAACAACTGATGGGCAGGTCAAATGTTTTCGGACTGTAAAATTGGCGGGATTGGATACCGCAAAAAATATAGAAGTAATATATGTTTACCTGAATAACTCGTTCCTTAAGTCTTTTTCCTTAGTTGATTTACCTGGATTTGGTAATGATCAGCGAGATAATGCATTGCAAGAAAAATATTTGAGCAAGCTGGATTATGCGCTCGTTGTCTCGTCCAACCATAGGGCGGACGGGGGTGAATATTCAGATTTGCGACGATCAGTTGAAAAACTAGCTAAATATGACATTCCATATTATCTTATATTGAATACTGTTGAATCCACTAATGGCAAATGGTCTCCCAAAAATAAAGAAAATTTGCAAATTGCTAAAGAAAATAGTGTAAAACTGAGATTTTATCCACATGTCAATTTTCCTTTTCTTTCAGATGAGCTTCTGGTGGTAAATTTGATGTGGTATTGGTATTCTATAGATGAAGATGAGTCTGAGCTTTCTGAAATTGAACTGGAGAATTTAATTGCTTATAAGATGACCGACGGAGGTAAATTAGTTAAAGAGAAGATAAAACAAATTAGCAATTTTCAATTAATTCTGAGAATATTCGATAATGAGGATAGTAAATCATATCTGAAAATCAAAAAAAATATACGTGAATCACTTCTGTGTATAAGGCGAGAGTTGTTTCCTATTGGTTGTATTCAACTTTTCGCTTTTAGTGAAGTCCCGGATGGCTGGTTGCCATGCGATGGGAGCGTGTTGGAAATCTCTGAATATCAAGAGTTGTATGAAAAAATTGGTAATAGGTACGGAGAGGTAGAAAATGGTTGTTTTGCGATTCCCGATTTGCGTGAGTTATTTGTCAGAGGGTGGAATCCTGAAGGGAATCGAAGTCTTGGAGACATACAGGAATCAGCTTTGCAGAAACATGGTCACAAGGTTATATTCGGCTACACGAGCAGTATCGGAAATCACAGCCATGCTGTTAAGTATGACATTAACGAAGTCAAACCATACAAAAAATGGAAGAACGTCATACTCGGCGACATTGGAAACAATGTTAGAACTGTTGGTTCATTAAATACAAACAACAATTTTGTGACATCGTCAAGCGGAGAACATTTACACACAATTCCTGAAAGGACAGCAATGGAAATTGTGGGCGGGGGGGGGGGGATGAAGGTGCGTTTTGATGATGAAAATTGTCCTAAAAATATGGCCTTGATTTTTTGCATTAGAGCCACATAATTTCATTTCACGATTAAGAATATGAATATCGATTTATTTGCAAAAACTATTAAAGAAAATAGTGAGGCAATAGACTTGTTAAGAGATGAATTATCTCCTATTGGAATCATTCAGCTTTTTACCTATGCTGATGTGCCTGTCGGTTGGCTGCCTTGTGATGGGCGACGGCTTAAAATTGACGAGTATAAAGAATTATATGATAAAATTGCTAATAGATACGGAAAATCTGAGAATGGAGAGTTTGCTATTCCTGATTTAAGAGATTTATTCGTCAGAGGGTGGGCCCCCGAGTCAACGAGAGTTTTAGGGAATGTTCAGCAAGATTCCATGCAAAAACATGGCCATAAAGTTCCTTCTTTGGAGACAGGCAAATCGGGTAATCATTACCATCTTGTAAAATACGATTACAAAAAAGTTGTTACATTAGCAAGTTTTAGTAATACCGAAAGCATAAATGAAGTTGGTTCTACTGACTCCACTGTTCATTACACCACTTCGTTTGCAGGTGAACATAACCACATGGTCCCTGAGACTACGGCAATGGAGATTATTGGAGAAGATAGCACTGAGGTTAGGATTGCGGATGAAACACGACCAAGAAACATCTGTTTGTTATATTGTATAAAAGCAAAATCTGAATGTAGCACTCTACGTTCGGAAATTGAGCAATTAAAGAAAGAAAAATTGAAGTGGCAGAGCCTATGTGCGAATTATCAGCGGTCTGAAGATGCTTTAAGAAAAGAAAAAGCAACATTGCAGATAGAAACTATTTCGCTGCAGAAAAAATTAGATGACGAATGCCGCATTGGGTGGTTATGGAAGGCCTGCCTTGCTCTGTTGCTAGGCGTAGCGTTAGGATGTGCATATGCAACGCTGTTTAGTAAGCCGCAAAAAGCAGATCAGCAAGGGGCTTTTTCCGCTACCCATGATATATCTATCAGTAAGGCATGCTGTAAGGAGGAGAGCAAATCGGAGCAAACTCAGAAAAATGAAGTCTCGGACGCTGCAGCAGAAAGTAATGTTACACGTCAGAGAAGCGCTTTAGAGTTACTTCGTGAATCTGCGGAGCAGGGCGATAAGAAAGCGCAATATGAACTGGGGCTTTGCTATGCAAAGGCAAAAGATGTTGCACAGAATTGGGGTGAAGCATTCAAGTGGTTTGAGAGAGCAGCCCGGAGCAACCATGTTCAAGCGCAGAGTTGGCTCGGGTGGTGCTATGCCAATGGTAAAGGAGTGAATCAAGATTGGTTATCGTCAGCAAAATGGTATGAAAAAGCTGCGACACAAGGAGACGCTTTAGCCCAGAATCAGTTGGGATTTTATTATGAAAATGGGCAAGGTGTAGAAAGAGATTACACAAAGGCAGTAGGTTGGTATGGAAGAGCTGCCGAGCAAGGGCAAATAGATGCTCAATATCGTTTAGGAGTATGTTATGAATTGGGGAACGGGGTTCAGAAGAATTTCGAAATAGCAGATAAATGGTATAAGAAGGCTGCTGCAGGTGGGCAGGAACAGGCAAAGAAGATAATGAGTCAACAAGCGAATGATGGCAGACAAAATATTCCAAATGACAATTTAACGGGTGAGACAGCTTATATAACAGTAGCCGCTGCTGAGCCGAAAGAAACATCAGCGCAGCGGGCAACGCAACGGTTAAAGGAATTAGGTGTAAAATCAGATGATTATAACAATGAGATATTCAAGATTTTTAAGGAGGAGAAAAATGAAAATCAGGAGATATTGACCAAGTTAGAACTGTTAATCCAAGCCGGCGCCTGTGTTAATTGTGTCGATACCGTACCGGGAGGAAATGGTATGACACCCCTTGGTTGTGCAGCATATAAGGGGTGGAGTAGTTGCTTGAAATTTCTTTTGAAACAGCCGCAGATAAAGGTCAACCTGAAAGATAAGGCATTGGAGTGCACTCCTTTGTTTTGGGCTGTTCGCAGTGGAAATGTGGAGTGCGTTTCTGCATTGCTCTCTGTTCCGGACATCAAGGTTAATGAGGTAAATGGCAAAGAAAAATGGACGGCGTTGTTATATGCTGTGTATAACAATGATTTGAAGAGTCTTGAGTTTTTACTGCGAAGAAATGATGTAGATGTTAATGCTAAAGAGAATGCTTTGGGGCGGACTCCATTACACTGTGCAGCAGAACGCGGACATAAGGACTGCATACGGATGCTGAAAGAACACCCGAATATCAAACTCAATGAGAAAGATAAAAATAATAAAACGCCACGAGAACTTGCAACTGATGATGAGTGCAAGAACCTGCTTTCGGAGTAATAAAGGAAGCTCGATTTGCCAGAAAAACGCGAGTGTCCTATAATCCGGGGATCGTGAATTTGTCTCCGTTGAGACGAGGCTCAGGGGAAGTTTTGTGCTTTTCCTTTTGTTGTTCAGGTGATACTTTTGAAGCTCCGGAGGTATTATGTTGGGAATACTCTTTCTTCTTTTGTTGTTGACGGTTTCTGTTGGCAGGTGTTGAGCTTTCTGTTGTATAGCTGATTATAGGAGCTACATACAACGAGCGTGTTTCATTGCTTGCATTTTGGGTTGGTTGATAAGGTTGATTGAAGAACGTACTATCACTTTTTGTTCCGTCCCATCCCTCTTGAATGCCTGAAACAAAACCTGAACAACTGTATAAAGGGAAGAATAGCATTCCTATGAGTATAAAAGAAATCTTGAGTCGTTTAGATTGGATTTGCTGGTGTAGCATGGTGATCGGTTCTTGTTTGTTGATTACAGGGTACAGTTTTTTGATTGAACAATCAAGCTTTATTCTATCAAAGTAGATTGTAATGCCTGGCTTATTCTGCTTTCTGGAGCGATTGCTTGCCGTGAACCTGGAAAAAGTGAAAAAAAATTTTTTTGCCACAAAATGCCACCGCGCTTCCTATATATATGGGTGAAGGCGGTCGACGGTCGGCTGCCGGAAAAGAAAAACAACAAAAGATAGAAAGATAAAAAATATGTCTGCATTACTGGACGAAGTAACGAAACTGCTGACGGAATCAGAGCTGAATTATGAGCTGCACTGTGAAGATGACAAGGAGGTGGTGAACCTGGGTCAGGTGAGCAAGGACCCGGCATACAATCTGTTTATTCACGTGAATGAGGAGTCATCCGTAGTCAATGTCGTGGGGGCTGCTAACTGTTTTGTGCCGGAGGATAAGCGCACGGAGGCGTGCGTGGTGCTCAATGAGTCCAATTATCGTTATCCCCACAAATCCTACATTGACCCGGAGGATGGGCAGCTGATGGCTCAGAAGTGTGTGGATGTGGATGGCGGCGCGCTCAATAAGGAGGTGCTGATGGCAGCGATTGCCTCTGTGCATACTGCGATCAATCATAATTACGATGCCCTGATGCGTCTGCGCTACGGCAACTGATGCTGTTTTCCCGATTCCCGTTCCGGCTGGGGTGTCGGCTTCAGCACGGGCGGGAATCGGGAATAGTCAGGGAAACAGGAGAAACAAAAACGGGTAAGGCCATGTCGGCATTGCTGGATGAGGTGACGGGTGTGTTGACGGAGCTGAGGCTGGCGTACAGTTTTCCGTTCGGGGAGGAGGTGGAGGTAGTATGTCCGCATCCGCGTAAGGAGGGGCTGGTGTATGCGGTCTCGTTGCATGTGATGCCGGAACGCTCTGCGGTGATGGTGGAGGGGCGGGCTGATTGTTTTGTGCCGCAGCGGTGCCGGGCTGTTGCCGAAGCCGGGCTGAGGGCTTACCGGGAGCAACATCAGGATGCTGAGCTGTTGTTGGATGAGGCGGATGGGCAGCTGGTGGCGCGGAGGTTGCTGGAGGTGGAGGAAGCGGGGCTTAGCCGGGATATGCTGGTGGCGGCTCTGGCGGCGGTGCACCGGATGATTATGGATAATTATGAGCCGATGGTGCGACTGCAGCGGGGGAGGTTGGCTTCTTTTGCCGCACTTCTGAAAAGGTATTGGCTGCGGTGGGCAAGTGGGGCGATGGTGGCCGGGCTGGCGGTGTTTTGGGGGCATTGGGCGCTGAATCAGGGAAAAAAGCACGAGGAGCCGAAAGCGGACGGTGTTTCTGTTTGCGCGAATGTTCCGCTGGTTGCCCCTCCTTTCCAAGAATCTAAGGAGGAGGGGATGTGCACGGCAGCGGAGAAATTGGCAGAGAAGCTGCTGGAGCTGCAAGCGCAGAAATATGCCGAGTTGGCAGAGGTGCTGAGCTCGGTTAAGGATGCAGAAACTGCCAAGGCTGCTGTGGAACGGTGCGCGGTGTTGTTGCGGGATGTGGATAACATAGACTCGGTTTTATTCCGTTGCAGGCTTACGCCTCAGGCGCAGAAGCGGGTGGAGGCGGCGTTGCTGCGGTATCGGAAGAGCCGGGATGAGTATTTGTCTGCACACAGCCGCGTGTTGAAAGCGTCCTCTATTGATTGTGCAGCTGATGAGTTGGTTAACTTTTTGAAGGGAAAGAAGTGGGAGCATCCCCATTATCTTATGGAGAATTTGAATAAGCTGATGCAGGATACGCAGGTGTATCTGGAAAAGGTGAATGAGGAGCTCCAGGCGGTGATGGCAGGGAATGATTCCTACGCGCAGGCGGCTGCAGCCTTTGCGGAGCGCAGGGCGGTGCCGGATGATGCCACCATCAATCTGGTGCTTCGCTGGGCGAATGCCGGCCAGCTGTATAGGCGGCAGGAGAAAGCGGAGGAACTTCTGCGTGAGTTTGTGTTGGACAGGTTGACATACGCCGATATCTGTATTCCTTATGGGGATGCAATGGAGCATCTGCTGTATCTGCGACGTGTCCGTTCGGTGTCCGGTGAGTATCTGCCCCTGAAGGACTGGGTGGATACCTACGCTGATTTGTTGTTACCGCTGAAGCTGATGCTGACGGATGCTCAGAATGTTCCGGTGTTGGAGTTGAGGCTGGATGATCTTATCAGCTTGTATGATACGTTGTTGATGCAGTGTGAGGCGTTGCCTCCGGATGAGAAAACCCCGGATGATATCAGAATGCTGTACGGGCAGATTCTGTATCGGCGTATGCTGTTGGCTGATTATATGGAAATAACGTCTCCCTATGAATCATGCCTGCTGCGTTTGCTGCTGAATCGGATGAAGCAATTTTCCGCATACAGTCAGCATCATCGCGTTGAGTTGGCAGCCATGGCTATAGATACCCGGGATGCGCTGCGGGAGTACGAATCATTCAAGGTATTCGATAATGTGAAGCCGGAAGATGCTGTGCCGCCGATGCCGTTGATGATGCAGATGCTGTATTCTGAGCAGTTGTCATATGCGCAGCGGGCGTTGGAGTTGTTGAGGGATGTCTGTGATAAGAAGAGTGCTGATGCGGCGGCGCAGGCCTGCGCAGAAGCGCTTCGTAAGCGCAGAATCTGCTCGACCCTGAGGCGTGTGCTGAGTCTTTCATCGGAGGAGTCGGAAAAGGTGATGACGGAGGTGGGGAATGATGCGGAAATGTGGACCGCGGCTTTAGATGCAGAGCTGGAGCGTTTCCGCGAATCTCCTACAGCGGGTAGAGGCTCTGAAACATTGGCGGAAGTGCTGTCCGAAGTTGCTGAACCGGAGCTTCAGGATGATGAGTTGGAAAATTTGCTGGCTACGACAGAGCAGCTGTTCTCCTTTATGCTGTCGGATTTGAACTCCGAGAGCGAACAGAGTCCGGCGTCATTCCACAGATACTATTTCTCCAAGGTGGCGGCTCTTGCACAGCGATGGATGCGACCGGAATATCAGCCGACTCCGCTCACCCGCTCACAGATAGAGAAGTATGCGGAGGGGATGGAGCGGATGGTTAAAATGCTTGATCCGATTGTGCAGAGATACATGGAGTTCGACTTGTTTGCGGATTCTCTCGGTACCTGTGCTCGTGTGTTACCGCCGTTGCGTAAGGCGATTGCTCTGCATCTTGCCGGAAAGGATGATGACCGACGGTTGCTCCTGAAAACTGCCGTGATGTCAGCAGATAAATTGCTTACACGGTTGCAGCAGCTCAAGGATGCGGAAAGTGCTCGCGGCGTATTGCCGGAGTTGCAGCAGGCAGCTGAGAGATTCCGCTCTCTGCAAATGGAGCATCTGGAGTTTTTCTCTACAGCAGATGCTCTGATGTGGCCGGAAATCCTGGAGCTGCGCTTGCTTTGCCACGAGTTTCGCCTTCTTTCAGACTCCCTGCGGGAGAAGGATAATTTTTACGGCTGCCCGGAAATGGAGCAGGTGGTGAAAGATGTGCTGAATTCCTGGATCCCGAATTTGTCTGTAAAGGCAGACACCAGGCTTCCGCAATGACGGGAATGAGGGCTTTTTGCCTTCCTGCGCTGAGTCAGAAAAAGAAACATCCCCTGCATCGGTTCACCCATGCAGGGGAACATAATGAAAAAGACTGTTTTGGTCGGATATTATTGTTTGGCCTCCGTGGGAGCATCATCTATATGCTCTGCTCCCCAGCGCCCCTTGCGGATGTCGCGGATGTTGGCGGAGACGCAGCGCGTCCATTCGCTGCGGCTTTCACAGTACACGCGGGCTACCTGGGTCACGGAAACTCGACCCTTGGCTTTGTGCTTGCCCAGAATGCGTGCCAGATCCTGTACGCACTCCTCTTTTGTTTCATAACGACGCTGACCGCAGCGTCCCATGATGCCGGCCAGGTTGTTCTTTTTGCGTGCAGCCTTGGAGGTGGCATGAGCCGATTCGTGGCGGATGATGGCCTCCATCATCACGGGATCCACTCCATGCTCGGCAGCCGCCTCTCGGATGGCGGGGCGCAGGGCGGTCACCTCATCAGGCTCGTTTGCCATTGCGCCCATCACCAGCATCAGACTTGTCAGTATGGTAATGGTTACTCTCATGTCGGACGACATGGTAGCAGCCGAATCGCTGCTTGTCAAGCTTATTTTCTGGCAGTTATGGTTTTTTTTAGAAAAGTTAAATTTAAACTTGCTTAAATAATTTCCGCGAACCCGCATGGTTACAGGGAAAACACGCTCTTGATAAAAATGCCCACTACCAACGATTTTTTTCTTTCTCATGGGGAAATTGCGTCAATTCGTGAATTGCCCGTTGGGCATATGGGGCAATCTAAAAAAATCGCCTGTCGGCGAGAACCGACAGGCGGAAAGTATTTTCGGGAGAAGACCCGTTTTTAGCCGAAGAAGCCGATGACACCCAGAACGGACATCATCACGATGGTGATGACCAGACCCAGGATGCAGAGGATAGAGCCGGAGATGGCCATACCTTTCTGCTCCACAAGGCCGGTGGCATAGGCCATGGCGTTGGGCGGGGTGGAAATCGGCAGAGCCATGCCCAGAGAGGAGGCGAAAGCCACCGTGACCAGCAGGCTGACAGCACCGGGATTGTTCATGGAGCCGGTGGCAAGCATGGCACCGGCCACGCCGGCCAGAATGGGCACCAGCAGGGCGGCGGTAGCGGTGTGGCTCATGAAGGTGGCCATGAAGAGGCAGATGCAGCTGGCACCGATGAGCAGCACCGTGGAGTTCCACTCGCCGAAGGGAATGGCACTGATCATGTCCTTGGCCAGGTTGGTCTCGCTGAGAGCTACGCCGAGGGCGAAGCCTCCGGCAACGAGCCAGAGCACGTCCCAGCTCATGGAGCGTAAGTCCTTCTTTGTGATAACACCTGTCACGGAGAACACGGCGATGGGGATGATGGCCACGGAGTTGGCATCAAGCCCGTGATACTCCTTGGGGATAATCCACATGAGGATGGTGATAATGAAAGTGATGTACACCACGATGGCTTTGGGAGTCTTGAGGAATTTACCCTTGAGCTCCTTGGTGAGGTCCAGACTGGGCTGGGAGATGGGGAACATCTTGATGAGAACAAGCCAGCCCACCAGCAGCATGATAATCACAAAGGGAATGCCGAAGGCCATCCACTTGCCGAAGGATACGTCCAGTCCAAGGTCCTGCATGGCCTTGAGGGCGATGGCGTTGGGAGGTGTGCCGATGGGAGTGCCGATACCACCCACGTTAGCACCAATCGGGATGCAGAGGGCAAAGGCTGCACGGCCGCGATCCTCCGGCTTGAAGAGAGCCAGCACGGGGGTGAGCAGGGCGAGCATCATGGCGGCGGTGGCCGTGTTGCTCATGAACATGGAGAAGATGGCGGTCACGCTCATCAGACCCAGCATCACAAACTTGGGGTTGGTGCCGAAGGGCTTGAGCAGGACGCGGGCCAGGTTGATGTCCAGACGGTACTTGGTGGCGGCATCCGCCAGGAAGAAACCGCCGAGGAAGAGGATGATGATGGGGTCGGCGAAGGTAGCGAAGATGCTTCTCTGCTTGGAGACGCTGATGAGTTTCAGATCATCAATTTTCTTACTCAGCTCACCATCATAGAGCCTGGCAGAAGCGGCCAGCAGGGCGGTCTTCTGTGCCTCATCAGCCTTGTTGGCCACCACGGGTTTGAGAATGGCCGTATTGATGGTAGTGCGCACATAGCCGGAGTTCAGGGAGGTCTGCTTCTTCATGTCGGCCAGCACGGCGGACTGCGTAGCTTCCACAGTGGCGGCATCAGCGCCGGGACCGTAGGCATCTGCAATGATGGCTTTCACCGCAGCTGAATCGTAGCGGTCGACCTGGAGGAAAGTCAGGGACTGGTTAGACATGCCCAGCAGGGTGAGGGTGATAACCATTACGGAGGTGGTCCAAATCGGAATCGGCTCCAGAATCCACATGAGGGCGGCAAAAATGAACAGGGCGATGACTCGCGCCTGAATGACATTGATGGCCACACCCATATCTTCAAACGGAATCATGAGCATGCTGCCGCTCAGGAGTAGCACGATAATGATTTTAATCAGGCTTTTGATGGTGGTGTTCATAATAGCGGAGATAAGTTTCCATACCCGAACCCGGGGGCGCATCAGCCTGTTTGTTGAGGCGTCCGAGTGCTCGTGCACGCGGAGAGGGTACTATAAATATACTGTTTTGGCAAGTTTTATCTCATCTCAGGATAAAGAAATGCACCCGCTGAAAAGTGTAAAAACAAAAGCAACGCCCAAAAGTCTCCCAAAAAGTCTCCG
>CAYYKC010000005.1:32484-49629 GCA_964471605.1 uncultured Akkermansia sp. | reverse complement strand
TGATCACACGTCCAATTACAAGGGAAAATATGCGGTATATTTCGCGTTGGCAATCAATCAATTTCCTATCATAAAAAAGAAGCAACCTGCGTTTGAGGTGGATTTGCTGCTTCATATGGGGGAGGTTTCCGGAGAGGAAGGAGCTCCCTCAATGATATCCGGCTGTGAAACATGGCGAATATCTGCCGATGGTGAATTGAGAGACACATTCAAGAATTTGTCGCATGTCTTTGAGATGGAAGAATCGCAGTTTTTTGCGCATTATGCTTCAGTGAACCAAGAGGCTAATGAATATTACGCAGAGTGTAGAAGCCTGACTGAAGGTCTGCTGCGCGATTATCATGGCCTTTGTCTGGAATCCTCAGATGTGCCATTGTCAAATGTATGGTTAGCGGCAAAGGTTGCTCCCCACATTCCGTACGGTAGCAGAGTGGTGTTGGCAATCCTCAATACGCTTCGCACATGGAATTATGCTGCTTTTAGTAAGGGCGTTGACGTCTTTTGTCCCGTGGGCGGTTTTGGTATAGACGGTGCTACATCGTGCGCACTGGGTATGTCCTTGAACGTGCCTGATAATTTGTGCTATGTAGTAACGGGAGATTTGGCGTTTTTCTATGATTTGAACAGCTTGGGCAATCGACATGTGTCACGCAATTTGCGCGTTTTGTTGATTAATAATGGTTGCGGCGTAGAATTCAAAAAGACATATGCAACGGCATACAAATTGCTTGGTGAAGAGGTTGATCCGTATGTTGCTGCTGCCGGGCATTTTGGAGTTAAGTCCCAGAAGCTTGTGAAGGGCTTGGCTGAAGCTCTGGGGTTCTCCTACATATCCGCATCAACTAAAGAGGAAGTCACAGAGGCATTGCCTCTGTTTACTTCGGTCGAAGTGTCGCACCCGATTCTGTTTGAGGTGTTTGTTCGTGATTCGGATGAGAGGGATGCGCTTGATATTATTCACCACAGATTTAAATAATTATATCCGTGAAAAAAATATTGGTGTTAGGCGGGACTGGCGCAATGGGTGGATATCTGGTAGATATCCTCTCTGCCGATGGACAGTACCGTATTGATGTCAGTTCACGCAGCGACAGATGCTCGACTCAGCAGAATGTGACTTACATTAAAGGCAATGCGCGAGATGAGTCGTTTATTAATACTCTGTTGCAGCGAAATTATGATGTCATCGTTGATTTCATGAATTATGATTACGATGAGTTTGCTGATAGGTGTCAATCGCTGCTGCGTGCGACTAAGCACTATATCTGGTTTTCTTCATGTCGGGTGTATGCGGATTCCCCAATCCCCTTAACTGAAACTTCTCCTCGTCTTTTAGAAACATCTTGTGATGAAGCTTTTCTTACGACGAATCGTTATGCCCTGAGGAAAGCAAGGCAGGAAGACTTGATTATAACATCCGGGTGCACTAATTACACCATCGTCAGACCATATATCACCTATAGCACGGAACGCTTGCAGTTGGGGATCTATGAGAAAGAACAGTGGTTGTGGAGGTTGCTGCGAGGGAAGAACCTGGTGATAAATAAGCATATTTTGGATAAGACGACGACAATGACTTACGGGAAAGATGTGGCTCGGGTCGTTGCCAGATGTGTTGCTAATCCGCGTGTGTATGGTCAGATTGTTCAAATTGCCTCCGGGGAAACAAGGACTTGGCGGGAAGTGTTGCGGATGTATCTGAATATTTTGCGCCAGACTGATGGTATCTCTCCTGAAATATATGTGTCTGACCATATGGAGTTCATAGATCTGCTGTATGAAGGAGGATACAACACGATATATGATAGAGTATATAACAGATGTTTCTCCAGTAATAGGGTAGAGGAACTCCTGGGGGATAAAATTCCGTACATCGGAATGATGGAAGGTGTAGAAGCTTGCCTCAGGAATTTCCTGGAGGGAGAGCGGGGATTTCTTGCCATCAATCCCGTGTTTGAAGCCTATCAGGATACTTTAACGAATGAAACTCTTGAGGAGACAGATTTTGACGATGCCGAATTGTATGAGATGTACATGGAAGCTCGGAAATCAGCCGAAGAGTTGTTGAATAATCGCAGGTACTTAGAACGTGTAACTTTCTGATTGTATGTTAAACTTTACCGTAGGCCCGGTTAAGTCCGGCGAAGCAGTATGTGCGCTTGGGGCACAGCAGGTGCCGTATTTTCGTACGCCGGAGTTTTCTGCTGTCATGCTGGAAAATGAGCGCTTGATGTTGGAGTTTGCGAAAGCTCCTGCACATTCACGAGTCGCCTTCATGACGGGTTCCGGCACTGCAGGCATGGAGACCGTTGTGATGAATCTGTTGACTCCGCAGGATCGGGTACTGGTTGTGAATGGCGGAGGGTTTGGGCAGCGCTTTGTGGATATGCTGGAGTTGCATGATATTCCTCACACCCAGATAAAACTTGAATATGGCAGAAGCTTGAAGCCAGAGCAGCTGGCACCGTATGAGGATATGGGCTATACTGCGTTTCTTGTGAATGTGCATGAAACCTCTACCGGGGTGCATTATGATCTCTCAATGATTGGCGAGTTCTGCCGCCGCAATAAGATGTTCCTGGCAGTGGATGCCATCAGTTCATTCCTGGCTGATGCGTTAAATATGGAGGCTGAGGGTGTCGGCGTGATGATTACCGGTTCTCAGAAAGCGTTGGCATGCCCTCCCGGAGTTTCGGTATTGGTGCTTGCACCTTCTGCGCTGGAACGCCTGCACCATACTCCGGTGAAATGTATGTATTTGGACTTAAAGTCTGCTCTCAAGAACGGAGAGCGCGGGCAAACTCCCTATACTCCGGCAGTAGGAACATTGTTGCAGATAAACAGTCGTCTCAAAGAAATCAGTAATAAGGGAGGAGTGGAGCGTGAAACGGCTCAAATAGCTGCTCTGGCGGCAGATTTTCGTGCTAAAATCAAAGGCCTGCCCTTTGAGATATGTTCCGATAGTTTGTCCAATGCGGTCACTCCCTTACGACCTTTGACTGCGTCGGCCTATGACATTTTTACCATTCTTAAGGATGAATATGAAATATGGGTTTGTCCCAATGGTGGAGATTTGCGGGATTCTGTATTCCGGGTGGGGCATATCGGTGCGCTGACCCCGGCAGATAATACGACACTGGTGAATGCTCTTAAAGACTTAAAGAGAAGGGGAATCGTTTGATATGACACGAGTGATTACATACGGCACCTACGACCTTTTGCACTATGGGCATCTTAAACTGCTGGAGCGAGCAAAGGCTCTGGGAGATTACCTTATTGTGGGAGTCACGGCAGATGATTTCGATCGCAAGCGTGGAAAGATAAATGTCCAGCAGACCCTTATTGAGCGTATTGAAGCAGTACGCTCAACCGGATTGGCTGATGAAATCATTGTTGAGGAATATGAAGGCCAGAAAATAGATGATATCAAGAGGCTTGGTGTTGATGTCTTCACTGTGGGAAGTGATTGGGTCGGAAAGTTTGATTATCTGCAGGAGTTCTGCAAGGTAGTGTATCTGGAAAGAACCAGTGGTGTATCCAGTACGGAGTTGCGTGCGAAGAATAGTGAACTGCGTGTGGGAATTGTCGGAGAATCTCATGTTATAAACAAATTTGCCTCTGAATGCGTGTATGTGAATGGCATACGTATTTCAGGTGTTTGCACGAAACGACGTGGGAATTTGTCTCGACAGCTGGCAGAGACACCTTTCATCACCGATAGTTATGTGGCATTGTTGGAACATGTGGATGCCGTTTTTATCCTTTCCCATCCGGATAAGCATTATCGCCACATCAAAGCTGCTCTTGAGAAGAAAATTCATGTGCTCTACGAGTCTCCCATGTCTTTGAAGGTGGAGCATTGCAGAGAACTCAGACGGTTGGCGGCAGAGCAAGGATGTGTGCTTAGTGAAGGGATTAAAACGGCTTATTCTACGGCGTATAACCGTCTGATTTTGCTGGCTAAAAGCGGAAAAATCGGTGAGATTGTCTCCATCGAAGCCACGTGTACCAGTTTGCAGCAAATTGATTATAGCGATATGTCGTCTCTCGCCCTGACCTGGAGCAGTATGACGGCTTGGGCTCCCACCGCTCTGTTACCTGTTTTCCAGCTGCTGGGTACGGAATATTGCTCTAAGCAGGTGGTTACACGTATGGGGGTAGATTTGTTGAATTACGATGAATTCAGCAAAATAACGATGGTTTATCCTACGGCTGTTGCTTCTGTGCAGGTGGGAAAAGGCATCAAAGGAGAAGGCCATTTGGTAATAGCCGGGACAAAGGGGTATATCTATGTTCCTGCTCCCTGGTGGAAAACCGAATATTTTGAGTTGAGATACGAAAATCCCCAGGAAAATAAACGGTATTTCTATCAGCTGGACGGGGAAGGAATACGGTATAGCATTCTTACTTTTGTACGCGCAATCGACAAAAAACAGCCCCTGCATATCCCCCAAAATATTTCCGAGGGAATCGTTCAGGTGATGGAAGATTTCATTACCCGCAAGGATTGCGTAGTGCTGGACAAACGCTAACGGTTTTCGTATTTGTCAATAAACTCGCAGATTGTTGAAATCAAAGCATTTGATTTCAACATGCTCGACGTGTGAAAATGTTGGGAGACAAATGTGGATGGGTATGCCATGAAATCACCAAACGTGATGGAGAGCCTTTTTCTCGGTTTGTTGGGGCCGAAGAATAGGTGGTTTTCAAACGAAATCTGCTTGAGTGGGAAAATAGTATCGTATTCCAGCACCTTGTCACCGTCTGGCACTGGGGTCGGAAAAATTGCGGGATGCTCAGATTCCGAAAGCTCACGTTTGCTTTTGAGAATTTCTTTGTTAATCAGTACCGTCACCTCTGCATCAGTCATGCTAACCTGGCCGCGTGCAAATTTAATTTTTTTGTGTACATTTCGGATGTCCCTTGCGATCTCCTCACAGACTTCGGGAGTGAATGTTTCTGAATGAAAATAATAGGGAAAAATATCCAGATCGATGACCGTGTCTTTGTAGCTTATTTGGATGAACCCGTGTCTTCTCCAGGTAAATCCTTCCTCTTTGGGGAACATGATAGGCAGCAATTCCCAGAGCTTTTCATATTCTGCCTTCATCATGCAAACGTCAGTATCATCATCCCACGGTATGAAACCTTTGTGCCTTACTGCGCCCAGCAAGGTCCCGAAGTCAATCCAGTAGCGTAAACCATGCTCTGCGCATTTGTCCGAAAACATTTTCAACAGGATGGTATCAGCTTCCTGGAGAAGCCGAAGTCTTCCCACCGCCGGCGGAACTTGATTAACGGGATGATTGTAGATAAAAAGAGTACGTAAATCCTCTATTTTACCGGCAAGAGTGTTTGATTTTCTATTCCGGAATCGATTGAGGAGAGCCTTTAGCCGGACGAAAAGACAATGGGGTAAAAGCAGCAGAAGCTTTGTTTTCAGATTGTTGATGGCGCTCATGAGAAAAACAGTTTGGTGTGGATTGTCCTTGGAATGGCAGCGGAGAGTCCGGTTCTGTATCAGGATTCCGGAGTCCACTCAATCCGGTTTTCCGGCTTCCAGAACTCTTCCAGCTTGTAAAAGTCGCGCACTTCGTCTGCCATGACGTGTACCATGACATCGATGTAGTCCAGAACGGACCAGAGAGCATTCGGGGTGCGCTCCGCATAGATGGGCTCCAGCCCGTACTGCTCACCGATTTCCTTGTCCACATCGCGCAGGACGGCGCGGAGGTGGGGGGTGGATGTGGCCGTGCACACGATGGCGAAGTCGGTAATGGAGGAGGTGCCGCGCAGGTCGTACACGGCAATGGCGGTGGCTTTGGCATCATCTGCGGCCTTGGCGCAGGCGAATGCGAGTTCCTTGCTGGTCATGTGTTTCAGAGGTGTGTGGTTGATTTACGCTTGTTTTTCTTCCTCCGTTGCCGGGGAGTCGGCAGGAGGTTCATCGTTGGGAGTCTGGAGGTCTGTGGGAGCATCCGGCTCTGCGGGGATTTCCGGGGGAAGCTGGCGCAGGGGCGGGTCGGTCATCTCACCGGTTTCCAGCAGCTCCTTCACCTGCTTGCCGCTGAGGGTCTCGAACTCAATGAGCTTGTCCGCAATGAGCAGGAGCCGTTCCTTGTTTTCCGTGAGGATGCTCATGGCGCGGTTATAGTTTTCCGTGACGATGCGGTGGATTTCCTCATCAATGACACGGGCGGTGTGCTCAGAGAAGTTGCGGGAAGTCTGGGAGATATCTCGCGCCAGGAAGACCTCGCTGTGGTTGGAGCCGTATTCCACGGGGCCGAGCTTGTCGCTCATGCCGTAGACGCAGACCATCTTTCGAGCTACGGACGTGGCCTGATGGATGTCGCCGCGGGCACCGCCGGAGTAGTCGCCGAAGACGACCTGCTCCGCACAGCGGCCGCCCATCGTGACGACGATGTAGTCGAGCATCTCGCTGCGGTACTCGCTGTGCTGGTCTTCCTCCGGCAGCATCATGGTGACACCCAGTGCCGGGCCGCGGGGGATGATGGTGACTTTGTGCAGAGGCAGAGTCTTGGAGAGGTCTGTCTTGAGCAGGCAGATAGCGTGTCCTGCTTCGTGGATGGCGGTGTTGTATTTCTCCTTATCCGTGATTTCCAGAGAGCGGCGCTCGCGCCCCCAGCGCACCTTTTCGCGGGCTTCCTCCAAGTCGGCCTGCTGCACGGTCTGCTGGTTGCGGCGGGCGGCGATGAGGGCGGCCTCATTCACCACGTTGGCGAGCTCTGCACCGGAGAATCCGGTGGTGGCGCGGGCAATGGGTCCCAAATCCACGGCGGGGTCGAGCTTGACCTTGCGGGCATGCACGCGGAGAATCTGCTCGCGACCGGCGGCATCCGGCAGGTTGACGGTGACCTGGCGGTCAAAGCGTCCCGGGCGAAGCAGGGCGGGGTCGAGTACGTCC
The DNA here is from genome assembly GCA_964471605.1 of uncultured Akkermansia sp. Taxonomy (GTDB): domain Bacteria; phylum Verrucomicrobiota; class Verrucomicrobiia; order Verrucomicrobiales; family Akkermansiaceae; genus Akkermansia. The sequence goes on along the minus strand of CAYYKC010000005.1, from coordinate 42,704 downwards.
ACACGGTTGGTGGCGGCGATGACGATGACGTTTTCATTGGCCGTGAATCCGTCCATCTCCACCAGCAGGGCATTGAGCGTCTGTTCACGCTCATCGTGACCACCGCCCACGCCGTGGCCGCGGTGGCGACCCACGGCATCAATCTCATCAATGAAGATGAGGCAGGGAGAGTGCTTCTTTGCCTCGGCAAACATGTCGCGCACGCGGCTGGCACCCACACCCACGAACATTTCCACGAAGTCGGAGCCGGAGATGGTGTAGAAGGGTACATTGGCTTCACCCGCAATGGCTCGAGCCAGCAGGGTCTTACCCGTGCCGGGAGGCCCGACCATCAGCACGCCCTTGGGAATTGTGCCGCCGAGGTTGCGGAACTTCTTGGGATTGCGGAGGAATTCCACGATTTCCCATACTTCTTCCTTGGCCTCAGAGATACCGGCCACGTCCTTGAACGTGACCTTGTTCTTGGAGGGGTCGAGCAGGCGGGCGCGGCTGCGGGCAAACTTCATGGCGCTGCCGGGGCCGCCGCTCTGGGCGCGGAAGAGGAAGAAGAGCAGCAGAAAGACAATAGCCACGGGCAACACGTTGATGAGGATGGTCATCATGGTGTTGCTTTCCACGCTGTAGGTGACGTTGTTGCCGAGCAGGTCGCGCACCTTGTCACCCTGGAAGGTGCGGCTGAACTCCACACGCACCATTTCCACATCGCGTGCGGTGAGTTTGGCGGTGGGCGTCTTGCGGTATTCGCCGACGATGACACCCTGCGAGCCGTTTTCGTAAATCACGGGCCCGGCTTCGCCCACGATGATGCGCCCCTCTTCGCCGAGTCGGGCAAAGTCATCCGTCGAGCGAACCCGCTCCGCATCTGTGAGGGAGGGTGCGGTGGCATCCATGCGGGTGGTCAGCGTGATACCGAAGCGGTTGCAGAGGGTGCGGACCTCCTCCGAATTGGTGAAGGGCAGGTAGAAACGACCCGTCTGGAACGTGGGTGCTTTGCGGTAGAGGTAGGCGGTGAGGGTGCTGTTGCTGGAGGCATCATTGGAAACCACCTCGATGGGGAACTGCTTCCGGTCACCGGTGACGACCAGCCCCTTGCGGAAATCTCGGATGAATTCGTCCAGTGTGATGGTGCGGGCCGGGCTGCTCATGGAGCCGTCGAAGGCAAAGGCAATCAGCAGGATACCTGCAATGACGGCCAGCAGGGTCATGAGCCCCCAATTCGGGCCGGAGCCGGGCTGGGGTGTCGGCGGTGTTTTCTTATCGTTGTCGTCGGACATGGAAGTTGGCTTTTCTTCTTATTGTAACGTGCGGTGAGGCGGCTGCAATGTTCTTTTAAGACATACGCGCCTATATGGTGGAATCTTTCGTACCCGGCACGGGAGCATCAGATGAGATGCCCCATGCGGTCGCGTTTGGTTTCGAGATAGTGGCGGTTATCGTCATGCGCGGGGATATTGATGGGAAGCTGTTCCACGATATCGAGCCCATGCCCGGCCAATCCCACAATTTTACGCGGGTTATTGGTGAGAAGTCGCAGGTGGCGTACCCCTAAATCGCGCAGCATCTGGGCACCGACACCGTAGTCGCGCAAATCCGGCGCAAAGCCGAGCTTGACATTGGCATCCACCGTATCATAGCCTTGTTCCTGAAGCTTGTACGCATGCAGCTTGGCGGCCAGGCCGATACCGCGTCCTTCCTGTCGCAGATAGAGGATGACCCCTCCCTCCTGAGCCACGCGGCGCATGGCAGCATGCAGCTGGCTGCCGCAGTCGCAGCGGCGGCTGGCAAAGACATCCCCTGTGAGGCATTCGCTGTGTACACGGCAGAGAACGGGCTTCTCCGGGTCAATTTCCCCATGCACGAGCGCCAGATGGGTCTTGCCATCTACCTTGGAGTGGTAGGAATAGCAGTCGAACTCCCCGAAGTCAGTGGGCAGTTTGACCACCTCTTCGCGGATGATGAGTTTTTCTGTGTGTTGGCGGTGCTCAATAATCTGAGCCAGAGAGCAGGCTTTCAGCCCGTATTTTCGCTGGAATGCACCCATTTCGCCCAGTCGGGCCATGGTGCCGTCATCCTTCATGATTTCGCAGCATACCCCCACGGGTTCCATGCCGGCGATGCGCAGCAAATCCACGGTGCCTTCGGTGTGTCCGGCGCGGCGGATGACACCGCCCTCCACTGCCCGCAGCGGAAAGCAGTGGCCGGGTTGTACAAAATCATCCGGTGTGCAACGCGGATCCGCCAGCTTGATAGTGGTGATGGAGCGTTCATAGGCGCTGATGCCGGTCGTGATTCCCTCCCTGGCATCCACGCTCACGGTAAAGGCGGTGTGGTGTTTTTCGGTGTTGTGCTGGGCCTGCATGGGCAGTCCCAGGGAATCCACACGCTCATGCGCCATGGGGACACAGATGAGGCCGCGCGCATGCGTGGCGATGAAGTTGACATTCTGCGGCGTTGCGAACTGGGCGGCGCAGACCATGTCTACCTCGTTCTCACGATGAGGATCGTCCGTCATGAGGATGAGCCTGCCCATACGCAGCTCCTCAATCACCTCCTCCAGCGGGGAGTAGATGATGGGGTCTGTGCCATCAGCCACAGGCACGGAGCCGGGTGGGGCATCTTCCTTTACCGGCTCCGGAGCGGGAGCCGGGGGAAGTTCTTCGCCCATGGCGGCGGCATCGCAGCGATTGATGAAATCGTTGATATCGAACGTGCCGTTGGTGGCTGTGAATTCGATGTGCTTCATGAGGCGTATATCATTTGTTCATCTTTGCCCAGGAATCACGCAGCCCGACAGCCCGGTTGAACACGGGATGCTCGGCACTGTGGTCGTAGCGGTCGGCCACGAAATAGCCCGTGCGCTCGAACTGGCACAGGAACTCATTGGGCGCGGCAGCCAGAGCCGGTTCCACCACCGCATCGGTGATGACGGTGAGGGAATCCTGATTCAGCGAGGCCAGGAAGCTTTCCGGATTGGCATCCGGGGCTTCATCCTTGAACAGTCGGTCGTAGAGACGTACCTCGGCTTTCACGCCGTATTTGGCCGATACCCAGTGGATGGCTCCCTTGCACTTGATGCCCTCCGGCGGGTTAGTCCCGATGGTGCCGGGGATGATTTCGGCTCGCACCTCGGTCACATTGCCTTCAGCATCAGCTTCGTACCCGGTGCAAATCATGCAGTAGCCGCCGCGCAGGCGGACACAGGCACCGGGGCTCAGGCGCTTGTATTTCTTGGGCGGGTCGACCATGAAGTCATCGCGGTCAATCCAGACCTCGCGGGTGAGGGTGACCTTGCGGTTGCCCAATTCCGGCTTTTCCGGGTTGATGATGACTTCCACTTCCTCCTCGAAGTCGGCGGGAACATTGGTGAGCACGAGCTTGAGCGGCTTGAGTACCGCCATGCGGCGCTCCGCGTTGGCGTTCAGCTCGCCGCGCACGGCATTTTCCAGACGTGCCACATCGGTGTTGCCGTTGAACTTGGTGATACCCACGCCCTCGCAGAAGTCCACGATGGCCCGCGCGGGGTAGCCACGGCGGCGCATACCGCAGATGGTGGGCATGCGGGGGTCATCCCAACCGGCCACATAGCCTTCTTCCACCATCTGGCGCAGTTTACGCTTGCTCATGACGGTGTAGGTGATGTTGAGACGGGAGAATTCGCGCTGTTTGGGTTTGGCGGGAACGGGGCAGTTATCAATGACCCATTCGTAGAGCGGACGGTGGTTTTCAAACTCCAGCGTGCAGAGCGAGTGCGTGATGTGTTCCCATGCGTCCTCCAGCGGGTGGGCAAAGTCGTACATGGGATAGATGCACCACTTGTTGCCGGTGTTGTGGTGGTGGTCGTAGGAAATGCGGTAGATGACGGGGTCGCGCATGTTCATGTTGCTGCTGGCCATGTCGATTTTGGCTCGGAGCACAGCGGCGCCCTCGGCAAACTTGCCCTCCTTCATCGCCTCGAACTGTGCGAGGTTTTCCTCCACGGAGCGGTCGCGGTAGGGGGAGTGAATGCCGGGAGTGCGGAGGTCGCCGCGCTGCTGACGCATGGTTTCGCGGTCCTGCTCATCCACATAGGCCAGACCGTTCTTAATCAGATGAATGGCGCAGTCGTAGTAGAAATCGAAAATGTTGGAAGCCCAGTACAGCTGCTCGCCCCAATCGAAACCCAGCCAGCGGATATCCTCCTGAATGGAGTTGACGAACTCGATATCTTCCTTGCAGGGGTTGGTGTCATCGAAACGCAGGTGGCAGACAGCCCCGAGGTGGGCGTATTCCTGCGCCAGTCCGAAGTCCAGGCAAATGGCCTTGGCGTGGCCGATGTGCAGGTAGCCGTTAGGCTCCGGGGGGAAGCGTGTGATGGGGACGCTGCAGTATCCCTCTGCCAGATCCTTCGCCACCATGTCGCGGATGAAGTCTTTCTTGGTTTCCTCGTTCGTCATGCGCGTGATTTTACTTGCCGGAGCGCGGTAAATCAAGTGTTTTCGGGGAAATGACGTATTTTCGGGTTGCCTGAACCGCCTCGACTGCGGAAAAGTGTGTGGGGCTCTGCGGATATGTTCATTGATTGTTGACAACAACTTAGAGTATGCTATAATATCAACGTTATGGCAACTGTACGCATTTGCGGGGCAGAGGAACGCTGCGCCCAACCGTCTATTTATATCCCTAATCGTCTGGATGTGCAGGCTTTGCAGACTGTTATCAAGATGTTGGGAGGAGCGGAAAATCTTGCATTTCTGGTAGAAGATTCGTTCCTGCCGCAGGAGCCTGTCATGAAGAAGATGAAGGCGACCGGTGCTGAGGTGCTGAGCTTCAACTTCCGCAAGAGCGATAGCCGTACGCTGCGTGAGCGGCTGCTGGAGGTGTTGCAGCGTGGGCTGGATATCCTGTATGTGCCGGGACGCCCGAATCAGGCATTGGGGTGTCTCTCTGACGTGCCCATGCCGTTCATGATGCATCTGGCTGCTCTGCATATTGCCCCGGTGCCGATTTTTGTGGGCTTCTATCGCGATGATGTTCGTCAGGCCTTTACCTCTGACAGTAAGTATGACCGCGCCGTGGTGCGGATTCTGCCTAAGCTTGCCTCCGGCCCTCAGACCGGCGAGCGCCTTTTGCAGGCATGGATGGAGGCTTCCGCAGAGGCGTTTGATGAGCTGCCGCTGCTGGATAAATCGCTTACCCGACTCATTGTGGAGGGGCTAAGAAAGTATTCAGATATTGAGCTGGTGGACGGTATGGATGAGACGCGGCTTCCGTATGGTAAGCTGCTGGGGGTATCCATGGCCTTTGCCCGTTGGCTGAAGAAGAATGTGGCCGAACCGCGTGTGGGTGTGATTCTGCCTCCCGGAAAGGGTGGTGTGCTGACGAACTACGCCTGTTTGCTGGCCGGAATTGTGCCGGTGAATATCAACTACACCTCGTCCGATGCAGCCTTTGCGGCGATTGTGCGGCAGAGCGGTATCAATAAGTTCATTACCGCCCGGGCGTTCATGAGCAAGCTCCCGCAGTTCCCCTGGCCGAAGAATGACCGGATTATCCATCTGGATAAGGCGCTCAAGGGGATTGGTATGCCGAAGATTGCCTACTGGGTGGGTGTGGCCAAGGTGGCTCCCATGTCGCTGATTGCCAAGATGTTCGATATTGATAAGCGTAAGGGCGATGATGAGGCGGCGCTGCTGTTCACCTCCGGTTCTTCCGGCGAGCCCAAGGGCGTGAGCATGACCCACCGCATGCTGGTGGCCAATATGGCTCAGTTGCTCAGTAAGGTGAATCCGCCTGTCGGTTCGGCTTTCCTGGCCAGTCTGCCGATTTTCCACAGCTTCGGCCTGAACGTGACCACCATGCTGCCGCCGGTATACGGCTATGGCATGGTTACTTATCCGTCGCCGCTGGATGCCAAGCGAATCAATGAGCTGATAGAGAAGTACAAGTGCTCACTGGTGGTGACGACCCCCACCTTTGCGCGCGGGATGCTGCGCCGTGCCACGCCGACCAATTATGACAGCGTGCAGTACTTTGTGACCGGGGCTGAAAAGCTGCAGCAGGGCCTGGTGGATGAATTCCTGGCGAAGTGCAATGCCCGGGTATCGGAGGGCTATGGCCTCACGGAAACGGCTCCCGTCTGCGGGGCGAATCTGGATGATGTCGGACCCACACCGGATCAGCCTTGGTATGTATCCAGCTATCTGCCCGGTTCTATCGGGCATGTGATGCCCGGGCTGGCTGTGAAGATAACCGACCCGGATGATGATGACAAGGAGCTGCCGCTTTCCGAGCGCGGTATGATTTGGTTCAAGGGCGCTAACGTGTTCAAGGGCTATATCGGCCGTGATGATTTGAATGCCGAAATTTTCCGTGACGGATGGTTCAAAACGGGGGATTTGGGTAGCGTGAATCTGAACTGCTTCCTGACGCTGGGCGGTCGCCGCTCCCGCTTCTCCAAGGTGGCCGGTGAGATGGTGCCCCATGAGGTGGTGGAGCAGGCAATTGAAGAGTTTGTCACCGTGCCGGAGGGCTTTACCGGTCGTGCCGTGGCGGTGATGGGGGTGCCGGATGCACAGAAGGGTGAGGCGCTGGTGCTGCTTTCCGCAGTACATCATTCGAAGCTCTCCGATGCATTGGATGCGATTCGTGCTCACATGGTGGAGCAGGGCTTGCCGCGCCTGTGGTGCCCGCGTGAAATCATCCCGGTGGAAGCCATTCCGGTGCTGCCCACGGGCAAGATGGATTTGCGCGGCTGCCAGATGCTGGCGTATGAGGCGTTGAATATCAAGGTGGACTGATACATGGCAGCAAAAGGTCGTTTGGTAAATGTGCGCCGCCCTGAGGTGATGATTCAGGTGCGGGAGGATGTGCGGCGTTATCAGAGTGAACTGGTAGACCAAATCCGTGCCGACGGCGGGGTGCTGGAGCTGCCCGGACTGCATTTGCGCCTTGCTTCCGCTTTCGGTTTCTGCGATGGTGTGAAACGCGCCATCGAGATAGCCTACGCCACCTGCCGCATGTTTCCGGAGCGGCGTATCTGGCTTATTGGTGAGATTATCCACAATCCGGAGGTGAATGCCCGGCTCGATGAGATGGGATTGCTCCATCTCCCGTGGCGGCTGGATGCACCGGAGTATGATTCATTGCTGCCGGAGGATGTGGTTATCATGCCCGCATTCGGGGTAACCATTCCCATGCGGCGACTGCTGGATGAAAAAGGAGTGGTGCTGGTCGATAGCACTTGCGGCAATGTCATCAAGGTCTGGCAGAGGGTGAAAACCTATGCTGCTGCCGGGATTACCAGCATCATCCACGGCAAGGCGCGTCATGAGGAAAGCCTGGCCACGTCATCGCAGTCGCGCGGTGCGGATGAACAGGGTAATTTCGTGGTTGTTTTTGACGAGGCTGATGCTCAAATCGTGGTGGATTACATTCAGGGAAGAGGGGATAAGGCAGCATTTCTGGCACATTTTGCCCAAGCCTGTTCCCCCGGATTCGACCCGGATGTGCACTTGCAGACCATCGGCATAGCCAATCAGACGACCATGCTCAAGAGCGAAACGGCACATATTCAGTCGATGCTGAGAGCTGCCGTCGTGGAGCGGGATGGGAATGATGATCGTTTCCACATGTTTGACACCATCTGCGGTGCGACTCAGGACAGGCAGAATGCGCTCTTTGAGTTGTTGGAAGAGCCGCTGGATGTCATGCTCATCATCGGCGGTTACAACAGCTCCAATACCACGCACTTGGCACATATTGCTGCTCGCAAGGTGCCGACTTTCTTTGTCAAGGCAGCGGATTGTCTGGAGAGTCTCTCCTGTGTGCGTTGTTATGATTTGAAGCTCAAGCAGGAGGTTCAGCAACCTTTTCCGGAGGCTGTAAGCGATAAAGCGCGCACGCTTCGTGTGGGGGTCACTGCCGGAGCCTCCTGTCCCGCCAACGTGATTGAGGATGTCATCTGCCGTCTGATAGAGATGCGTGACTGCCTTGCGCTCTGAGGCGCACGGCACAACGAATGAATCGTTATGCCCCCACCAACAGCACGCCGCCGGGAGAGAGGCTTCCCCCTACCCCGGCGGCTTTGTTTATCGTTTTTCGGCTAAGAAAACAGCTCTTATTTCCTCCTGCGGCGGAGCGTGAATGCCACCAGCCCCATGAGACCCAGCATGGATGAAGTCGGCTCGGGGACAGAGGCGATGATGTTGACACCCTCCAGATACACCAGATTCGTATTGCGGTCATACACCAGCCACGTGTCCTGACTAATCCAGTCGCCGGTGAAATAATCCTCCGCAAACTGGTAATAGACCACGTTCGAATCGCTTGCCGTGCCATTCTCTCCGAAGGTCACAGCGCCTGCCACCTCAAAGAGAACCACCTGACTCAACTCATCCTTGGCAATGCCGGGTGTCAGTTCCACCACCACTTTTTCGGATTCGGCGGTCACATCCAGCACCAGATCACCCGATACCGTCAGATACGAATCCTGCAGGTTCAGCGTAGAACCGCCGGACAGGCGCAGATTACCCTCCACGTGATTCACGGATCCGGTGTTGACAATCGGGGTGTCCGACTCTATGCTATCCAACGAGAACGCCACCGGTTTGGCCGCCTCTGCAACGGGGGCAATATACCCACCCGCTTTCAGCTCTGCCCCGGCGGCCACCGTCAGCTCACTCAGGCTGAGAGAGGCACCATTCTGCAACTCCACCAGACTGCCGCTTGTCAGCGCCAAGGCGTTGCTACCCAGATTCACCTCTGATTCCTGCACCTTCAGCGAGGCCAGACCGCCCGCAGCCACGCTCACCTGCCCGCTTGCCGTCATTACAGAACCGCCTGTTACTTCCAATGTTGCCTGCGCATTTTCGGCTATCGTCATGGCAGACAGGTTGAATTCGGCATTATCCTGCAATTCGATGCGATTCCCGGCAGACAGAACCAGCGATGACTTTTCCCAATTCACTTTGGAATCCTGCACCTTCAGCGAGGCCAGACCGCCCGCAGCCACGCTCACCTGCCCGCTTGCCGTCATTACAGAACCGCCTGTTACTTCCAATGTTGCCTGCGCATTTTCGGCTATCGTCATAGCAGACAGGTTGAAAGCCGCACCATCCTGTATCTGCATTGTTGCCGTACTTCCTGCGGCTATTGTCAGGCCTCCGTTCCAGTTCACCTCTGATTCCTGCACCTTCAGCGAGGCCAATCCACCCTCTGCCACACTCACCTGCCCACTTGCCGTCATGGCGGAGCCGCCGCTTACCTCAATACTTGCCTGCGCGTTTTCAGCTATCGTCATAGCAGACAGGTTGAGTGTCGCGCCTTTCTGTACCTGCATTGTTGCCGTCCCACTTTCAGTCACCGTCAGCCCGCCATTCAGATTCAGCACCGCCTTGTCCTGCACCTGCAGCGTGCCGCCGTACAACGTCGCCGCGCTGTTAATCTCGCTGGTGCGGGAGTTGAGAATTTCTTCTTCCGTCCCGGCAACACCGTTTTTCGCCGTCTTCAGGTCATCCTCCGTTGTCGCACCGCTGAAGAGGATAGTACCACTCGCCTTCTGGGCCACACCATCGGCATCCTGGTAGTCAGCATTGAGCTCAACACTACCGCTTGCCCCCATATAGATAGAATCATAGAAGCTAATGCTCTGCCCCTTCCCGGCGGACAATGTCAGTTTATCCGTACTGCTGTCGCCCGCCAGATACAGGCTGCGGAGACGATAGTTCGAATCGCTTTTCTCCACATTTCGGGCGAACGCCACCTCATCATTTCCGGCTATCGTGACAGAACCGGAGGTATAAATCGCGCCGCCATATCCAACGGAAGAATTGGCACAGAACTCCACGCTGCCGTTATTGCGTAACACCGAGTTACCCAAGATAGCACCGCCTCTGTAAGCCGTCGAATTTTCAGCAAACTCCACGCTGCCGTTGTGCGACAAGGTAACACCGTAACCTGCATAGACGGCACCGCCGCCATAAGTGGAGGAAGACGCCGCATTTCCTCGGAATAAGACAGCTCCGGCGTGATTATTAATCGTTACCGTTGAGCTACTCCAAATCGCACCACCGCCGTACTTTGCCGTATTTTCAGAGAACTCCACGCTGCCATTACCGGACATATGAACCGTTCCCGGTGAATAGATGGCACCACCACGATAATACGCGCTGTTCTCCTTGAACATCACGCTGCCGTTACCGGAAAGGGTTACCTGCGAACCACCGTAAATAGCACCGCCGAGG